>NZ_JAAKOV010000008.1:0-171676 GCF_049171595.1 Aeromonas sp. 603607
TTCAGTCGGTTAGAATACCGGCCTGTCACGCCGGGGGTCGCGGGTTCGAGTCCCGTCCGCTCCGCCACTAATTTGAAGGCCTTCCCAGATGGGAAGGCCTTTTTGCTATGGGCGGTTTTATCAAGTGACCCACAGGTTTGCACACCAGAATCAACACAAAGCCCGGTTTCATAACCGGGCTTTTGTATTTTTAGCGCCTTAAACCACCAATATCTGGCTTTTCTCTGCCAAGTAAGAGTGCCAGATAGCCGATTATTCCCACCATTTTCTGGCTATATCCGAGCCTTATCAGCCATTTGAGCGAGTTTACAGGCGGCCAAATCAGCCTTCTGCTGCCTGCTGGCTACAGGGCAGTTCCATATTGATCACCCCCTCTTCCATCTGCACATCGATCTTGAAGGCCAGCAGCTTGGCTAGGTTGGGAATACCGAGATTGCCGTATTAATCAGGTATCGTTCAAGCAAAGAGGCCTTCCCGACGGGAAGGCCTCTTTGCTTTATGTATCAGCTGATTACCATCACTCGGTCGATTTATCAGGGCTTCTCTTTGTTGCCAATGCTCAGGCCGAGCTTGATGGAGAGGGCTGCCAGTAACAGCAGCATCATGATCAGGGAGAAGAAGTTGCTGCCAAGCTCCGGGTATTGCACCTTGAGCAGCGCGGAGTGGCCGAAGACACCGATAAAGAAGCAGAGCAGGGTGCAGATGGGGGTGTTGCCCACCATGGGTTCATGGCGATAGTGCTGGAACAGCTGATAGGCCGCCAGCCAGAGGGCAATCAGCGGGAAGAAGGAGAAAGGCACGACCGAGTTGGTCAGCACGGCCAGAGAGGCATCGCCACAGATACCAATCAGCATGGCCATGGCGAGCGGTTTTTTCGGGATCATAAGCTGTTCAGTCATATCGTTCTCCATCCTGTGGTCATGGGTGAGGTTCACGGCGCTTCTGGTTTTGTACCTCGGCGCCCATGGCGATCATCCGCAGTTGGCGAATTGTTCGGTCGGAGAGTGCACGGCACTCTTCGCTGGTCATGTCGAGTGCATCGGCACCGGCACTGAAGACGATGGTGACCATGGCTTCTGCCTGGATGTAGGCATCTTCCCGTGGTGCTTCGGTGGTGGCTTCCAGATAATCGGTCAGCTCTGCGATAAAGTGCTGGATTTCGCGAGCCACCGCCTGACGAAAGGCGGCCGAGGTGCCGGAGCGTTCCCGCAGCAGCAGCCGGAAGATGTTGGGGTTGTTCTCGACAAACTCCATAAAGGTCTGCACCGAGGTGCTGATGACACTGCCACCACCGGCAATGCGCTGGCGTGCCTGGCGCATCAGTTGGCGCAGGGTAAGGCCTCCTTCGTCAACCAGGGTCAGGCCCAGTTCCTCCATATCGCGAAAGTGGCGATAGAAAGAGGTGGGCGCGATACCCGCTTCGCGAGCGACTTCCCGCAGGCTGAGATTGGAGAAACTCCGATTGGCGCACAGTTGGCTGAATGCAGCATCGATCAATGTACGCCGGGTTTTTTCTTTTTGTTGAGCGCGAATACCCACGAAATCAGTCACCTTCAGCTTAACGAGGACAAATGATAACCCGAAGGCGCCTCAGGATCAGGTTTGTATCCTATTTTTTTTACCATTGACCGTGAGGAAATCACCATAGAAAATGGCTAACAGCTGTTCGCTGAAAGGATGCAATGAGATGGCCAGACCCCCCATTATTTTCACCAATACCCTGCTGTTCTCCCTCTCCGGGATAGTGGCGTTGATTGTCGTGCCCTGGTACGGCGTGAGCCACGGTTACGATCTCTGGCAGTGGGCCAGTTTCCTGTTGTTGTTCTGCCTTAGTGGTCTCTCCATCACCGCAGGCTATCACCGGCTCTGGTCGCACAAGGCCTACAAGGCGCACCCCGCTTTGCAGTGGTTGTTTGCCATCGGCGGTGCGTTGGCGCTGCAGAATTCGGCCCTGCACTGGTCGGCCGATCACCGCCATCACCATCGTCATGTGGATGACAACGATAAAGACCCCTACAGCGCGGGGCGCGGTTTCTGGTATTCGCACATCGGCTGGATGTTGCGGGAGCATCAGGAAGATCGCTATGGTGATTACAGCAATGTGCGAGACCTGCAAAACAACCCGGTGGTCGCGTTTCAGCACCGTCACTATCTGACGCTGGCACTGGCGGCTAATCTGGGGCTGCCGCTGCTGCTTGGCCTGTGGCACGGGGACTTGCTCGGCATGTTGCTGTTGGCGGGCGTGCTGAGGATGGTGATGACTCACCACACCACCTTCTTCATCAACTCGCTGGCCCACATCTGGGGCAGTCAGCCCTATACCGATCGCAATACCGCTCGCGATAACGGCATCCTGGCTTTTTTCACCTTTGGCGAGGGGTACCACAACTTTCACCACCTGTTCGAGAATGATTACCGCAACGGCATTCACTGGTGGCAGTTCGATCCGACCAAGTGGTTGATCCGGCTCGCCTCCTGGTGCGGTCTGGCGGGAGATCTCAGATCTTCGCCGGAGGAGCGTATCGAACAAGCCCGGCTGCAGATGCAGCTGAAACGGGCACAAGCCAAGTTGCGCAAGCAGGAAGATCGTGAACTGTGGCAGGCGCTGTTGCAGGAGGAGTACGACAAGCTGAGCCAGCAGTTGCAACACTATTACGCCAGTCGCAAGCGGCTGCTGGAGCTGCGCAAGCGCAAGGCGCTGGCGCGCTATGACCGCCTCAAGCTGCAACTGGAGTACCGGGCCCTGCGTGACGGCTTCATCGCTGGTAAACGCAACTGGAGTCGTTTGCTGGCAGGTATTGCATGATGCCGTCCGGTTATCACAGAGACTAAAAGAGAAGACCGCCTGCTGGCGGTCTTCTCTTTTATGATTCAACTCAAGCTAGTTGGCTTGGCTCTGCTGTTGCTGCAATTGATCCAGTGCCTGTTGCTCCTGCTGGCTGAGACCCAGTTGTTCGCAGGCCTGCTCAAAGCTGATCCCCAGATGGCACATCATGATATCGATGGCGGGCAGATAGTTTTTCATAGCTTCTTCCATGGTGATCCTCCAGACCCGTCACTTATGCCCTGAACCACTCGGTGCGGCAATTAGACTTTAGGCTTAGTTTGTCCATTTGATCAGCACCCCTGCCACTGGGGTAGGGAATTTGTTACCCTGCACCATGATAAAAACGGTTGCCGTATGACTGCGAGCAACAGGTGAGGAGCAGGGCATGTTATTGAGTTTCTTGATCATCGCTTCAGGTTGGTGGCACATCCGTGCTGCCTACGGTTCAGACTGCCGCCAGTTCTATATCAGCAAGCCGCTTACCATGCTGCTTATCATCGCGTTGGCGTTCGGCTACCAGAGTTATGACCACGATGGTTCACACGCTTGGATCCTGCTCGGCCTTTGTCTCTCGCTGGCGGGCGATGTGCTGCTGATGTTGCCAAGCGATCGCTTCATTCAGGGGTTGGCGGCATTTCTTGTCGCGCATCTCTGCTATATCGTCGGTTTTGCCCAGGGGCCATTGCTGCTCAATCTGGTGGATGGTTTGCTGCTGTTGCTGATCGCCGGCATGGTATTCGGCCTGCTGTGGGGCAAGCTGGGGGAGATGCGGATCCCGGTCTTCTGCTACATGCTGGTGATCATCGGCATGGCCTGGGTGGCCGCCGGTGCCTGGCACGCCTCTCTCACTGCCGGTTCGGCCGCCGCTCTGGTGGGGGCGCTGATGTTCCTCTTCTCCGACAGCATGCTGGCGCTCGATCGCTTCCGCCACCCCTTTCCCCACGCCCGCGCCTGGGTGATGAGTAGCTACTTCGCAGCGCAATTCCTGATCGCGGGGTCGCTGGCGGGATAACGCCTTCTGGTTGAGTGCAGGTAACAGATAACGAAAAACGGGCATTGGCCCGTTTTTCGTTTTATGCCCGGCGTTTTTCACGCCTCTAGCGGTTCGGCATCCGCAGCCCGTGGGGCGGGGGATTTGAGCAACAGCATCAGTGCGCTGGCGATCAGCAGGAAGATCCCCATGATGTAGAACACCTGGTTGTAGGCCATGATGGCCGCCTCCCGGTTGATGGTATTGGCCAGCATGGCGTGGGCTTGCTGCTGGGCAATCTCGGGGCCTGAACCCTGCGCCATCATGCTCTGGGCCAGTTGCAGCAGATAGCTCTGCCCCTCGATACTGCTGGCGGCCAGAGTGCTGCCAATCTGCAGCACATGGGTGCGGGTATCGTTGTCGAGCAGGGTCGCGATGATGGCGATACCGAACGCACCACCGAGGTTGCGCAGCACGTTGAGCAGGGTCGAGGAGGAGGGGATCTCGTCGTGGCTCAGGCTGGCGGTGGCGACCAGGGAGAGCGGCACCATGATGAAGGGCTGCCCCAGCGCCCGCACGATGAGGGACTGGATCAGCTGCGGCCCGGCGTAGTCGGCACTCATGTTGACGTTCATAAAGCAGCTGACGGCGAAGATCAGGAAGCCGAAGCTCACCAGATAGCGCGGGTCTATCTTGTGGGTCAGCCTGGGTACCAGCGGTAGCACCAGCAGTTGCGGTAGTCCCATCCACATCAGGACTTCGCCGATTTCCAGCGCGTTGTAGTTGTGGATCTGGGTCATGTAGAGCGGCAGCACATAGATAGATCCCATCAGCGCCATGCCGAGGATCAGATAGGCGAAGCAGGCCAGCGCGAAGCGCGGGTTGTGCAGCAGCCGCAGATTGACCAGCGGGTGACGGCGGATCAGCTGGCTGATGACGAAGAACACCAGCGCCACCGCCGAAATGACTGCCAGTCGCACGATGAAGCTTGAGCCGAACCAGTCTTCCCGGTTGCCCTCTTCCAGTACCACCTCCAGCAGGCCGAGGCCAAGCGCCATGGTGACGATGCCGATGAGGTCTACCCGCTTGATCACGGCCCAGTCCACCGGTTTTTTATCAAGCCCGTGGGCCAGCATGGCCATCACCAGCAGTCCCGGCGGCACGTTGAGATAGAAGATGTAGTGCCACGACATCTGCTCGGTGAGCCAGCCACCGAGGGTTGGGCCGATGGCGGGGGCGAAGGTGGCGCAGAGGCCAAACAGCGCCATGCCGGTGGCCCGCTTCTGTAACGGCAACAGGGTGACGATGAGGGAGAAGGCCATCGGGATCAGCGCCCCGCCAGTGAAGCCCTGCAGCGCCCGGAAGACGATCATGCTGGTGAGGTTCCAGCTGAACGAGCAGAGCACGGAGGCGGCGATAAACGCACCGGTGGTCCAGAGCAGGTAACGGCGCACACTCAACCCCCGGCTCAACCAGCCGCTCAGGGGGATGGCGATCATCTCCGCCACCAGATAGGAGGTGGAGATCCAGGAGCTCTCGCTCAGGGTGGCCGACAGGGCCCCCTGAATATCCTTCAGGGAGGCATTGGTGATCTGGATATCGAGGATGGCCATGAAGGCGCCGATAAGGCCCCCCATGACCGCGATCCAGTTGCGACGTGGAATGGGTTCCATCAGTTGGCAGCCACCACGGGCTCAGGAGTGCGGGTATCCACGATCACTTCGGTGGAGAGACCCGGCAGCAGCTTGCCTGCCAGCGGACCTGGCTCGGGGATGCGGATCTTTACCGGCACCCGCTGCACGATTTTGGTGAAGTTACCAGTGGCATTCTCCGGCGGCAGCAGGGCGAACTTGGCGCCGGTCGCCGGGGCCAGGCTGTCGATGATCCCCTCGACCGGTTGATCCGGGTAGGCATCGAGCACCACTTCGACCTTCTGGCCCGGCTGCATATGGGCGAGCTGGGTCTCCTTGAAGTTGGCTTCGACCCACACCTGCTGCAGCGGTACCAGGCTGGCGACCTGCATGCCGGACTGGACGTAGAGCCCTTCCCGCAGGCTGCGCTTGCCAATGATGCCGTCAGCAGGCGCCCGCAGCTCGGTGTAGCCGAGCTCCAGCTTGGCCTGCTCCAGTTGCGCTTCGCTCAATGCCAGCTTGGCCAGATTCTGTTTGCGTTCGGCATCCAGTACCAGCAGTCGCTCACGGGCCGCTTGCAGGGCGGCTTGGGCCTCCCGGGCTTGCGCCTGATTGACCTGCAGGCCTGCTCGCACCTCGTCCAGACTGTCTTGCGAGCTGTAGTGGCGCTGGTTGAGCTGACTGATCCGGTTGACCTGCTGGCTGGCGCGCAGCTGTTCAGCATTGGCGGAGGCGACCTTGGCCTCGGCCTGCTGGATCAGGCTCAGTTGTTGGGTGCGGGTGGCGGCCAAATTTTCGGCCGTCGCCTGATTGAGGCGCAGGTCGGCTTCGGCCTCCGCGACCCTGGTTTTGTATTCGCGATCATCGAGACGAGCGATCAGTTGGCCCGCTTTGACCGGCTGGTTGTCGGTGACCAGCACTTCGCGGATATAGCCGGGCAGCTTGGAGCTGATCCCGGTCACTTCACTTTGCAGATAGGCGTTGTCGGTGCTTTCAAAATAGCGGCCGTGAAGATACCAGTAACCGGCGAACAGCAGACCGAGCAGCGCCAATATCATGGCTGCCAGCAGGGGAATTTTTTTGTGTTGACTCATTTTTGTGATTCCTGAACTTAAGGGGCGCAGGCTAACACTGGTCAACTGTTTCGATTAGTATTGGTTCACGAGATATACAGTTTCACTGGTGCAACAATGGATCTCAATGCCGCGTTAATTCTGGTGCGTATCGTCGACAAGGGCTCGTTTACGGCGGCCGCCCGCGAGCTGGGGATGACCAAGGCGATGGTCAGCCGCCGGATCGCCGAGCTGGAACAGCGGCTCGGTGTGCGTCTGCTCTATCGCTCCACTCGTCAGCTCACTTTGACCGAGGAAGGGGAGAAGTACTACCTGCACTGCAGCAAGGCGGTCGATGCCCTGACCGAAGCCGAGCTGATGCTGAGCGCCAGCCAGCAGGAGGTAACCGGCACCCTCAAACTGGCGGTGCCCATCGAGACGGGGCAACTGGTGGTTGGGCGCTTGGTCGCCAAGTTTTTGCAGGCCTATCCCGCCCTGCAGGTGGAGCTGGAGCTGACCAACCGGGTGGTGGACCCCATCAGTGAAGGGCTGGATGCGGTGGTGCGGATTGGCGACATGAGCGACTCCAATCTGGCGGCGCGCCGACTCTGGAGCACCGGAAGGCTGCTCTGTGCCAGCCCGGACTATCTGGCCCGCAGCCCGGTCATCGAGCGGCCGGAGGATCTGGCCAACCACGAGCGGGTGACGGTGAGCAGCGGGTTTCTCGCCTCTCACTGGTGTTTCGAGCTGGATGGCAGAGAGGTGCTGGTTGACCCCCCATCCCGTTTTCGGGTCAATAATATTACCTGTGCCCGGGAGGCAGCGAAGGCGGGGCTGGGGTTGGCTTCGTTACCCGCTATGCTCTGTCAGGATGAGCTGGCCAGCGGCGAATTGGTGATCCTGCTGCCAGAGTGGCAGCAACCCAGGGTGCCAATTTATTTGCTGTTTCCGGAGCGGCAACTGATGCCGCGCAAGTTGCGGGCATTCATCGATTTCATGATTGAGAACGGCGCTGAGTTTGGCATCGACAAGTTGTTGTAAGGGGGAGCTATGGATAACTGGATCAATCTCTATCGCGCCTCACACACCCTGGAGGCGCACGCGTTGAAAGGGGCGCTGGAGGCGGAAGGGGTGCTGGTGCGCCTCAATGGCGAGGGGCTGTCTGGCGCCCTTGGCGAACTGCCGGTCGACATGTTGCAGGTGACCCTGATGGTGCGGGCCGAGGATCGCAGCAAGGCAGGACGGGTCATCGAGCGTTACCAGCAGCGTCAGGGTAACGGCTGGCTGTGCGGCCAGTGCGGGGAGGAGAACGGCGCCAACTTCGACGTCTGCTGGCGCTGTCATCACGATCCCCACGACAGCTGATCTCTCTTCCGCTAGCGCGGCGGGAACTCGATATCTTCCCCTGCGCTGGCATCGTGATAGGTCGCCAGATCCAGCTCGTTTTCGCTGCGGGCGATCAGCACCGACACCAGAATATCCCCCGATACGTTGACCGTGGTGCGCGCCATGTCGAGGATCCGGTCAATGCCTGCAATCAGTGCCACCCCTTCCAGCGGCAAGCCCACCGCTGTCAGGGTCAGGGTCAGCAGCATCAACCCGGTGCCAGGGGTACCTGCCGTACCGATACTGGCCAGGGTGGCGATGCTGATGATGGTCAGATAATCGACCATGTGCAGATCCACCCCGAATGCCTGAGCTACGAACAGCGCTGTCACTCCCTGATAGAGGGCGGTGCCATCCATGTTGATGGTGGCGCCGATGGGCAGCACCTTGGCGGTGATGGCGGGAGAGACTCCCAGCCGCTTCTCGGCGCAGGCCAGACTGATGGGCAGGGTGGAGTTGCTGGAACTGCTGGTAAACGCAACCGCCTGGGCATCAACGATGCTCTTGAAGTAGTGCAGCGGATTGAGCCGTGCCAGCAGGAGCAGCAGGGTGCTGTAGACCCCGAGCACGTGCAGCAGGCAGCCGAGGTAGACGGCGCCGATCACCTTGAGCAGCGGCAGCAGCAGGTCGAGACCGTACTTGCCGGTCATCCAGGCCATCAGAGCGCAGACACCGTAAGGCGCGAGC
Organism: Aeromonas sp. 603607; assembly: GCF_049171595.1. Lineage (NCBI taxonomy): Bacteria > Pseudomonadati > Pseudomonadota > Gammaproteobacteria > Aeromonadales > Aeromonadaceae > Aeromonas > Aeromonas sp. 603607. The sequence continues at coordinate 8,554 of NZ_JAAKOV010000008.1, forward strand.
GCCATCACCATCTGGGTCAGCTTGAACATCCCCTCGGCCAGCGAGGTGAAGAAGAGGATGGCGGGGCGGCCACGGCGACCGCTGGCATTGAGGGCGACCGCCAGCGCCACCGCAAAGACGATCACTTGCAGGATCTTGCCATCCACCATCGCCTGTACCGGGTTACTCGGCACCAGATGGCTCAGCACGCTGGCCAGGGTGGGTGGTTCCGACATACCGACCCGCTCATAGGGGCCCATGTCGGCACCCATGCCGGGTTCCAGCAGCCAGCCCATCATCAGGCCGATGCAGATGGCGATGGCGGTGGAGCAGAAGTAGAGGCAGATCGCCTTGCTGCCGATGCGATCGAGGGCCTTGCCCTTGAGCAGCGAGGTGAGACCGGCGATGACCGAACAGAAAATGAGGGGCACCATCAGCATCTGGATGGTGTTGACGAACAAGACGCCAAGGGGCTTGAGCAACAGGGCTTGCTCTTCAAAGCTGACGCCCAGACCCACCCCTGTCAGCATGCCGATCAGGGTCTTGAGCCAGAGTGGTCGGCGGGTCCAGATCTGCCAGGGCTTGAGAGCCTCTCCATGGAACAGCATGACGCCAATATCCTTATACATTGTCTGCGATGGCCAAAAAGGGGCGCCAGTGTAGCGATCCCTGACGCGGGTTGCCACATTATCGACAAAGCGGTGGCGGTGACCACTCCCCTGACCAGGTAATGCGCAATTTATTGGCCTATATCAAGATCCCTCCGGGCGGGGAGATATTTAATTGGCATTAAATATGTTCATTATTGAGGTGAGAGATGTCGCAATCGGTTCATGGTCACGAAGTGATGGAGATGATGTTGGCACAAGGGGGGCAATTTACCCGTGCCAGCCTGAAACAGGCGATGGCCGAACGGTTCGGTGCCGAGGCCCGTTTTCATACCTGCAGTGCCAGCGAGATGGATGCGGAAGCGCTGATCGATTTCCTGGCCGCTCGTGGCAAATTCATCGACTCGGCTGAGGGTTTCCAGACCCGCGCAGACAAGATCTGTAACCACGGTTAATCCCGCTGCGAGCGCATCATGGCGCTCGCTCAATTCTTCGCCCTTTGCTATATTTCGCCCCCTCTCTTTTCCCTATTCAGGGCGTAGCCAGGGCGTTGTATGGATACTTTCTCTGCCGCAGTCATGCTGTTTCTGATCATGGACCCGCTGGGTAACCTGCCGGTCTTCCTCTCTATCCTGCGTCATATTGATCCCAAGCGACGTCGCAAGGTGATGGTGCGCGAGCTGCTCTTCTCGCTGGCCATCATGATGCTGTTCCTGTTCGTCGGTCAGCAGATCCTCGGCTTCCTCAACCTGCGGCAGGAGGCGGTCAGCATTGCGGGGGGGATCATCCTGTTCCTGATCGCCATCAAGATGATCTTTCCGAGTGAGGGGGGCGTGACCGGGCTGGCGGCGGGCGAGGAGCCCTTCCTGGTGCCGATGGCGATCCCGATGATTGCCGGCCCCTCGATCCTCGCCTCTTTGATGCTGCTGGCCAATCAGGAGCCGACCCGGATGGTGGACTGGTCGCTGGCGCTCTTTATGGCCTGGGCCGCCAGCGCGGTGATCCTGATGTTCTACGAGGTATTCAACAAGCTGCTGGGTGAGCGGGGACTCACTGCGGTGGAACGGTTGATGGGTATGCTGTTGGTGATGATCTCGGTCCAGATGCTGCTGGACGGGGTACATCACTATCTGGCGGTGACCGGCCAGGGCTGAGTGGTTTACATCTTGAAGTGAATGAAACGGGGCTACGCAGAGCCCCGTTTTTTGTGCCGCCGAGAAGGCGTGCCGTCATCCGTGAGTGGTCGCTGCAGGTTCCAGTTTGCTCATGATGAGGGACAGCAGCAGCTCCCGCAGCCAGCGGTGGCCCGGATCCTCGCTGTGACGCTGATGCCAGATCAGCAGATGGGAGATGCTGTCCAACCCGATGGGCAGCGGCAGCTGTAACAGCGGATAGACCTGGGTGGCGTGGCGGGCGTAGAGCCGGGAGAGCGTTACTATCATGTCGGAGTGCATCCCCATCCGCAGCGCCGCCTCGAAGGAGGGCACGGTTGCCTCGATACGCCGGTAGAGATCCTGCTCTGCCAGCTTGTGATCCAGCATCCAGCGGTCCCGCCCCTCGCAGTAAGTCTGTACATGGGGATAGCTGAGGTAGTGCTCCAGATTCCAGTTGGGCTCCCGCAGCGCGGGGTGGTGCTGCTGCACCAGACAGGTGAGATCATCGACCGCCAGCACTCGCTGACAGATGCTGTCGGGCAGGGTATCGAGCCGATAATCGGAGCTGATGCAGTTCTCTCGCACCGCGAAGGCGATGTCCACCTGTCCCTGACTCATCTCGGTCAGACTGTTCTCGGTCCACTCCTCGTAACGCAAGCGGATCCTTGGTGCCTGCCGCTTCAGCTCGCTCAGGTAGAGCGGGGCAAACAGGGTAAAGGCGCTGTCCATGCTGGCGATGACGAATTCCCGCTCCGAGCTGGCGGGGTCAAACTCGGGCGGCTGGATCAGGTTATCCAGCGACAGCAGGATGGGTTGCAACTGCTGCTGCAGTGCAAGGGCACGGCCGGTGGGTTCCAGCCCGTAGGCAGATCGGATGAAGAGGGGATCATTGAAGGTATCGCGCAGACGGCCGAGGGCTTTACTGACCGCGGACTGGCTCAGATGAAGGCGGCGTGCCGCCTTGCTGCCGTTGCGCTCTTCCAGCAATACCTGCAGGATAATCAGCAAATTGAGGTCGATGCGACCCAGTTGTTCCAGCAGCATGATATGAATCCTCTTCAATTCTAAGATGAATTTATACCATTTGTTTTCATATCTTGGCGATCTTATCCTCGAATGGTCTCAGGTTCGCATGAACCACTGGTACAGGATGTAGCGGTTGAGGGGACATGTAGCACAATCAATATGGCGACCTCAGGGTCGCCCTATTTTTTGGCTATGATTTATTTGCTCACTTGCACCTGCCTTGATTTTGCCCAACAATCCCTGCGCTCTATTTTGATACAAGTAACAGATATCTCTTTGTGAGGGAGTATCCCTATGGGACTCGGTGGAATTCATATCTGGCATATGCTGATCCTCTTGCTGGTCGTTGTGCTGGTCTTCGGCAGCAAGCGTCTTGCCAGTGCAGGTGAGGATCTGGGGACCGCCATCAAAGATTTTCGCAAGGCGATGCGTGACGACGCAAATCATCCGAAATAAGCAGTAGGAGTAGAAAATGTCTGTAGACGAGAAAGTTGAACTGAACGAAACCTGTGACAGCTGCGGCTGTTTTGCCGAGATCGGCACCATCATCGGCGAAGGCGACGATGTGATGGAGCTGGTTATTGAAGCCGCGGCCGAGGCGGATGCCCGCGCCAAGCTGGCTGCCTATGAAGTACTGGCCAAACAGGTCACCGCCGAAGCTCAAGTGAGCAGCGAACTGACCCAGGGCGCCAACGGCGTGATCCTGAAAGCCCGCCTGCAATTCACCTGCACCGCCGAAAAACTGATTTTCGAAATGCGGGCCCGCTCTATCTGAGTTGTCTGATAACGCGGCAGGTTTGCCTGCCGTGTTGACCCTTCTGCTGTGGGTCGGCGTTCTATAGTTACTCTATCCCACAGACGTTTTGCCCGGCGCGAGTCGGCCAACAGAAGGCGTAAATATCATGACGCAGCGATGGATCTCTGCCCCCAATCCCACCCTCTATCGTGATCCGTGCTGCCAACAGGCAGCAGGCGTGACCTCAGCACAGGGGCAGCCATCGTGATGCGACGCTGGATTTGGGCTCTGCTGGCCCTCTGCTGTTTTTCCCTGCTGGCGGCTGAGCTCAAGCCGGTGCGTTTGCCCCAACCCGGGGACCTCGAAAGCATTCTGCAAAAGCGCGAACTCAGGGCTCTGGTGGTCTATGAGCGCGGTTTCTATTTTCTCGATCGCGGCACCCAGTACGGCATTCTGGTCAATCAGCTGCAAGGATTCGAGCGCTGGCTGAACAAGACCTATCTCGCCAAAGAGAAGGTCAAACTCAAGGTGGTCTACATCCCGGTGCGGCAGGACAAGCTGCTGGACTATCTGACCGAGGGGCGTGGGGATCTGGTGGCGGCGACCATGACGGTGACCCCGACCCGGCGTGAACAGGTGGCCTTCTCCCGGCCGCTCATCTCTTCCATCGAGGAGTGGGTGGTTAGCCAGAACAGCCTGCCCGCCTTCAGCCGCATTACCCAGCTCTCCGGCAGGCGGGTCTGGGTGCGGGCCAGCTCCAGCTACTACGAGAGCTTGCGCCAGCTCAACTGGTTGTTTCGCGAGTTGGGGCTGCCCCCCGTCTATATCGAGACGGTGCCCGAATATCTACAGGATGGCGATCTGCTGGAGATGGTGGCCGCCGGCATTATTCCCCTGACGGTGACCGACAGCTACAAGGGGCGGATCTGGCTGAGTGGCATGATCTCCGGTCTCAAGGCTCACAAGTTGATCCCCCTGCGCAGCAACGGCACCAGTGGCTGGGCGCTGCGCAAGAACAGCCCCGAGCTGCTGAAAGCGGTCAATGGCTATCTGGCGAGCGTCAGCCGCAACAGCCTCTACAGCGACATGACCCTGCGCCGCTTGCTGGTTCGCAGCGATCAGATGAGCAATATCCTGGCGCCGGATCCCATGGGGCGCCTCGCGACCATTCGCAAGGTGCTGGAGAAGTACGCCAATCAATACGATCTCGACTGGCTGATGCTGGCGGCGCTTGGCTACAAGGAGTCCGGCCTCAATCCCAAGGCGCGCTCGCCCAAGGGGGCCGTGGGCCTCATGCAGTTGCTGCCCAGTACGGGGCGGGAAGTCGGCATCAACGGCGCCAGACTCACCACGCTGGAGGGAAATGTGGAGGCCGCCTGCCGCTACATGCGGTTGATCCTCGATACCTACTTCAATGATCCCAAGCTGGATCGGCTCAACCGCCACCTGTTTGCCCTCGCCGCCTACAACGCCGGGCCGAACCGGGTGCAGGCGCTGCGAGGCAAGGCGGAGAAACTGGGACTCGATCCCAACGTCTGGTTCGGTAACGTGGATCAGCTGGTGGCCAACGAAGTCGGACAGGGGCCGATCAACTATGTCGGCACCATCTACAAGTACTACGTGGCCTATCGTTTCAGCCTGCCCCAGATCGAGGGCAAGGCTGCCGCTATCGAAGCGGCTCAGCCCTGAGCCGGTTGACCGGCAGAGTCGCCTGCACGGTCGGCAATTGCCAGCCACCGTCCCTGTGTTGCAAAAACCAGTGAGCAGGGCCGGTGGCCGGGATGAGATCTGGCTGGCTGAGCTGGCCCAGATAGCGCAACATCGGGGTATCATGCAGTTCCATCAGCAACTCCTTTTGAATATGTGAAGAGGCTCGCCAGCGTTATGACACCCGGCCATGACAGCAGGATGACACCATGATCCCCGGATCCTTTGCCCTGATCGACGATCCCCAGCTGGCGCTCAAGGTGCGTTGTCACTGGATCCGCCATGCCCGCGAGCGGATCCAGGCGCAGTACTACAGCTGGGAGGAGGACAGCAGCGGCAAGCTGCTGCTGAGCGAGCTGCTTCACGCCGCCCGGCGTGGCGTCAAGGTACAGCTGCTGGTGGATGATCTCTATGCCGGTGACAACCGCTTTCTGGAGATGGTGGCTCACTACCCGGGGATCGAGGTACGGCTGTTCAACCCCTTCTGGCTGCGGGGCTGGCGCCCGCTGGCACTGCTGCTGGAGGGACTGCTCAGCTTTCGCCGCATCAACCACCGGATGCACAACAAGCTGCTGCTGGTGGATGGCAAGCTGGCGCTGATCGGCGGGCGCAACATCGGTGATCGCTACTTCGGTCTGGATCCGCAAGCCCCCTTCGTGGATCTCGATCTCGCCTGTCAGGGGGGACTGGGCCAGCAGATGGTGCAGGGGTTCGAGCAGTTCTGGCACAGCCGCTGGAGTCACCCCATCCGCCATCTGTTGCGCCGCGAGCTGCTGCCCGCCGAAATAGAGGTGGTCAACGACTTCCTGTTCACCATGACGGATCCGGCGGTAGCGACGGTCTACGATCTGCCCGCGGCGCTGTTTGACGAGCGCGATGTGTCGCTGCAATGGCATGAGGGGCGGGCCGAGGTGTGGTTCGACCGTCCCGGCAAGGGGCTTATCTCCCGTCCCACCACTGCCCGTCAGCTCTGGCGCCAGCTGGCTGACAATCCCGGCTCGCTGGGGTTGGTGACCCCTTACCTCATCCTGACCCGCGGGTTCCGGCACCGTCTGGCGCGGCTGCGCCAGCAGGGGATCGCCATCGACATTCTCACCAACTCGCTGGCCAGCACCGATGTGCCACTGGTCTATGGTGCCTATCAGCGTTATCTCGGCTGGTTGCTGCGCCAAGGGATCCGGGTCGCCGAGTTTGACCATGGCCACGGCAGCCTGCACGCCAAGTTGATCCTGCTGGGGGAGGAGCGGGCGCTGTTCGGCAGCCTCAACCTCGATCCTCGCTCACTCTTTCTCAATACCGAACTGATGCTGCATCTGCACTGCCCGCCGATCTGCGAGGCGCTGCGAACGTGGCTGGCTCGCTGGCAGGAGCAGGCCGGTGGATTGCCGCGCAAACCCGAGGGGTGGCCAAGGCGACTGATAGCCCGTCTGAGTGACTGGTTGCCCCTGCGCCGTTGGCTGTAAGGCAGCCATTTTTTGTGCGAGATCTCGCAAAGCCTTGTAAGCCATTGCTGATGCCCTTTGCGGGTGAATAACCATGCATGAATCTATCTTGCTGTTTTATAACAATTTAGTGGTGATGATAAGGCTGTTTTTTGTACTCTGATGTGAATGGAATTAGCATAAAAACGTTTTTTATTTTGTTTTTATGCGTAATATTTCAGTTGCAAGGACAAACACGGCGGCTTGTCTGCCGTGTGGACGAAGGTTGTAACGGGTAGCTGGCCGGTTGCATTGCTGCAATTGGCGCGTACTTAAGATGGGTCGCGAACTATCGGAAAGTGAAACAGAGACCTGGCGTGGCCGGACTCCAATATGGAACATGCTATTTGCGAGGGGGTGACATGGACATGTCACCCCACTTTTTTGGTTCTTTGGCGAGTCTCGAGCCAATGAACGTTGGCCGCCAGGGGGCTGGTAAATAGCCTGACACGATATGGACCACTCTCGACCGCATTGAATCTCGGCAGCCCAGGTGAATGTAAAAAGGCCCCCTTGCATTAGCGAGGGGGCCTTTTTATCGGCCAGCGATCAGGGAGATATCAGCCCTTGATGCGCTCGATGCGGCCACCCAGACCCTGCAGCTTCTGCTCGATGTCTTCGTAGCCACGGTCGATGTGATAGATACGGTCGACGATGGTGGAGCCTTCGGCCACGAAGCCGGCCAGTACCAGGCTGGCGGAGGCGCGCAGATCGGTCGCCATCACCTGGGCGCCCTTGAGTTGCTCGGTGTCACGGCAGATGGCTACGTTGCCCTGCAGTTCGATGTCTGCACCCATCCGTACCAGTTCGGGAACGTGCATGAAGCGGTTCTCGAAGATGGTCTCGGTGACCATGCCGGTACCTTTGGCGACGGCGTTCAGCACGGTGAACTGTGCCTGCATGTCGGTCGGGAAGGCCGGGTAGGGGGCAGTCTTGATGGTGACCGGTTTGAGGGTGCGGCCAGTCATGTCGAGGGTGATCCAGTCTTCACCCTTCTCAATCAGGGCGCCAGCCTCTTCCAGCTTGACCAGTACCGCTTCCAGCAGGGTCGGGTCGGTCTTGCGGCAGGTGATCTTGCCGCCGGTGACCGCTGCGCCCACCAGGAAGGTTCCGGTTTCGATGCGGTCAGGCTGCACGCTGTAGTTGCCGCCGTGCAGACGCTCGACACCGTCGATGGTCAGGGTGTCGGTGCCCGCGCCCTGGATCTTGGCGCCCAGAGTATTGAGGAAGTTGGCCAGATCGACCACTTCCGGCTCACGTGCGGCGTTTTCGATCACGGTGCGGCCTTCAGCCAGGGTGGCGGCCATCATCAGGTTTTCGGTACCGGTCACGGAGACCATATCCATCAGGATGTGGGCGCCTTTCAGGCGGCCATCGACACGGGCCTTGATGTAACCATCTTCGATGGTGATCTTGGCACCCATCAGCTCCAGGCCGTGGACGTGCAGGTTGACCGGACGGGCACCGATGGCGCAACCGCCGGGCAGGGAGACATCAGCGGCGCCGAAACGGGCGGCCAGCGGGCCCAGCGCCAGAATGGAGGCACGCATGGTCTTCACCAGCTCGTAGGGGGCGACGTGGTTGTTTACGGCACCGGTCAGCACGGTCACATTGCCGTTGACCTTGGTGGTCGCGCCCAGCATCTCCAGCAGCTTGATGGTGGTACCCACATCTTTCAGGCGCGGCACGTTGGAGAGGTGTACCTCTTCATCACAGAGCAGGGTCGCGAACAGGATCGGCAGCGCGGCGTTTTTGGCGCCGGAGATGGTCACTTCGCCGTTGAGAGTACAACGACCATCGATTTTGAATTTGTCCATTTTTACTTCGTTACCAAATCAGGAGGGCAATAGGAATTTACGTTCGCGTTTCCACTCGGCGTCGGTGAACGCTTTGATGGAGAGGGCGTGAATGGCGTTGCTGGCGATCTTGTCCATCAGCGGGGCATAGATGGCCTGCTGCTTCTTGACCCGGCTCATGCCGTCAAACATGTCACCGACGGCGATCACTTGGTAGTGACTACCGTCCCCTTTGACATGGACTTCGGACAATGGCAGAGCCTCAAGGAGTATCGCTTCAATTTCAGAGACTTGCATTATGCGTCCTCAGTTGTGAGCGGGGTTGACTGAAACAGCCCGGCCACCCCGTAGAGGTTGGCCAGGGTATAGAAATCACTGGAGGCGCCCACCAGTTGCGGTGTGGCGCCTCGCGCTAATACGGCTTTGGCCCATTTGACCAGCAGGGCCAGTCCGGCGGAGTCGAGGGTGGTGACGCCGCCGAGCTCGAGCTGGTCGTCCTGCCACCATTCGGCGCGGCGTTGCCACAGGTCATTGACCTGTGGCGCCTGCAGCTCACCGCTGAGAGTCATGGTTTGAGTACCAGCGGCTTGGCGTTGTGCTCGCGCAACTGGGCGATCACCGCATCGATGCCATTCTGGCGAATGAGGCCGCCCAGCTCGCTCTGCTTGGCGGAGAGCAGGCTGATCCCCTCTGCCACCATGTCGAAGGCTTTCCACTCGCCGGTCTTGTTGTTCTTGCGCAGTTTGAACTCGAGGAAGATGTCCGGCTTGCCGGCCTCTTTCACGCTGACGTTGACGGCGGTGATGTTGCCGCTGGGAGCTTTGCCCGGCTCGACCTTGACGGTCTGCTTGTCAAAATGGGCCAGCGCATCGGCGTAGGAGCTCACCATGTACTCGGTGAACACCTCGACGAAGGCATTGCGCTGCGCTTCGGTGGTCTCTTTAATCTGGTTGCCAAGCACCTTGTAGGCGGCGAAGCGGTTGTCCACATAGGGCAGCAGCTCTTCGCGGATGATCACCCGCAGGTGATCCGGATTGCTCTTCACTTGGGCCTGATCGGCTTTCAGGCGGGCAAAGGTCTGCTTGGCAGCCTGATCCACCAGCGCGTTGGGGTCGGTGGCATCGACTGCGGCCTGGGCAGACAGGGAAAAGAGCATGCTGGTCATCAGACCCAGCAGCAGGGCGATTTTCTTGAACATGATTACTCCTTCTTGCTGTCTGATTTGCTGTCGGAGGATTGGCTGTAGAGGAACTTGCCAATCAGATCTTCCAGCACGATGGCGGATTTGGTGTCTTCAATCAGGTCGCCATCCTTGAGCATCTCGGTGCCCATCTCCTCATCGCTGAAGCCGGGGGCCAGACCGATGTACTGCTCGCCGAGCAGACCGGAGGTGAGGATGGAGAGGGAGCTGGTATCGGCGAACTCGCCAGCGCTCTTTTGCATCATCAGGGTCACTTCGGGCACCTGGGTTTTCGGGTCCAGTACGATGTCGCTGACCCGACCGACCACCACGCCGCCGACCTTGACCGGCGAACGGACTTTCAGGCCGCCGATATTATCGAAATGCGCGCGCAGGGTATAGGTTTCTCCTTCCGGTTTGAAGCTCAAACCGGCCACTTGCAGGGCCAGTGCCAGAATGGCACCGATGCCAGCCAGCATGAAGGTGCCGACCAGGAATTCTACTTTGCTGAACTTCATCTTTACCTTATCCAAACATGACTGCAGTGAGTATAAAATCCAGGCCGAGCACGGCGAGGGATGAGTGGACCACGGTACGGGTCGTGGCCTGACTGATCCCGGCCGAGGTCGGCTTGGCATCATAGCCGTTAAAGAGCGCAATCCAGGTGACCACCAGGGCGAAAATCAGGCTCTTGATGGCGCCCTGCATGATGTCCTCATGCCAGTCGACGGAGGCCTGCATGGCAGACCAGAAGCCCCCTTCGTCCACGCCGAGCCAGTCCACGCCGACCAGCTTGCCGCCGAAGATGCCGATCAGGCTGAACATAAAGGCCAGCAGCGGCATGCTGATGACGCCAGCCCAGAAGCGGGGGGCAACCACCCGGCGCAGCGGGTCGACCGCCATCATCTCGAGGCTTGAAAGCTGCTCGGTGGCCTTCATCAGGCCAATTTCAGCGGTCAGGGCCGAACCGGCACGGCCGGCAAACAGTAGCGCCGTGACCACAGGACCCAGCTCCCGCAGCAGGGAGAGGGAGACCAGCGGTCCCAGACTCTGCTCGGCGCCGAAATCCTTCAATACGTTGTAACCCTGCAGCGAGAGCACCATGCCGATGAACAGGCCGGAGACCAGAATGATGGCCACCGACTGCACACCCACCACATAGAGCTGCTGGACAAGCAGCGGGAAGTGCTTGCGCGGCTCGGGTTTGCCGGCCAGCGCATGGAACAACATGATGGTGGCGCGACCGACGGAGCTGATAAACCGCACTCCGACCCGCCCCAGCTTGCTTATTTGACTTATCAACATCAGAGATCCTGTAGCAGATCGCCTGCCGGAAAATGAAACGGAACAGGACCATCGGGCAATCCTTTGAGGAACTGCTCGACTTCGGGATTGTGCTCCTCGCGCAGCTGATCCGGCGTACCGTGCGCCACCACCTTGCGATTGGCAATGATGTAGGCGTAATCGGCGATGCTCAGAACCTCTTTCACATCGTGGGTGACGATGACTGAGGTGATACCGAGGGCATCGTTCAGCTCCTTGATCAGCTTGACCAGCACCGCCATGGTGATGGGATCCTGCCCGACGAACGGCTCGTCATACATGATGAGGTCGGGGTCAAGGGCGATGGCCCGAGCCAGCGCCGCCCGGCGCGCCATGCCGCCGGAGAGCTCGGAGGGCATCAGTTTCGCCGCGCCGCGCAAGCCCACCGCCTGCAGTTTCATCATGACGATGGTGTGGATCAGCTCCTCCGGCAGGCCGGAGTGCTCTCGCAGCGGGAAGGCCACGTTGTCGTAGACCGTCATACCGGTAAACAGGGCGCCGCTCTGGAACAGCATGCTCATCCGCTTGCGCACTTCATAGAGGCGCGAACGGGAGAGGGTGGGGATATCTTCCCCGTCAAACAGAATGTGACCGGACTCCGGCTTGAGCTGGCCACCGATCAGCCGCAGCAGGGTGGTTTTACCGATGCCGCTCGGGCCCATGACGGCGGTTACCTTGCCACGAGGAATGGTCAGGTTGATCCCGTCATACAACAGCCGATCTCCGTGACTGAAGGTCAGATCGGAGATGGTGATCAGGTCATTGTTCAAACAATTGTCCATCCGGTGTAAATGAGGTGCGAATTTTATGGGGTAGTCTAGGTCTAAGCAACAGCAAGGAACAACTATTGAACAGGCTGCAAGCCCATTTGCACGACAGTTTTCTGTAACAAAGTGCGTCATCGAGAGCGGGACTTGCCATCCGATTCGCTTATCCGGGCAGACTTTTTTATAATCCCGCAGCTAATTTCGGCCCGGAGCTGTGTCTTTATGTCTGTAAAGCCTGAGAAAGTGTCTGAACTGTTCGATTTTCGTCGTAGTGCCCGCGCGGTGCTGGACACAGAAAAGCAAGCCATTGATGGACTCTATCAGTATCTGAACGACGCCTTCGACAAGGCGTGCGAGATGGTGCTGCGCTGCGGTGGCAAGATAGTGGTCACCGGCATGGGCAAGTCGGGCCATATCGGCAGCAAGATTGCCGCCACCCTCGCCAGCACCGGCACCCCGGCCTTCTTCCTCCATCCGGGGGAAGCGAGTCATGGCGATCTGGGGATGATCTCCAGCGGCGACCTTATCATCGCCATCTCCAACTCCGGCGAGAGCGACGAAATCCTGGCTCTGCTGCCGGTACTCAAGCGCCGCGGCATTCCGCTCATCTGCATGACCGGTAATCCCGCCTCCACCATGGCCAAAGAGGCCAACGTGCATCTGTGCATCAAGGTAGAGAAAGAGGCCTGCCCGCTGGGTCTGGCACCCACTTCCAGCACCACGGCAACCTTAGTCATGGGCGATGCCCTGGCAGTGGCTCTGCTGGAAGCGCGCGGTTTTACCGCCGATGACTTCGCCCTCTCTCACCCGGGCGGGTCGCTCGGCAAGCGTCTGTTGCTGCGGGTTGGCGACCTGATGCACAGTGGCGATCTGTTGCCCCGGGTGGGGATAGATGCCACCATCAGCCAGGCGCTGCTGGAAGTGAGCCGCAAGGGGCTCGGTATGACGGCGGTGGTCGATGGCAATGGCCTGCTGGCCGGGCTCTTTACCGATGGCGACCTGCGCCGCATTCTCGACCAGCAGATCGATATCCATCACACCCCCATCAGCCGCGTAATGACGGCCAACTGTGTTACCGTAGGTCCAGAGATGATGGCTGCAGAAGCCGTCAAGCTGATGGAAACGAGAAAAATCAACGGATTACTGGTCGTGGATGAAGAGAAACGCCCGCTCGGCGCCTTCAACATGCACGACCTGCTGAAAGCCGGAGTAATTTGATGCAAAACGTACCGACCCTCTATGGTCCGGTGACGCGCAGCCAGTTTGAGAAGGCGGCGCAAATCCGCCTGCTGGTGTGCGATGTGGACGGGGTGCTCTCCAACGGCCTCATCTACATGGGAAACAACGGCGAAGAGCTGAAAACCTTCTGTACCCGCGATGGTGCGGGCATGCGAGCGTTGCTCAATGCCGGGATCGAGATCGCCATCATCACCGGGCGCAATTCCCGTATCGTCAGCGATCGGATGAAAAGCCTGGGGGTGGCTCATGTGGTGCAGGGGGCTGATAAAAAGCTGCCTCACTTCGAAGCGCTGCTGGCCAAGCTGGGGCTGAGCCCGGAGCAGGCTGCCTATATGGGCGATGACACCATCGATCTGCCGGTGATGGCCGCCTGCGGCCTGGGTATTGCGGTGGCCGATGCCCATCCGCTGGTGCTGAGTCGTGCCGATATGGTGACCCGGCTTGGCGGTGGCATGGGTGCGGTGCGCGAGGTGTGTGACCTCATTTTGCAGGCGCAGGGCCACGACGATTATCAGCCCGAGGCTTCGGTATGAGCAGACAGACCCTGTTGTTTGCCCTGCTGTTTCTGGTTGCACTGGTTGCCTGGCAGCTGGGCAAGGTTGAGCTGGTGCCGGAGAGCGCCGTCAAAATCGAAAACTATCAGCCGGATTTTGTCGCCAAAGATCTGGTGACCACCCGTTTTGATATCAATGGCAAGCGCACCGAGCGGCTGGAGTCGACCTACGCCGAGTATTATCAAATCCTCGAGCAGGCCACCTTCGACAAGCCGGTGGTCTACATGTATGACGATCAGGGTGCCGCCGAGTGGAAGGTGACCGCCGAAACCGGCGTGCTCAACACCGGCGACAACGTCATCCTGCGGGACAAGGTGCATCTGGATGGTCTGCTGCCCACCTCTTTCATTTCCACACTGGATACCCCCTATCTGGAGCTGGATCTGGTGACACAGGATGTGCGCAGCAACCGGGAAGTGAACATTCTGGGTCGGGATTTCCAGACCCAAGGGGTTGGCCTCAAGGGCCATCTGGACCGCAAATATTTTGAGTTACTGGATCAAGGCCATGCCATCTATTTCAATGAAAAACGCTAATCTGGCCCTCGCAGCCCTGTTGTTGTGTGGTGCGGTGACCGCCAAAGAGTCCGACTTTGCCGAGAAGGTTTACGTCGATGCCGTCAAACAGGTGGCCGAGATGCAGGACAACCGCATTACCTTCGAAGAGGACGTGACCATCAATCAGGGCACCATCCGGATCAAGGCTGACAAGGTGGTAGTGACCCGTTCCGGCGAGAAAGGGGCCGAGGTGATGACTGCCTACGGCAAGCCCGCCACCTTCTTCCAGATCCTGGATAACGGCAAGCCGGTCAATGCCCACGGCAACACTATCCGCTACGAGCTGAAGAACCGGCTGGTGACCATTACCGGCAACGGTCAGCTCAAGCAGGAAGATAGCCAGGTCAATGGCGATCTGATCCGCTACGACATCGTCAAACAGAAGATGATTGCCGAGAGCAAGAGCCCGAGCCAGCGGGTCAAAACCGTGTTCCTGCCGGATCAGGTAGAGAATTTCGATAAGCCCGCCGACCAGAAGCAGCAGGGAAAATAAGCCATGGCAGTGTTGAAAGCAGTGGGCCTGCAGAAGAGCTACAAGCGCCGCATGGTGGTGAGTGACGTCAGCCTTGAAGTGGGCACTGGCCAGATTGTCGGCCTGCTCGGCCCCAACGGGGCGGGCAAGACCACCTCCTTCTACATGATTGTGGGGCTGGTACAGCGCGATGCCGGTCTCATCACCATCGACGATCAGGACATCAGCCTGCAGCCCATGCATGTGCGGGCGCGCAACGGCATCGGTTACCTGCCGCAGGAGGCCTCCATCTTCCGTCGCCTGTCGGTATTCGACAACCTGATGGGAGTGATGCAGACCCGCAAAGGGTTGAGTCGCGAGGAGCGTGAGGACAAAGTTCAGCAACTGCTGGAAGAGTTCAATATCACCCACATTCGCGACAACCTGGGTCAGAGCCTCTCCGGCGGTGAGCGCCGTCGGGTCGAGATCGCCCGTGCGCTGGCGGCCGAGCCGCGTTTTATTCTGCTGGATGAACCCTTTGCAGGGGTTGACCCGATTTCTGTGATAGACATCAAGAAGATCATTCAGCATCTGAAAGATAGAGGCCTTGGCGTCTTGATTACCGACCACAACGTCAGAGAGACTCTGGACGTATGTGAGAAGGCCTATATCGTCAGCCACGGCAAGATGATTGCCGAAGGTGCACCGGCTGACATCCTTGCCGATGAGCAGGTCAAGCGCGTCTATTTGGGCGATCAATTCAGTCTATAGTAAGGGGGCATGCCTTCATTTCCTTTGACGAGTGCCTCGCTGAACATAAGGATATCCCGACGTAGATGAAGCCGACATTACAGTTGCGTCTCGGTCAGTCCCTGACCATGACGCCGCAATTACAACAAGCGATTCGTCTGCTCCAGCTCTCCACTCTGGAACTTCAGCAGGAAATTCAGCAAGCGCTCGAAAACAACCCTCTGCTGGAGCAGGAAGAGAGCGAGGCGCAAGAGACCAGTCCGGAAGCGCCGGTCGATGCCAGCCAGCTGGATTCCAGCGATGCCATGGCTCAGGAGCAGATGCCGGATGAGTTGCCGGTGGATACCACCTGGGACGAGGTTTACTCTGCCGGCACCGCCCAGAGCGCGGGCCCCATCCACGATGGGGAAGATAGCGTCTATCAGGGTGAAACCACCGAAAACCTGCAGGATTATCTGCTGTGGCAGATGCGGCTCACACCGTTCAGCGATGTGGATGCTGCCATCGCGCTCGCCATTATCGATGCCATCGACGAATCCGGTTATCTGACCGTTGCGCTGGAGGATATCCAGGCAGCCGTCACCAGCGATGACGTAGAGGTGGAACTCGATGAGGTCGAGGCGGTACTCAAGCGGGTGCAGCACTTCGATCCGGTCGGTATTGCTGCCCGTTCTGTGCAGGAGTGTTTGCTGATCCAGCTGGATCAGTATGACCCGCAGACCCCCTGGCTCAACGAGGCCAAGGAGGTGATCCTCGAGCACATGGAGCTGCTCGGCAACCGGGATTACCGCACCCTCGCCCGCAAGACAAAACTCAAGGAGAGCGACCTCAAGGAGGTGCTGGATTTTATCCAGCTGCTGGAGCCGCGCCCCGGCAATGGCATCATCCAGAGCGACTCCCAGTACGTGATCCCCGACGTCTCCGTGGTCAAGAAGGGCAGCAAGTGGGTGGTCGAGCTCAATCCCGACTCCGCCCCCCGCATCCGGGTCAACGAGACCTATGCCGCCATGGCCCGCAACGCCCGCAGCAGCACCGACACCCAGTTTATTCGCTCCCATTTGCAGGAAGCCAAGTGGTTCATCAAGAGCCTGGAAAGTCGCAATGACACCCTGCTGAAAGTGGCCAGTTGCATTGTCGAGCAGCAACAGGGCTTTTTCGAGTATGGTGAAGAGGCGATGAAGCCGATGGTGCTCAATGACATCGCCGAAGCGGTGGAGATGCATGAGTCGACCATCTCCCGGGTGACGACCCAGAAGTACATGCATACCCCCCGTGGTATCTTCGAATTGAAGTTTTTTTTCTCCAGCCATGTGAACACCGAAGGAGGAGGAGAGTGCTCATCGACCGCAATTCGCGCGCTCATCAAGAAGCTGGTCACGGCAGAGAATCCTGCCAAGCCGTTAAGTGATAGCAAGATCGCGGATTTGCTGGCCGAACAGGGTATTATGGTGGCGAGACGCACGATCGCTAAGTATCGCGAATCCTTGTTTATCCCACCTTCCAATCAGCGCAAACGCCTGGTTTAGGCAAACAAAAGGATGATGTTATGCAAATTAACCTGACCGGACACCATGTCGAGATCACCGAAGCTCTGCGTGATTATGTGAATAACAAATTTGCCAAACTCGAGCGTCATTTCGACCACATCAACAATGTTCATGTGGTGCTTAGCGTGGAAAAACTGAACCAGATAGCGGAAGCCAAATTGCACGTCAGCGGTGGCGAAGTGTTTGCCAACTCTGAACATGCCGATATGTATGCTGCGATAGACACCTTGCTCGACAAGCTGGACAGGCAGATCATCAAGCACAAAGATAAGTTAAATAAAAAATAACCATGCAACTTGAACACATACTGAGTCGGGACTGCACCAAGAGTGCAGTCCCTTGTACCAGCAAGAAACGCGCCCTCGAAATCATCAGCGAGCTGGCCGCCGAACGTCTTGGCACCTCCCGTCAGGCACTGTTCGAATGCTTGCTGGCCCGCGAAAAAATGGGTAGTACCGGGATCGGTGCCGGTATTGCGATCCCCCACGGTCGCATTGACGATGAGTTCCCGCCAACCGCGATCCTGATGACTTTTGCCGACCCTATTCCTTTCGACTCCATCGACAATCAACCGGTTGACCTGCTGTTTGCCTTGCTGGTGCCGGAAAGCGAGTGCAAGCAGCATCTCAAGACCCTTTCTCTGATGGCTTCCAAGCTGGGTGACAAGGCGGTTTGCCGCCAGTTGCGTCAGGCAACCAGCGACGAAGAGCTCTATCAGATCATGACCTCGGCCTGACAGCAGGCCAAGGATGAGACACCCGTTTTGGCGTGAGGGAACAAGATGCAGTTAATCGTGGTAAGTGGGCGTTCGGGCTCCGGTAAAACGGTAGCCCTGCGAGTGCTGGAAGATCTGGGTTACTACTGTGTGGACAACCTGCCGGTCAATCTGCTGCCCCAGCTGATTGTGTCGGTGGAGAGCCAGTACGACAAGCTGGCGGTCAGTATCGATGTGCGCAACCTGCCGAGCGATCCGGAGAAACTGGAAAATCTGCTGGCTCAGGTGCGCAATGAGGGGCGGGTTGAGTTCTCCAGCTTCTTCTTCGACGCCGACAACGGCACCCTGCTCAAGCGCTATGGTGAGAGCCGCCGCTTGCACCCCCTCTCACGCAACAAGCTGTCGCTGGATGAGGCGATTCGGGAGGAGACCCACCTGCTGGCGCCCATCTCCTCGACCGCTGACCTGCGTATCGACACCACCACCCTCAGCATTCACGACCTGAGCGAGCTCATCAAGACCCGGGTGCTTGGGAAGAAAGAGAACGAGCTGGTGCTGGTGTTCGAGTCGTTCGGCTTCAAGTACGGCATTCCCAAGGATGCCGACTTCGTGTTCGATGCCCGCTTCCTGCCTAACCCGCACTGGATCCCCGAGCTCAAGCCCTTCACCGGCAAGGATGAGCCGGTCGCCAACTACCTCTCGGCGCAGGCCGATGTGATGCTGTTTACCCAGCAGATCGAGAACATGCTGGCGACCTGGTTGCCCCATCTGGAGCGCAACAATCGCAGCTACCTCACGGTCGGCATCGGTTGCACCGGCGGTCAGCACCGCTCGGTCTTTATTGCAGAACGGCTGGCCAGTGCATTCCGTTTGCTTGGCAAGAACGTGCAGATCCGCCACCGCACTCTTGACAAGAGTGCCCCCCAATCCTGACGGACCAATAGGACGACCCGATGACTGTTTCCGCCTCGGTTGAAGTGAAAAACAAGCTGGGTATTCATGCCAGACCTGCCATGATGCTGTTCGAGCTGGTGCAGGGTTTCGATGCTCACGTGCTGCTGCGCAATGAAGATGGTGTGGAGGCCGATGCTGACAGCATCATCGGCCTGCTGATGCTGGATTCCGCGCAAGGGCGGCAGGTGGAAGTACAGGTTGAGGGCCCCGAAGAGGTCGAGGCCCTGGCCGCCGTGGTGGAGCTGTTCACCTCCGGCTTCAACGAGGAGTAGTCACTCCTCGTTCTTCTTCTATTCCTTTCACTTGTATTCGGTCGCGCTATTGCGGCATGACATGGCTGACTATGTAGTTCCATGGAGAAATGAGAGTTAGGCGCAGCCTAACAGGCTGCAGGCTGATGCAATAGACCGTTGCCGCGTTAGCTGGCCGATGAGACATTGCTGACTCCAGCCCGGTTCTGATAGCGCACATCCTCTTCAATGGTGACCACCACTTCCAGCGGCTTGCCGGAGCGTAACACCGATATGGTCAGCTTGGTGCCGGGGCGGCTCTCGGCGATCTTGTCCAAGGCGGCTCTGGGACCGCTGATGGCTTCGCCGTTGATCTTGAGCAGCACATCCCCTCGTTGCAGACCGCCTTTGGCTGCTGGACCGTAGGGATCCAGACTCTTCACTACCAGACCACGCAGATCGCCGAGATTCATCATCCGCGCGATTATCGGGTTGATCTCGACGCTGGATATCCCAAGGTAGCCGCGAATGACCCTGCCGTTGGTGATCAGCTCATCCATGATCCGCTTCGCCAGCCGGTAGGGGATGGCAAAGCTGATGCCGTAGCTCTCCTGATTGCCGTTGAGGTGATAAGTGGCGGTGTTGATGCCCACCAGATCGCCACGGCCGTTGACCAGCGCGCCACCCGAGTTGCCCTCGTTGATGGCGGCATCGGTTTGCAGCAGATCCTGCCGGCCATTGCTGTCCGGCCCCATGCTGGAGAGACCGGTGCGGCCAGTCGCGCTGATGATGCCCTGGGTGATGGTCTGGCCGACGTTGTAGGGGTTGCCGATGGCGAGCACCACATCCCCCACTTCTGGCAACCGCTCCGGATCTTGCGGGATTACCGGCAGGTTATCTGACTCGATATAGAGCACGGCAAGGTCGGTAAGCGGGTCTGTGCCGACCAGCTCGGCACTGAAAACCCGGCCATCCTGCAGGGCTACGATGATCTGGTCGGCGTCAGCGATGACGTGGTAGTTGGTCAGCACGTAGCCGCGCTGGGTCATGATGACGCCGGAGCCCAGTCCTTGTGGACGCAGTTCCCCCTGATTGCCCTGATTGGGAGCAAAGCTGCGGGTGTAGATGTTGACGACGGCGGGGCCGGCCCGATGAGCGGCATAGGAGAAACTCAGTTCTCGGGCATTGGTGATGAGCCCCGGGAGTTGGGCGCCACCGCGAAAATTGGGAAACAGCAGCAACAGCAGCACCGCGACGGTCAAACCGAAACCGACAGACTTGCCCAAGTAACTGACTAAAGGGGAAATTTTCATGTCATTCTCATCCGTACAGGCTGCGGGCAGAGAATAACACTATCGATGGATAAAAATCACCCGCGGCGAAGGCCGCGGGTGATAGAGAGGTTGTTGAACCATCAGGGGGTTAGCGGATCACCAGATAGAGCGAGGAGTCGCCGCGCTGGATATTGAGCGCCAGTACGTCAGGCTTGTTCTTGAGCGCCTTGCTCAGCTCGCCCAACGTGTTGATGCGCAGACGGTTGACCCCGATGATGATGTCCCCCTTCTGCAGGCCGGAAGCGGCTGCCGGAGAACGGGGATCAATGTCGGCCACGGCGACGCCTGAGACCGGATCGGTAGTGGTGCTCAGCTTGGCCCCTTCCAGTGCCGGATGCAGCGCGCTGGCGCGCACTTCGCTGTCATCGGCCTGCTTCAGGGTTACCTTGGCCGTTTGTGACTTGCCATCGCGGATCAGTCCCAGCTCGACCTGTTTGCCAGCGCCCATGGTGGCGATCTTGGCACGTAGCTCGCCGAAGGAGCGAACAGGCTTGCCATCGATGCTGACGATGATATCGCCCGCCTTGATGCCCGCCTTGTCTGCGGCGGAGTCAGGCATCACCTGGTTGACGAAGGCGCCATCCTTCTTGTTGTAGCCGAAGGTCTTGGCGATGTCTGAGGTGAGTTCGGTACCGGTAATGCCCAGCTGACCGCGACGCACTTCACCGTACTTGACGATCTGCTCGGTCAGGTCCCGGACCATGTTGGAGGGGATGGCAAAGCCGATGCCGATGTTGCCGCCATTCGGGCCCAGAATCGCGGTGTTGATACCGATCAGCTCGCCACGCAGATTGAGCAGGGCACCGCCCGAGTTACCTGAGTTGATGGCCGCATCGGTCTGGATGAAGTTTTCCAGATTCTCGATGTTGAGGCCGCTGCGACCCAGCGCGCTGACGATACCTGATGTGACGGTCTGACCCAGACCAAACGGGTTGCCGATTGCCAACGCATAGTCACCCACCCGCAGCTCGTCGGAGTCGGCGAACTTGATCTGCACCAGATCCTCGGCCTTGATTTGCAGCAGGGCGATGTCGGACTGCTTGTCTTCACCGATCTTCTTGGCCGCATATTCACGACCATCCTTCAGAGTGACCTTGATCTCGTCCGCCTCGTGAACCACGTGGGCGTTGGTGATCACGTAACCCTTCTTGGCATCGACGATGACACCGGAGCCGAGAGCCTGGAACGGCTGCTCGCTCACCTGTTCATCGGGCATATTGGGACCGAAGAAGAAACGGAATTGTTCCGGCAGACGCTGGCGGGTGATCTTCTTGCCGGAGACAGAGATATTAACTACGGCAGGAGTGACCTGTTCGAGAACGGGGGCCAGACTTGGCATCTCCTGATTAGAGCCTAACAGGGAAGGCAGTGCGGCCTGAGCAGGGGCCGCAGACATGGCGATACCGACGCTGAGGGCTAGCACACTGAGCATGGAAAGAGGTTTACGCATATGAAAAACAGCTCCCAGAAAAAGTTGCATTGCAATCGTCAAGGTCAGACCACAGGGCTGGCCAATTAGTTCCGCGAGGAACTAATTTGGTTGTTTGAGCAGTCCGGAAGAGGCGCCGGCATAGTCGCGAGGCGGTACGCCCGGCTCATCTGCTTCTTTGGTTGGGGCTTCTTCTACCAATGATTCACGGAACAGCGGTTCCTGTGCCTTGGCCAGGAATTTGCTCTGCTCGGCCATGTGGCGATAGAGGGTCTGATACTGCTCGGCCAGTTGCTCCATCAGCGCGGCGCTGTCGGCGAAGTGGGTATTGATTTGGCCCTGATAGCTTTCAAGCTCCTTGTGGGCCTTTTTCAGTTCCTGTTCCAGACGGCCGGCATCGCGGCTGCGTACCGAAAAACGGCCGAGAACGATACCGATAATCAAGGCCGCGACAGCCAGCAGGATCCCAGTTAACAGACTCATAGATGCTCCTTGTTACAGCTAAAACAGAGTGGGTTTATGCGGTCGTCATAACCGCCATGCCTTGATGGCACTATACCGTGCGTCCTGAGGCCGTGATACCATTTTGTCCTCGATTCAGGGACTTGGAGAGGCGCTCAAGGATGACACCGCAGCAAAAATACCAGCAGGATCTGCTGCGCCCCGGCTTTGTGGCCGACCCCGCGCAGGGGATGGCCATTAGCAGGCTGGAGCGACTGTATCAGGATTTGCTACGGCGCCCGACTCCGACCAGATCTCGAGGGTTGCTGGGTTGGCTGCAAAAGCCCAAGCCGCCGGAGCCCGTCCTCGGTATCTATATGTGGGGCGGAGTGGGCCGAGGCAAGACCTGGCTGATGGATACCTTTTTCGACAGCCTGCCGGGGACGCGCAAGATGCGCAGCCATTTCCACCGTTTCATGCACCGCATTCACGATGAATTGCAGGGGTTGAGCGGGCAGTCCGATCCCCTCAAACTGGTGGCCAGCAAGCTTGCCAGCGAGACAGACATCATCTGTTTCGACGAATTTTTTGTCTCCGACATCACCGATGCCATGTTGCTGGGCACGCTGTTTCAGGAGCTGTTTGGTCACGGCGTTGTGCTGGTCGCCACTTCAAATATTCCGCCGCAGGATCTTTATCGCAACGGGCTGCAGCGAGCCCGTTTTCTGCCAGCTATCGAGCTGATCGAGCGTCATTGCGAGGTACTTAACGTAGATGGCGGTATCGACTATCGCCTGCGTACGCTGGAACAAGCGGAGATTTATCACTGCCCGCTGGACTTGCAGGCAAAAGCCAATCTTGACCGCTATTTTCAGCAATTAACCGGTGGGCACACGGCTTGCGAGGGGACGTTCGAGGTCAATCATCGTCAGCTGACGTCGCTCGGAATGGGGGAAGGGGTGCTCTATATGGAATTTGAGCAACTTTGCTGTACTCCCCGCTCCCAGAACGACTATATCGAGCTGGCCAGACTGTTCCATACTGTTCTGCTGGCCAATGTGCAGCCAATGGGCACAGGCACGGATGACGCGGCTCGCCGCTTCATTGCCATGGTCGATGAGTTTTATGAACGGCACGTCAAGCTCATTATGTCGGCGGCGGTTCCCATGGCAGAACTCTACGGTGAAGGGCTGCTGAATTTCGAATTCCAACGCTGTCTTTCACGGCTTCAGGAAATGCAATCGCACGAATACCTTGCCAGAGTGCACCTTCCTTAGTCACAATACCGCGCCTGCCAGTCGGATGGGCATCTGCGGCAGGTAGGGCCGGGCGACATTTGCTGGTTTCATGGCAGTGAAATTAGCAGGTGATATTTAAGGCAACTTCACTTATAATCGCCCGGCCCACGTTACAGCTGTCGATAAGACAGCAACACTTTAAGCTTTACTTGTATTCGAAGGGGTACAGGTAGGCCATCGTTTGTTGTTTGTGGGAGAGCCCCCATAAACAATTGGGTCTGTAACAGGTAATTGGGTTTAACTTAATGAAAACTTTCGTTGCCAAGCCAGAAACCGTAAAACGTGACTGGTACATTGTGGACGCAGAAGGTAAAACTCTGGGTCGTATCGCAACCGAGATCGCTGCTCGTCTGCGTGGTAAGCACAAAGCTGAATACACTCCGCACGTTGACACCGGTGATTACATCATCGTTGTAAACGCTGAGAAGGTACGTGTTACCGGTAAGAAAACTACCGACAAAATGTACCACGCTCACTCCGGTTTCCCGGGTGGTATCAAGTCCATCAGCTTCGACAAGCTGATTCAGCGTAAACCGGAAATGGTAATCGAAGCTGCTGTTAAAGGCATGCTGCCGAAAGGTCCTCTGGGCCGTGCCATGTTCCGTAAACTGAAAGTTTACGCAGGCGCCGAGCACGCTCACGCTGCTCAGCAACCTCAAGTACTGGATATCTAATCGGGAACTGGCAACATGGCAGAAAATCAATACTACGGTACCGGCCGTCGCAAAAGCTCCACTGCTCGCGTATTTATCAAAGCGGGTAGCGGTAAGATCGTAATCAACCAGCGCTCCCTGGAGCAGTACTTCGGTCGTCCGACTGCCCGCATGGTAGTTCGTCAGCCGCTGGAACTGGTTGAGATGACCGAGAAACTGGATCTGTACATCACCGTTAACGGTGGTGGCATCTCCGGTCAAGCTGGTGCGATCCGCCACGGTATCACTCGTGCTCTGATGCAGTACGATGAAACCCTGCGTTCCGAACTGCGTAAAGCAGGCTTTGTTACTCGCGATGCCCGTAAGGTTGAGCGTAAGAAAGTCGGTCTGCACAAAGCTCGTAAGCGTCCGCAGTACTCCAAGCGTTAATTCGCTTTCGGTGCTCACTCTTTCGAGTGTCAAAAAAGCCTGGCAACCGCCAGGCTTTTTTTATTGGTAATATTACCGACATCAATGCTAACCACGCGTCACAAAAGACAAAAAATTGTTTCTTTATTGTTTTTATTGCTCACCGCTCTTTCTTGTCAAGTTGTTATCTTTTCTTTAAAATTTCCCCTGTTTTCTGTGGCAATTGTAAATCCAGCTTCCGCCGCTGTTGTCACGGGAAAAATGGGGAACAGGGACACTATAAGAATGTGCGGAGTCCACATGGGAGAGTTTTTGGATGAGCAATGCGCCAGTTGATACCGGTCGCCGCAGATTTCTTACCTGGTCAACGGTTGCCGTTGGTGGGGTAGGAGCTGCGTTTACCGCAGTGCCGTTTATAAAGTCATGGAATCCGAGTGCCAAGGCCAAAGCAGCCGGTGCACCGGTTGAAGTCGATATCAGCAAGTTGGAACCGGGTCAGCTCATCCGTGTCGAGTGGCGTGGCAAACCCGTCTGGGTGGTGAAACGCACCAAGCAGACGCTGGATGCCCTGGCAGCACATGATGACAAGTTGCGGGATCCCTCATCAGAAGAGCCGCAGCAGCCTGACTATGCCCATAACGGGTACAGATCGATCAAGCCCGAAATTTTTGTCGCGGTCGGTATCTGCACCCATCTCGGGTGTTCACCTTCTTATCTGCCTGACAGTTTTGGTGAGCAGGTGCAGGGGGTTGCGTCCGGCTTCTTCTGCCCGTGTCATGGCTCCAAGTTCGATATGGCTGGCCGTGTGTTCCAGGGGGTGCCTGCACCACTGAACCTGGTTATTCCGCCGTATCAATTCATTAACGACACCACCATTCTGGTCGGTGCCGATGGCAAGGAGGCCTGATCATGTTGAGCAAACTGATGGGCTGGATTGACGATCGCTTTCCGCTTACGGCCATGTACAACGACCACATGGCCAAGTATCCGGCTCCGAAGAACCTGAACTTCTGGTATTTCTTCGGTTCGCTGGCCATGTTGGTGCTGGTTAACCAGATCATCACCGGCATCTGGCTGACCATGAACTACAACCCCTCTGCGGAAGGTGCGTTTGCCTCCGTCGAGTACATCATGCGGGATGTGGAGTATGGCTGGCTGCTACGTTACATGCACTCTACCGGTGCCTCTGCCTTCTTCGTGGTGGTCTACCTGCACATGTTCCGAGGTATGATTTACGGCTCTTACCAGAAGCCGCGCGAGCTGCTGTGGATTTTCGGCATGCTGATCTTCCTGGTGCTGATGGCGGAAGCCTTTATGGGCTACTTGCTGCCCTGGGGACAGATGTCATTCTGGGGGGCCCAGGTCATCATCTCGCTGTTTGGTGCCATTCCGGTCATCGGTGACGATCTTACCCTGTGGATCCGTGGTGACTACGTTATCTCTGGTGCGACCCTGAACCGCTTCTTCGCGCTGCACGTCATCGCGTTGCCGCTGGTTTTGGTGATGCTGGTTGCCATGCATATCCTGGCGCTGCACGAAGTCGGCTCCAACAACCCGGATGGCATCGATATCAAGAAGCACAAGGACGAGAACGGCTGGCCGCTGGATGCGGTGGCGTTCCACCCTTACTTCACCGTCAAGGATATGATCGGTGTGGCCGGCTTCCTGTTCTTCTTCTGCGCCATCATCTTCTTCAAGCCGGATATGTGGGGTTACTTCCTCGAGAAGCCGAACTTTGAAGTGGCCAACGGCCTGAAGACTCCGGCTCACATCGCGCCTGTGTGGTACTTCACCCCCTTCTACGCGATTCTGCGTGCGGTACCTGACAAGCTGCTTGGCGTCATCATGATGGGCCTCTCTATTGTGGTGTTGTTCCTGCTGCCCTGGCTGGATCGCTGCAAGGTGCGTTCAGTACGCTATCGCAGCAAGCTGCACAAGCTGAACATCGCCCAGTTTGTGGTCTGCTTCATCATTCTGGGGGTGCTGGGTGTACTGCCGTCGACGCCGACTCTGACGCTGGTTGCCCAGATCTGTACCTTGGGTTATTTCGGTTTCTTCGTGCTGTTGTTCTTCTACAGCAAAAACGAACGCACCAAGCCGCTGCCGGAGAGGGTGACATTTAAATGAAAAAAATAATATTTGCAGTGCTGACCCTGCTGCCTTCTCTGGTGTTTGCCGCTGGAGGTGCGGTTGCACTGGACAAGGCCAATTACGATCTGAGTGACAAGGCATCCCTGCAACGCGGAGCGGCCACCTTCATGAATTATTGTGCCGGCTGCCACTCTACCCAGTACCAACGTTACAACCGGGTTGCTGCCGATCTGGAGATCCCTGAGGATCTGATGAAGGAGAACCTCATTTTCACCGACGCCAAAGTGGGTGATCTGATGAAGAGTGCCATGTCCGAGAAGGATGCCGCTAAGTGGTTTGGTGCGCCGCCTCCCGACCTGACTCTGGTAGCCCGAGTACGTGGTGCGGACTGGATTTACACTTATCTGCGTTCTTTTTACGTGGATCCGACCCGTCCGTTTGGTGTGAATAACGTGGTGTTCCCGTCAGTGGGCATGCCCCATGTGCTGGAGCCGCTGCAGGGGACTCCCCGTGCCGAGTTCGCGACTCACATGGTCGATGGCGTCGAGACCCAGCAGGTTGTCAGCATCAAATCTGACGGCAACGGTGAAATGGATGACGAAGAGTATGATAAGACGGTACTGGATCTGGTAAACTTCTTGGTCTACTCGGCTGAACCGGTACAACAGGAGCGTGAACGCATGGGCTTCTGGGTGCTTGGTTTCATCGTGATCTTCTTCATCTTCACTGTGCTGTTGAAGAAGGAATTCTGGCGCGACGTTCACTAAGCGACCAGATCCGGGTAATATAATGCACGGCAATGAAGACCAAGATGCTTCATTGCCGTTTCTGCTTTTTTATGACGGGAGGGTTCAATGGCTGTAGCTGCCAATAAGCGTTCGGTAATGACGCTGTTTTCCGGTGCCAACGATATGTTCAGCCATCAGGTGCGTATTGTCCTGGCGGAGAAGGGTGTTAGTGTGGATATCTGTCAGGTTGACCCAGCCAATCTGCCGGATGAGCTGGCCGAGCTGAACCCGTACAACTCTGTACCGACCCTGGTTGATCGTGAGCTGGCACTCTACACCTCGCGCATCATCATGGAGTATCTGGACGAGCGCTTCCCGCATCCGCCCCTGATGCCTGTTTACCCGGTTGCCCGCGGTAACAGCCGTCTGATGATGCACCGCATCGAGCTGGACTGGTACTCCCTGGCCGACAAGATCATGGCCGGTACCGATGCTGAAGCAGCACGCAACGAACTGCGTGACAACCTGCTGGCCATCGCGCCGATCTTCGGTGAAATGCCCTATTTCATGAGCGAAGAGTTCGGTCTGGTGGATTGCTACATGGCACCGCTGCTGTGGCGTCTGCCGAGCCTTGGCATCGACCTGACCGGTCGTGGCGCCAAAGAGCTGAAGGCCTACATGGTTCGTCTGTTCGAGCGTGAGTCCTTCCAGGCTTCCCTGACCGAAGCCGAACGCGAGATCCGTGCTGGCGTATGAGCATGGAACCGACAATGACACCGAGCCGCCCGTACTTGTTACGGGCGTTCTTTGACTGGTTGCTGGACAACGATCTGACCCCTCATCTGGTGGTCAACGTCAACATTCCCCATGTGATGGTGCCGATGCAGTTTGCTCAGGATGGGCAAATTGTGCTGAATATCGCGCCCCGAGCCGTGATGCAATTTCACATGGATAACGAGGCTATCAGCTTCAGTGCTCGCTTTGGCGGGGTCTCCCAGCAGGTTTACATCCCGATGGCAGCCGTGCTGGCTATCCATGCCCGGGAGAACGGCGTGGGCACCATGTTCCCGCCCGAGCCGGGTTACGACATATGGCTGGAACAGGCTGAAGCGCCGGTGGAGCCTGAGCCAGAACCGCCGCGTCCAAGCGGTCGTCCGACCCTGAAGGTGATAAAATAAAAAACGCAGCCGATTGGCTGCGTTTTTTTATGTGCGGTTGGGCTTAGTTCTGGGCGAATTCGAAGGCCTTGATCACGCGCTTCACGCCGGTGACATGGCGGGCGATGTTGACGGCCTGTTCTCCCTCCTGGCGAGTCACCAGACCAATCAGGAACACCTCGCCGTTCTCGGTGACCACCTTGACCTTGGTGCTGTCGAAGTTCTTGGTGCCGAACATGTCGGCTTTCACCTTGGAGGTGATCCAGGAGTCATTGCTGCGAGTGGTGAAACTGGCAGGTTGGCCGATGCGCAATTCGTTGTAGACGTGGCGCACCCCTTCGATGCGACTGACAATTTTGCCAGCCTCAATCTTGTAAACGTCAGAAGGTGTCTGGCCGACCAACAGAACGCGGCCATTGTTGCTGTAGACGCTGATCTTGCTGGCTGCGCTGAGCGGCTTGTTGTCGGCCAGCAGATTGGCCGCTTTCAGCTCGATGGTCTGGTCATCCCACTGCGCGCCCAGGGTTCGGCGATCGCCAGAGGCCTTGGCAGTCCCTGCGGCGCCGCCAACAACCAGGGCTGCGCAGCCTTGCAGCAGCAGGGTGCTAACCAGCAGACCGAGCAGGATAGTGTACTTTTTCATGGTTTCAATCTTCCTGTTGCGGGAAAAGTGTCTGGTCGATGAGATCACACAGGCAGTGCAGGGTCAACAGGTTCACTTCCAGAATGCGAGGGCGACGGGCGGAGGGAACACGGATCTCCACATCGTTCGGGCCGAGCAGACCTGCCATTTCGCCACCGTCACCCCCGCTCAGCACCACTATGGTCATGTCGCGGGAGAGGGCGGCTTCGGCGGCCTTGATCAGGCTGCGGCTGTGGCCGGAGGTGGTGATGACCACCAGAATGTCGCCAGGCTGGCCCAGCGCGCGGATCTGCTTGGCGTAGACCTCTTCAAAACCGTGGTCGGTGGCGATGGCGCTGATGGTTGCCATGTCCGGAGTCAGGGCCATGCCGGGCAGGGAGGGGCGCTGGGTCTCGTAGCAGTTGACCAGCTCGGAGATAAACAGCTGCGCCAGTGCGGCAGAAGGACCGTTACCGCATGCCAGCACCTTGTGGCCATTGAGCAGGCAGATGGTGATCATCTGGGCTGCAGTATGGATGGCATCCGGCAGCGCCTCGGCGGCGGCTATCTTGGTCTGGATGCTTTCGGTGTAGTTCTCTTTGATGCGGTCAGTCATAGGGTCCTCTTAAAATGCGTTCTGGATCCAGGCTGGCTGGTCGCCCTCGAACGCAATCACATCGAATCGGCAGGCCTGATTGGCCTCGTTGATGGAATGTTGCTTCAAATAGTGGCGCGCTGCCAGCATGATCTTGTGCTGTTTGCTGCGGGTGACCGAGCTGGCGGCTCCGCCATGGCTGCCGGTGGCCCGGTAGCGCACCTCAACAAACACCAGGGTCTGGCCCTGGTGCATGATGAGATCTATTTCACCGCCACGACAGCGGTAGTTGCGAGCTACCGGTTGCAGGCCCCGAGCCTGCAACCAGCGTTCAGCGACTTGTTCAAAGTGCTGTCCCTTGCTCGTTGGTGAGGGGAACAGGCTCGGCAACTGCTGGCGCATCCGTTTCCATAGTTCCTTCATTGGAGGGCTCCTCCAGTTGCTGAACGGCGTTCTCGTCGACCAGTTTGCCGTTCTGGTAAGTACCCCAGCTCAGCATCCGCACGATATTGCCCTGGGCATCCACGCTCAGCTGACCGCTCATGCCGGCCTGCTGCATGCCACCCACCTTGCGCATCTGTTGCAGGTTCTCAGCCAGGCTGACGGCATCGTAGCCCATGGCAAACAGGCGCAGCAGGTCACCCTGGGTCTGCGGCCAGAGCAGGGCGATCTGCTCGCGTTGTTTCTCGTAGCCACCCAGCAGCAGCGGCATATCGGCGATATGCATGCCGTTGAGCTCGGAGGCGACCTCGGTGGCGGCGCTGTCGTAACCACGGGAGCCGGTGTAAATGGGCAGGCTACCCATCGGATTGACCGAGACATCCACGTAGGGCTTGATCATCCGGGTTTCCAGGCTGTTGGCCACCACGTAAACGGCATCGATGCTGCGTGGTGCGGCATCAGAGAGTTGCACCACTTCACCGGCACGGGCGGTAGAGCGGCCGCTCAGGGCATTCTTGACCATCCCCTGTACTTCGTTGCGGGCACCGAAGGTGGCAACGACCGGTTTATCCTGGCTCAGGGTAGCCCAGCTCTGCTCGAACGCCTTGATACTGCTGTAACCGATCCGCCCCTGGGCGGCGATCAGCAGCGGTTTGCGGTAGCCCTGTGTGTAGAGGTACTGGGCTGCCTGCGCGGCATCTGCGGCGGCAGAGAGGGAGAAGTAGTAGGTGGTGTCGTTGACGACCGGCTTGTCCAGCTCGTTGAGCGCCAGTACCGGCACGGTCGGATTGGCCTTGAGCAGCTCCTCGACACGATCTTTCAGCAGCGGGCCGATGATCATGTCTGCCCCTTCCTGAATCGCCTGCTTATAAAGGTCGCCGGTCGACTTGCTCTGGGTGTCGTAGAAGTTCAGGGTGAATTGCCCCTGATTTTCCTTATAAGACATCAGCATACCGTTACGGATGGCGGCGCCCTGCGGTTCCAGATTGCCTGAGAGGGGCAGCAGCACAGCGATCTGTTGCACCGAGGTGCTGGCGGTGGCCGTCAGATCGCCCAATCCTGCCGGCATATCCTTCTGGGCTGGATGGTTGGGGAAGTCGCGCTTCCAGCCTGCCAGCTGGCGGGCCAGCAGGTTCGGCTGGGCGCCAAACTCGTTGACCAGTGCCGCCAGTCGCAACCAGCCGGTGGTCACATCAGGGGCCGGAGCCTCTTCCAGCGCTTGCAGGGTGGAAGGGGTCATGCTTTTGAGCAACGACCAGATCTGCTGATGGTTGGTCGCCTGCTCGCTCTGATTGAGGTAGGGCTCCAGTGCAATCAACGACTTGGCTGCGCCAAACTTGTTGTTGATGTCGAGCTGCAGCACTACGCGCTGGCGATACCAATCCTTCTGGGTATCGGCATCCAGCACCACCTCGGGTTTGCCTTCTAGCAGGATCAGCGCCTGATTGGCGTGGCCTTGCGCCAGCAACAGATGGGCTTGCAGCAGTTGCAACTGCGCCTTCTGAACGGGATCCTTGGCCTGCTTCTGCAATTGCTGGAACAGTGCCGAGGCCGGTTTGGCCTGGCCCAGCGCCAGATAGCTGCGTGCCGCCAGCATCTGCCAGGTAAAGGCCTCGGCCGGCTTGGCCGGATCCACCTGCTCAAGATACCACTGGGCATTCTTGGTCAGATTGGAGAACGCAGAGGGCATGCCTGACTGCCCTGACGGTTGATTGGGCTCCGACGCACAGGCGGCGAGCAGTACTGCCGCGAGTATGATGCCGAAGAGTCGTGATACACTTAGCTGCTTTGTAACCCGGTTCAAGTTCATTCCCCGACCAGTGTTGAAGTTCCCCATAGTGTAAACGGGCCAATATGGCGACACAATTGTCGGGGCACTCGGAGATCCCATGAGTGACATCCCAACCCTGTATATAGTCCCCACTCCGATCGGCAATCTGGCGGACATCACCCAGCGTGCATTGGACATTTTACGCAGTGTCGACCTGGTGGCAGCTGAAGATACCCGTCATACCGGTATCCTGCTCAGCCACTACCAAATCTCGGTGCCGACCTTCGCCCTGCACGATCACAACGAGCAGCAGAAAGCCGATGTGCTGATCGGCCGGATCAAAGAGGGCAAGAGTGTTGCGCTGGTCTCCGATGCCGGCACCCCGCTCATCAGCGACCCCGGTTATCACTTGGTCACCCGCTGTCGTGAAGCCGGGGTCAAGGTGGTGCCGCTGCCCGGTCCCTGTGCTGCCATTACCGCCCTGAGCGCGGCCGGTCTGCCCACCGATCGCTTTGCCTTTGAAGGCTTCCTGCCCGCCAAGAGCAAGGGACGTGACGATCGCCTGCAAGCCGTTATCGAAGATACCCGCTCGCTGGTGTTCTACGAATCCCCGCGCCGTGTGCAGGATACAGTGGAAGCGATTGCTCGCATTCTCGGCGAGCGTCAGGTGGTGGTGTGCCGCGAGCTGACCAAGACCTTCGAGTCGATCCACGGTCTGCCAGCGTCCGAAATGCTGGCCTGGCTTGGTGAGGATGACAACCGCTGCCGCGGCGAGATCGTGCTGGTCGTGGCTGGCGCCTCCAAAGAAGAAGAGGATCTGCCCGCCGAGGCGATCCGTACTCTGGGTCTGCTGGTGACCGAACTGCCACTGAAAAAAGCGGCCGCCCTGACCGCCGAGATCCACGGCGTGAAGAAGAATGCCCTCTATAAATACGGTCTCGAGCACTATTGAGTCGGTCAATAGGTCATCAGACTGTTTTTTGACCTGCGCAATCCCCTGTATCGACAATCAGTCAGCCTGTAAACGGGGGCCAAGCGCGATAAATGGCTGTAAACGGGAATTGCCGGTTTACCCCGTGCGTATCGCAAGGGTATAATCCGCACCTCGGAGTTGGCTGGGCAATCGCTGCTTCGTCGTTGTGTCCCTCGGGACAGACGGGCGGAGGGGAGGAAAGTCCGGGCTTCACAGGGCAGGGTGCCAGGTAACGCCTGGGGGGCGCGAGCCTACGACCAGTGCAACAGAGAGCAGACCGCCGATGGCCCGCAAGGGATCAGGTAAGGGTGAAAGGGTGCGGTAAGAGCGCACCGCGCGACTGGCAACAGTTCGTGGCACGGTAAACTCCACCCGAAGCAAGACCAAATAGGCCCCTATTGGCGCGGCCCGCGTTGGGGGCGGGTAGGTTGCTTGAGCCAGCGAGCGATTGCTGGCCTAGAGGAATGATTGCTACCCGGGGCAACCCGGTACAGAACCCGGCTTACAGGCCGACTCCGACCTCATTCCGAAGAGCCCCGCGATTTATCGCGGGGCTCTTTTTTATGCATGAGAAAATATGGCTTCGTTGGCAGGATATTTTCGGCCTTGTCATTTTGAATGAAATTATATGTTTTAAATCAATCGAATAGTTTCGTATTTGGCACGATGGCAGCGATAGATGGTGATAGAACCCAGGATGATTGTTCGCACCCGCATATTGTGTGTGTTCTCAGTTCATTCACTTATTTCAATTAATCACCAGAGCCTAAAGCCAAATAACTTGTGGAAAATCAACCCACTCAATCTGCGGTATGCAAATGCTGCGTCAATATGTTCCCTCTGCCCCATCTCCTTGCTTGAAAAGCCCCCTGCACGTCCTTAAACTTCAAGGTGGGGAAAAGTGGATCAAAGTGGTTTTTAGAGGGGCAATCAGCCTCCTCATTCACCTTCAGGGACAGCAATTTGTTGCGTGGCGCTCATGCCATCAGCCTGGACAGTAAAGGGCGGTTGGCGATTCCGACCAAATTCCGTGACTGGCTGCGCGACGAAAGCGACGGCCAGCTGGTCTGCACCATCGATATTGCCCATCCCTGTCTGCTGCTTTATCCCCTGAACGAGTGGGAAGAGGTCGAGCGCAAGCTAAAGACCCTCTCCAGCATGAATCCTCAAGAGCGCCGTTTGCAGCGGCTGCTGCTGGGTCATGCAACCGAATGCGAGCTGGATGGCAATGGCCGTCTGCTGCTCAGCCAGCCACTGCGTAACCATGCGGGGCTGGACAAGAAGATCATGTTGGTGGGCCAGCTCAACAAATTCGAGCTGTGGGATGAAGCCCGCTGGCAGCAACAGGTCAATGACGACATCTTGGGTCTGCCCGGGGACGATTGGGCAAGCTCACCACGACTACAGGATTTCTCTTTATAAATGACCCAAGCCGCTGAACACATCACAGTGCTGCTGCACGAAGCCGTCGAAGGTCTGGCCATCAAGCCGGACGGTGTCTATGTCGACGGTACTTTTGGCCGTGGTGGTCATTCTCGTCTGATCCTGCAG
Organism: Aeromonas sp. 603607; assembly: GCF_049171595.1. NCBI lineage: Bacteria > Pseudomonadati > Pseudomonadota > Gammaproteobacteria > Aeromonadales > Aeromonadaceae > Aeromonas > Aeromonas sp. 603607. The sequence continues at coordinate 42,800 of NZ_JAAKOV010000008.1, forward strand.
CACCTTGGCCCCAATGGCCGCCTGATCGCCATCGACCGCGATCCCCAGGCGATCGCCGAAGCGGCCAAGATCCAGGATCCCCGTTTCGAAGTTGTGCACGGCCCCTTCTCCGGCATCGCCTCCTATCTCGATGAGCGCGGTTTGCTGGGCAAGGTGGATGGCTTCCTGCTGGATCTGGGGGTCTCTTCACCCCAGCTGGATGATGCCGAGCGCGGCTTCAGCTTTATGAAAGATGGTCCGCTCGATATGCGGATGGACCCCAGTTCCGGCCAGAGCGCCGCCGAGTGGCTTGCCAAGGCCGATGTGGATGATATCGCCTGGGTGCTGAAGACCTTCGGTGAGGAGCGCTTTGCCAAGAAGATCGCCCGCGCCATCGTCCACGACCGGGTGACCGAGCCTTACGTGCGTACCCGTCAGCTGGCTGAGATGATTGCCCGGGTCAATCCGAGCAAGGAGAAGGGCAAGCATGCGGCAACCCGCAGTTTCCAGGCCATCCGCATCTATATCAACAGCGAGCTGGACGAGATCGAAACCGCGCTCAACGGTGCATTGGACGTTCTGGCACCACATGGCCGTCTGTCTGTGATCAGCTTCCACTCGCTGGAAGACCGGCTGGTGAAACACTTCATTCGCAAGCACGAGAAGGGGCCTGAAGTACCCTACGGCATTCCCTTGACCGAGGCCCAGCTGGCTGGCGGTCGCAAATTGAAGTCGGTCGGCAAGGCGCTCAAGCCTTCTGATCATGAGGTCTCTGAAAACACCCGTTCGCGCAGCTCGGTGCTGCGGGTCGCCGAGCGGCTGGCGGAGTAAGCGATGAGCGAAGTACGTGTCCACCTAGCCAAGGAGATCGTTGCCGATCTCTGGCGGCACAAGCTGCAGATTTTTCTGTCGGTTGCCGTACTGGTGACCGCGTTTGCCGTGATCCTCGTGACCAACATGACCCGTGGCCTCACCGCCAAACAGAATGACCTGATGGCGGAAGAGGATCGCCTCAATATCGAATGGCGCCACCTCTTGCTGGAGCAGGGCACTCTGGCGGAACACTCCCGGGTCGCCACGCTGGCCATGGACAAGTTGCAAATGGGTCGCCCTCTGGTGACCACCGAGAAGGTAATTACTCTGCCATGAAACGGAAGGCTACAGCCAAAACCGCTAAAGCGAACGTTAAAGCGCCATCTATCTATCCGTGGCGCTTCCGCACGCTGGTCGTATTCATCGGCATCGCCTTTGTCGGGCTGATCCTCCGTCTGGCCTGGATCCAGGTGATCAATCCGGATCGTCTGCGTCAGGAGGGGGACATGCGCTCTCTGCGAACAACCTCCACCCAAGCGGTGCGCGGCATGATCACCGATCGCAATGGTGAACAGTTGGCTGTTTCCGTTCCGGTCGAGGCGGTCTGGGCCGATCCCAAGACAGTGCACGAGTCCGGCGCTATCCACAATGAGCGGGCCTGGATGGCGCTCTCAGCAGTCCTCAAAATCGATATCAATACTCTCAAGCAACGTATCGCCAACCCCAGCAAGCGCTTCGTCTATCTGCAGCGTCAGGTAACGCCCGCTGTCTCTGAATACATCAAGGGGCTCAAGCTGGGCGGTGTCTATCTGCGTCCCGAGTCGCGCCGCTTCTATCCGACTGGCGAAATCAGTGCCCACTTGGTGGGGGTAACCAACATCGATGGCAACGGGATCGAGGGGATCGAGCGCAGCTACAACGAGTGGCTGACGGCGACACCGGGCGAGATGCGGGTGCGCAAGGACCGGCAGGGCAGGGTCATCGAGCGTCTTGGTATCGTCAAAGAGGGCAAGAACGCCAACGATCTGCAGCTCAGCATCGATCAGCGGGTGCAAGCATTGGCCTACCGTGCCCTCAAGCGGGCAACCGACGAGAACAAGGCAACGTCCGGCTCCATGGTGATGCTGGATATCAAGACCGGCGAAGTGCTCGCCATGGTCAATACCCCCTCCTATAACCCGAACAACCGCGGCCAGTATCAGAGTTTCCGGGTACGCAACCGGGTGGTGACCGATACCTACGAGCCGGGCTCCACAGTCAAGCCGCTGATTTTGCTAAGTGCCTTGCAGGCGGGTGTCACCAGCTGGAAGGATTTCATTCCCGGTGGTCCGCTCTTTATCGGTGCCAAGCAGATCAAGGACGTCAGTATTCACAAGGCGACCAACCTTTACGATATCCTGCGCTACTCCTCCAACATCGGCATGTCGCGCATTGCCCTGCGGATGCCGGCCCAAGAGATGATCAACACCCTCAGTATGTTCGGTTTCGGTATGGATACCGGTAGCGGACTGATGGGCGAGAGCGGTGGTATGTTGCCTCAGCGTCGGCGCTGGTCCGATATCGAGCGGGCGACCCTTTCGTTTGGTTATGGTCTGCGGGTTACCCCGCTGCAACTGGCTTCCGCCTACGCCACCCTGGCCAACAAGGGCAAGCGAGTGCCCATCTCCATCGTCAAGGTGACCACGCCGCCCAAGGGTGAGCAGGTGATCGATCACAATAACGCCTCCGCCATGCTGCAGGCGCTGGAGTACGTAGTCGACAACGCTATTCCCAAGGCCAAGATTCCGGGTTATCGGGTCGGTGGCAAGAGTGGTACCGCCAAGGTCGCCGTTGCCGGAGGCTACGGCAAGGATTACATGGCCTGGTTTGCCGGTTTTGCCCCTGCCAGTAATCCCCGTTTCGTCATGGTGGTGGTGATTAACGAGCCAAAAGGTAGTGCCTACTATGGCGGTGCCGTGGCGACCCCGCCGTTTGCAGAGGCCATGGGCGGGGTACTGCAACTCTTCAATATTCGTCCTGATGCGGTGCCCACAGCGGTGCCCGCCAAACTTGCCCGTACGGAGGCTCCTCTTGTCCCGCGCACTTGATGCATTACTGCGCCCCTTCGGTATTCAGGCGCCGGCGCTCACTCTGACCGATATCCAGCTGGATAGTCGGCGGGTCAGGCCCGGCACGCTCTTCGTGGCCATTTGCGGTCATCAGGTGGATGGCAGACGTTTCATCGAACAGGCGGTGGCTCAGGGAGCGACCGCTGTTGTGTTTGAGGAGGATGGTGAATTTATCCCACCATCGACTCCGGTTCCCTGTATCGGGATGCGGGATCTGCCCGCTCATCTCTCTGCGCTTGCCGGGTATTTCTACGACCAGCCCGCCAAAAAACTGGCGCTGGTCGGGATCACCGGTACCAACGGCAAGAGCACCACTGCACTGCTGGTCGCCAACTGGCGCACCCTGCTGGGTGGTAAGGCCGGGGTGATGGGCACCATCGGCAACGGCCTGTTTGGCCATCTGATCGAAGCGGAAAATACCACTGGCAGCGCCGTGCAGGTACAAGCCAATCTGGCTGCGCTGCAAGAGCAGGGGGCGGATCTGGTGGCGATGGAGGTCTCCAGCCATGGTCTGGTGCAGCACCGTGTCGCCGCGCTGCCCTTTTCCGCCGCTGTCTTTACCAACCTGAGCCGGGATCACCTCGACTACCACGGCACCATGGAAGCCTATGGCGCGGCCAAGGAGCAGCTGCTGCAGCTGGTCGATGAGTCGAATGCGGTGATTAACCGGGATGACGAATTGGGTGCCAAGTGGCTCGAAAAATACCCGGCAGCAGTGGCTTTCAGTGTGAATGGCCCGATTGAATACCATTTTGGCCGTCAATTAACGGCGCAGCAGCTCGATTTTCACCAGCAAGGTTTTCGCGCGCAGATTAACTCCAGTTGGGGGAATGGTGTATTATCCGCCCCCTTGCTCGGGCGCTTCAACGTCAGCAATGTGCTGGCGGCGATGGGCGTAATGCTGGTGCTCGGTTACGACTTCCATGAGCTACTGGCAACTGCCCCGAAATTGCAGCCGGTGACCGGTCGCATGGAGTGTTTCGGCGGTGGTGATACGCCGCTGGCGGTGGTCGATTACGCCCACACTCCTGATGCGCTGGAAAAGGCATTGCAGGCCCTGCGGGTGCACTGCACCGGCCAGCTTTGGTGTCTGATTGGCTGTGGTGGCGACCGCGATCGCGGCAAGCGTCCCATGATGGCCGCCATGGCCGAGCAGTATGCGGATCGCGTGATCCTGACCGACGACAATCCCCGTACCGAGGAGCCGGCCCGGATCATGGCCGACATGGTGGCGGGTCTTCGCGATCCTGCTGCGGTGCAGGTGGAGCACGACCGGGTCAAGGCGATTGCGCTGGCCATCGGTCAGGCGAGCAAGCAGGACATCATCCTGGTGGCCGGTAAGGGCCATGAGGATTATCAGATCATTGGAACCGACAAGCGGCACTACAGCGACCGGGAAACCGTCGCGGCCGCCTTGCACACATTATTGGAGTCATTCAAATGATGACCCTCAGGCTTGCCGAGCTGGCGCAGGTACTCGATGCCCGTCTGATTGGTGACGACGGCGAGATCACCGTCGTCAGTACCGACACCCGCACTTTGGGCGCGGGTGCCCTGTTCGTTGCCCTGCGCGGCGAGCGTTTCGATGCCCACGATTTTTGCGAGCAGGCTGTTCAGGCAGGGGCCTCTGCCTTGCTGGTCGAGCGTGAGCTGCCGCTGGCTATTCCCCAGCTGGTGGTGGCGGACAGCCTCAAGGGGCTGGGCCGACTCGGCAAGCTGGTGCGCGAGCGCATCAATCCGAAAGTGCTGGCCATTACCGGCAGCTGCGGCAAGACCACAGTGAAGGAGATGGCAACTGCCATCCTGCGCAACGAAGGGGAAGTGCTGGCCACCGCTGGCAACTTCAACAATGAGGTGGGCGTGCCGCTCACCCTGCTGCGCCTCGAGCCGCAACACCAGTTTGCGGTGATGGAGCTGGGAGCAAACCACAAGGGCGAAATCGCTTGGACTACCTCGCTGGCCAAGCCCGATGCCGCCATCATCAACAACGTCGCAGCTGCCCATCTTGAGGGCTTCGGCTCTCTTGAGGGGATCTACCACGCCAAGAGCGAAATTTTTGAGGGCTTGAGCGAAGGCGGCACCGCCATCGTCAACGCCGACAACGAATTCTGGCCGAAGTGGCGCGAGCGTGGCATTCGCTGCGCCTTCTCCATCGAGGATCAGAGCCAGCCGTTCCATGCTCGCGATGTGGTTCTCAACGCTCAGGGTTGTGCCGAGTTCGTCATGGTAACCCCGCAGGGTGAGGTGAGCCTGACTCTGGCGATCCCCGGCCGCCATAACGTGGCCAATGCGCTGGCTGCCGCCGCGGGCTGTCTGGCCCTCGGTGCATCCCTCGCCTGTGTCAAGGTGGGGCTGGAGCAGATGGCACCGGTCAAGGGACGCTTCTGCGTCCAGCGCTGGGGCGGTCTGACTCTGGTGGATGATACCTACAATGCCAGCGTGGAGTCCGTGCTGGCGGGCATCGATGCCTTGACCGCCATGAGCGGCTTTAAGGTGCTGGTGTTTGGCGACATGCGGGAACTGGGTGAGGAGTCTGCCGAGCAACATGCCCGGGTTGGCCGTCATGCCCGCGAGTGCGGTCTGGATGCTGTGCTGACAGTAGGGGAACATAGTCGCTATACCGCAGATGCCGCGGCTGGCCGACATTTCGATAACAAGGCGTCGTTGTTTGAAGTGCTTGCGCAAATGATAAATACACATCAGGAAATTTCGATTCTGGTCAAGGGTGCCCGTGGCTCCCGCATGGAAGATATCGTCGAGATGGTCAAAGGCCATCAGGAGTCAGCCACATGCTAGTCTGGCTGGCCGAACTGCTCACCCCGCACTTCACCTTCTTCAACGTCTTCTCCTACCTGACGTTTCGCGCCATCCTGTCGATCATCACCGGACTGGGGGTTGCCCTCTGGATGGGGCCGCGCCTGATCCGTCGCCTGCAGATCCTGAAGTTTGGTCAGGTGATCCGCAACGACGGTCCCGAGTCCCACCTCAGCAAGCGGGGCACCCCGACTATGGGTGGCCTGATGATCATTGCTGCGATTTTCACGTCTGTGCTGCTCTGGTGCCGCCTCGACAACCCCTATGTCTGGCTGGTGCTGTTTGTGCTGGGTGCCTATGGCGCCATCGGCTTTGCCGACGACTACCTCAAGGTGGTGCGCAAGAATACCGACGGCCTGATCGCACGCTGGAAGTATTTCTGGCAATCCGCGGTAGCGCTGGCGGTGGCTGTGTTCCTCTATGCGACCGCAACCCATGAGGGACAGACCCAGCTGGTGGTGCCTTTCCTCAAGGATGTGATGCCGCAGCTTGGTCTGATGTTTATCGTGCTGACCTACTTTGTCATCGTCGGTACCTCCAATGCGGTCAACCTGACCGACGGTCTCGACGGCCTGGCCATCATGCCGACCGTGATGGTGGCGGGGGGCTTTGCCCTGATCGCCTGGGCTACCGGTAACGTCAACTTTGCCAACTACCTGCACATTCCCTACGTGCCCTATACCTCCGAGCTGGTGATCGTTTGTACCGCCATCGTCGGGGCGGGTCTGGGTTTCCTCTGGTTCAACACCTATCCGGCGCAGGTATTCATGGGGGACGTCGGTTCCCTGGCGCTGGGCGGCGCGCTCGGCACCATCGCAGTGCTGGTGCGTCAGGAGTTCCTGCTGGTGATCATGGGCGGCGTCTTCGTGATGGAGACTGTCTCGGTGATCCTGCAGGTGGGGTCATACAAACTGCGCGGCGTGCGGATCTTCCGCATGGCGCCGATCCATCACCACTACGAGAAGAAGGGCTGGCCGGAGCCGCGCGTCATCGTGCGCTTCTGGATCATCACCCTCGTGCTGGTGCTGCTGGGTCTTGCCACCCTGAAGGTGAGGTAAGGCCATGGTCATCATCATCGGATTGGGCAAAACCGGACTCTCCTGTGTCGATTACTTCCTCGGCCGTGGCGTTACGCCGCTGGTGATGGATACCCGTGCCAACCCGCCTGGCAAGGATCAGCTGCCGCCAGAAGTGGAGTTTATCCACGGGCTGGATGAAGAGCTGCTCAAGCAGGCGCATATGATCGTAGCGAGTCCGGGTATTGCCCTGGCTACCCCTGAATTGAAAGCGGCTGCCGAATGTGGTGTGCAGATCGTCGGCGATATCGAGTTGTTCGTTCGCGAGACCGAGACACCGGTCATTGCCATCACAGGTTCCAATGGCAAGAGCACTGTCACTACGCTGGTGGGTGAGATGATTGCCGAAGCCGGGCTCAAGGTGGGCGTGGGCGGCAATATCGGTACGCCTGCGCTGGAGCTGCTCAAGCAGCCGATGGATCTCTGCGTATTGGAGCTCTCCAGCTTCCAGCTGGAGACCACTCACAGTTTGCGTGCTGCAGCCTCTGTGGTGCTGAACCTCTCTGAAGATCACATGGATCGCTATCAGGGCATGGCCGACTACCGCGCCGCCAAGATGGAGATCCATCAGCACTCCAAACACATTCTGGTCAATCGCGACGATCCCCAGACTTTGCCCGATGTGGGTCAGGTGTGGCAGAGCTTCGGTCTTGACTGCAATGGCTATGGCCGCTGCCTGCTGGATGGCCGCTACTGGTTGACCCTGCACGGCGAGCCGCTGCTGGCGGTGGACGAGATGAAGATCGTCGGTGCCCACAATCAGGCCAACGCGCTGGCCGCCATGGCGCTGTGCGATGCGGTCGGCATTCCCCGCGCTGCCCAGCTCACCGTGCTGCGCCGCTTTGAAGGCTTGCCCCACCGTGCCCGTTTCGTGCGCGAAGTGAACGGGGTGCGCTGGATCAACGACTCCAAAGCCACCAACGTGGGAGCTACGCTAGCTGCCGTTGCCGGTGTGCGCGAGTCGGTCAAGGGGCGCCTGTTGCTGCTGGCCGGTGGTCAGGGCAAGGGGCAGGATTTTGGCCCGATCCAGGCGCTGCTGGGCAACCAGATCGATCACATGTACTGCTTCGGTCAGGATGCCGAGGTGCTGCTGGCGCTGGGCGAGCAGACCGAACGGGTGGCCGACCTGGCCACTGCGGTTGCCAAGGCGGCTGCCGATGCCAAGCCCGGTGACTGGGTGCTGCTGGCGCCAGCCTGTGCCAGCCTCGATCAGTTCAAGTCGTTCGAGGTGCGTGGCGATCGCTTTACCGAGATGGTGATGGCGCTATGAATGCCCTTCGCGCAGCCGCAGGTCTGTTCCAGCGCTGGCTATTGCCGGCGCGCCCTGCCGGCCTCTATGACCGGCAGTTGGTGTTGCTGGCGATCTCCCTGATGGCGGTCGGGGTGGTGATCGTGGCATCAGCCTCGATCCCGGAGGGGATCTCCCTGGGGGATGATCCCTTCATGTTTGTGAAGCGTCACGCCATGTTTCTGGTGATGGCGATCGGTATCTCCTGGTTTGTGTTGCAGGTGCCGATGGCGCGCTGGCAGGAGTACAACGGACCCATGCTGTTGCTGGCCATTCTGCTGCTGGTACTGGTGCTGGTGGTCGGGCGCAATGTCAACGGTGCGGTGCGCTGGCTGCCACTGGGCCCCTTCAACCTGCAGCCGGCCGAGTTTGGCAAGCTGGCCCTATTCGTCTATCTGGCCGGTTATCTGGTGCGGCGTCAGAACGAGGTGCGTGAAGCCTGGCTTGGCTTCCTGAAGCCCTTGGCAGTATTCGGGGTGTTGGCGATCCTGTTGCTGCTGCAACCGGATCTGGGGTCGACCGTGGTGATGTTCGTCACCTCGTTCGGCATGCTGTTTCTGGCTGGCGCCAAACTGTGGCAGTTCATGATCCTTATCGGTGGCGGTCTTGGTGGGGTGATCATGCTGATCATCGTCGAGCCATACCGGATGCGTCGGGTGACCTCTTTTATGGATCCCTGGGCCGATCCGTTTGGCAGTGGCTACCAGTTGACCCAGTCGCTGATGGCGTTTGGCCGTGGCAGCTGGTTTGGCGAAGGGCTCGGCAACTCCATCCAGAAGATGGAGTACCTGCCGGAAGCGCATACCGACTTCGTGTTTGCGATCCTCGGCGAAGAGCTGGGTTACGTCGGGGTACTGGGCGCCCTGTGTCTCATCTTTGCGTTGGCGATCAAGGCGTTGAAGCTGGGGCATCGCGCCCTGCAAGCCGACCGCCTCTATGATGGCTATCTGGCTATCGGTATCGGCATCTGGTTCAGTTTCCAGACCTTCGTCAACGTTGGCGCAGCCAGCGGCATGATGCCGACCAAGGGGTTGACCCTGCCGCTGGTCAGTTACGGCGGCTCGAGTCTCATCATCATGACAGTGGCGGTGAGCATGTTGATTCGAATCGATTTTGAGTTGCGTCAGGCGACTGCCCAGGCGCGGGTGCGGGAGGTTTAGTGAGCAAGACGCTGTTGGTGATGGCAGGTGGTACCGGGGGGCATGTCTTTCCCGGTCTGGCCGTGGCCGATCGACTGAGGAAGCAGGGCTGGACTGTCCACTGGCTGGGGACGGCGGACCGGATGGAGGCGGAGCTGGTGCCCGCCCATGGTTATCCCATCTCCTTCATCGATATTCAGGGGGTGCGTGGCAACGGCATCAAGCGACTGCTGATGGCGCCCTATCGCATCGTCAAATCAATCTTGCAGGCGCGTCAGGTGCTCAAGACTGTTCGCCCGGATGTGGTGCTCGGTATGGGGGGCTTTGCCTCCGGTCCGGGGGGAGTGGCTGCCTGGTTCTCCGGCATCCCGTTGCTGCTCCATGAGCAGAATGCTGCTGCAGGCATGACCAACAAGCTGCTGGCGCGTATTGCCAAGCGGGTGCTGATGGCATTTCCGGGCGCCTTCGCGCCGAGCCGCCGTACCGCCGTGGTAGGCAATCCGGTGCGTCCCGAAGTGGTCGCCCTGCCGGATCCGCAGCTTCGCAGCGAAGCCGAGCCGCTGCATCTGCTGATCGTCGGTGGCAGCCTGGGTGCCCGGGTGCTCAACCAGCAGGTACCCGCTGCGGTGGCGGCGGCTGGTGTGCCTATCGAGGTGCGTCACCAGTGTGGCAAGGGCAATGCCGAGACAGTGTCTGCTGCCTATACCCAGCACGGCATCAATGCCGAGGTGAGTGAATTTATCAAGGATATGGCCGGCGCCTATGCCTGGGCCGATCTGGTTGTCTGCCGGGCGGGAGCCCTGACGGTATCCGAGGTGGCCGCCGCCGGGGTGGCAGCCATTTTCGTCCCGCTGCCCCATGCAGTGGATGATCACCAGACCCGTAACGCTCTGACTCTGGTCGACGGTGGTGCGGCCGAATTCCTGCCCCAGTCCGAGCTGACCACCACCTCGCTGGCGGCGCGCCTCTCCTGGCTGGCTGGCCGCAGGGAGACCCTGTTTAGCATGGCTCAGGCCGCCCGTCGCGTTGCCATTACCGATGCGGCCGAGCGGGTTGCTGATGAGTGCAAGCGGCTCGCCAGTGGGCAGCGTGGTAAAGATTAATGAGCAAGGTTGCAGTGGTGACTCCGTGCAGCCTTGTACCTGTATGTATTGATGCCGCCGTGCAGCCGAGCTTTGACGGTACATGGCCTGCGGCAGACTAAAGAGACGATTATGACCAAGGTTGAACTGGCAAAACTGCGTACTGTGATCCCCGAAATGCGCCGCGTGCGTCGCATCCACTTTATCGGCATCGGTGGTGCCGGTATGGGCGGGATCGCCGAAGTGCTTGCCAACGAAGGGTATCAGGTAACGGGTTCGGATTTGGCTCGCAACGCCGTGACCGAGCGGTTGGCCGGACTGGGCGCTCACATCTTCGTCGGTCACAGTGCCGAACACGTCGAGGGGGCCAGCGTGGTGGTGGTCTCTACCGCCATCAAGCAGGACAACCCGGAGCTGCTGGCTGCTCGCGAACTGCGGATCCCGGTGGTGCGCCGTGCCGAGATGCTGGCCGAGCTGATGCGTTTCCGCCACGGTATCGCCATCGCCGGTACCCACGGCAAGACCACCACCACCAGTCTGGTGGCGAGCATCTATGCCGAAGCCGACCGCGATCCGACCTTCGTCATCGGTGGCCTGCTCAACAGTGCCGGCACCAATGCCCGCCTGGGCAGCAGCCGCTACCTGATTGCCGAGGCGGATGAGAGCGACGCCTCTTTCCTGCATCTGCAGCCGATGGTCTCTATCGTGACCAACATCGAAGCGGATCACATGGATACCTACGGCGGTGACTTCTCCAGGCTGAAGGCCACCTTCATCGAGTTTCTGCACAATCTGCCCTTCTACGGACTGGCGGTGGTCTGCATCGATGATCCGGTGATCCGTGGCATGTTGCCGGAGATTGCCCGCCCGACCCTGACCTACGGTCTCTCTGAAGACGCTGACGTGCAGGTACTGGATTTTGTCCAGACCAACAACCACAGTCGCTTCCGGGTGCGCCGCAAAGAGGCGGGTGAACTGCAAGTCACCCTTAATTTGCCGGGCATTCACAACGCCTTGAACGCCGCCGCGGCGATAGCTGTCGCGACGGAAGACGGTGTTAGCGATGAGGCCATCATCTCTGCTCTGGCCAAATTTGAAGGGGTTGGTCGTCGCTTCCAGCAGTATGGCGAGTTTGAAACCGGTCGCGGCAAGGCGATGCTGGTGGACGATTATGGACACCACCCGAGCGAAGTGAAGGTCACTATCAATGCCGCCCGTGCCGGTTGGCCCGAGAAGCGTCTGGTGATGGTGTTCCAGCCGCACCGTTATACCCGCACCCGCGACCTCTACGAGGACTTCGCCGATGTGCTCTCCAAGGTAGACGTGCTGGTGATGCTGGAGGTTTATGCTGCCGGTGAGGAGCCGATCCCAGGCGCTGATGGACGGGCACTGTGCCGCTCCATTCGCTCGCGCGGCAACCTGGAACCCATCTTCGTCGCTACACCGGATGACGTGCCAGCCGTGCTGGCCGACCTGATTGGCGAGGGGGATTTGGTGCTGACTCAAGGCGCCGGGAACGTCGGGGCGCTGGCCCGTCGTCTTGGCGAGATGAAATTGAGCATAGATAGCATGAAATCTGGTGCCTGAGGGCCCAATGAGTATTTTGACCGCCAAGCCGGGGCCTATATAATGGCGAACCGGTCTGTCAAAGGCCGGTTTAGCGCGTTACACGGGGATCGAACGGGTGGAGGCAAGGGCACAGGGGCGCACCAAGGGTGGCTTCATCGCAGGGGTGATGTTTTTCCTGCTGGTGATATGGGGCTGCTACCGGACGGCGCTGGATGTTAAAGATTGGCTGACGGATGCCAATCGGTTGCCCATGAGCGAATTGTTGCTGCAGGGGCAACATCAGTATCTGGAGACGGAGGAGCTGCGGTTAGCGGTACTGGATGGTGCCGAATTACGCAACTTCTTCGAGTTGGATGTCAATGAATTGCAGGCAAGGCTCAATGCCTTGCCATGGGTGGCCTCGGTATCGGTACGCAAGAAGTGGCCGAACAAGATCAAGGTCTACCTGACGGAACAGGACGTAGCGGCGCGCTGGAACGGCAACCGCTTCGTCAACACCAAGGGCAAGGTGTTCAGCGCCCCGGATCGGGTCAAGACGCCGCTGATGCAGTTGTCGGGGCCGGATGATCAGGCCGCCCGGGTGTTGAAAGAGAGTCGGCAGTACGAGTCGCAACTGGCTGCCAAGGGATATAAGTTGCTGGGGGTGAATCTGACCCCCCGCCATGCCTGGGAACTGACCCTGGATGGCAATATCAAGCTGTTCCTGGGACGCAATGACATTGCGCTCCGGTTGCAGCGGTTTATCGATGCCTTCCCGGTTATCGAACCCCGTGCGCAAGTCGCCTACGTGGATCTTCGATACGACACCGGAATGGCAGTTGGCTGGAAGAAGAGCGAAGAGAAAGTGCATGACCAACACCGCAGATAGGAATTTGATTGTCGGACTGGATATCGGCACAACCAAGGTGGCGGTTCTGGTCGGGGAAGTATTGCCGGACGGTGAACTGAACGTCATCGGTATGGGCAGTCACGCTTCCCGCGGGATGGAGAAGGGCGGGGTCAACGACCTCGACTCCGTGGTCAAGTCACTGCGCCGTGCTGTGGAAGAGGCCGAGATGATGGCGGATTGCCAGATCAGCTCGGTTTACCTCGGCTTGTCCGGCAAGCATATCGACTGCCGCAACGAGACCGGCATGGTGCCCATCTCCGACGAAGAGGTGACTCAGGAAGACGTGGACAACGTGATCCACACCGCCAAGTCGGTTCGCCTCTCGGATGAACTTCGGGTGTTGCACGTGCTGCCGCAGGAGTTTGCCATCGACTATCAGGAAGGGATCAAGAATCCGGTCGGCCTCTCCGGCGTGCGGATGGCGGCCAAGGTTCACCTGATCACCTGCCATAACGACATGGCTCGCAACATCGAGAAGTGTGTCGAGAAGGTAGGGCTGCGGGTCGATCAACTGATCTTCTCCGCGCTGGCATCCAGCTACGCGGTGCTGACTGAAGACGAGAAAGAGCTGGGTGTCTGCGTGGTGGACATCGGTGGTGGCACCATGGACATGTCGCTGTTTACCGGCGGTGCCCTGCGCCACACCAAGGTGATCCCCTACGCTGGCAGCACTGTGACCAGCGACATTGCCTACGCCTTTGGTACGCCGCCGCTCGACGCAGAAGCGATCAAGGTGCGCTACGGCTGTGCCCTCGGTCGTCTGGTCAGCAAGGAAGACAATATTGAAGTACCCAGTGTCGGCGGTCGTCCGGCGCGTAGCCTGCAACGGCAGACACTGGCTGAAGTGATTGAGCCCCGTTACACCGAGTTGCTCTCCATGGTGAATGATGAGCTGGTGCGGGTACAAAGCGAGTTGAAAGCGCAGGGGGTCAAGCATCAGCTGGCAGCCGGTGTGGTCTTGACCGGCGGCGCTGCCCAGATCGAAGGCATTGTGGAGTGTGCAGAGCAGATCTTCCAGAGCCAGGTTCGGGTAGGGGAGCCCATGAATATTCGTGGCTTGAGTGATTATGTGCAGGCGCCGGTGTACTCGACTGCGGTCGGGTTGCTGCAGTACGGCCGTACACATCAGGCAACAGGTAGCAACAAAGAATATGCCGCCAAGGCAAGCGTCGGTGGTCTGGTCAAACGGGTCAGCAACTGGCTGCGTGGCGAGTTTTAAGAATTTTGCTGAGTCAGGCAAATAAAGCGGAGAGACAACATGTTTGAATTTATGGATAGCCACACTGACGAAGCCGTCATTAAAGTGATCGGTGTAGGTGGCGGCGGCGGTAACGCTGTCGAGCACATGGTTCGTCAAAATATTGAGGGTGTTGAGTTTATTACCGTCAACACCGATGCCCAGGCACTGCGTAACTCCAGCGCCAACACTACCCTGCAGATCGGCGGTGGCATCACCAAGGGTCTGGGTGCCGGCGCCAATCCGGAAGTGGGTCGTGATGCGGCCATGGAAGATCGCGAAGCACTGCGTGAGCTGCTGACCGGTTCCGACATGGTGTTCATCGCCGCCGGTATGGGTGGTGGTACCGGTACCGGTGCTGCGCCGATCGTGGCCGAAGTGGCACGCGAGATGGGCATCCTGACCGTTGCTGTAGTGACCAAGCCGTTCTCCTTTGAAGGGAAGAAGCGGATGGGCTTCGCCGCGCACGGCATTGAGGAGCTCTCCAAGAACGTCGACTCCCTGATCACCATCCCCAACGACAAGTTGCTGAAGGTGCTGGGTCGCGGTATCTCCCTGCTGGATGCCTTCAAGGCGGCCAACGATGTACTGCTTGGCGCGGTACAGGGCATTGCCGAGCTGATCACCCGTCCGGGCTTGATCAACGTCGACTTCGCGGACGTGCGTACCGTAATGCGCGAAATGGGTACCGCCATGATGGGTACCGGTTCCGCCTCTGGTGATGACCGTGCTGAAGAAGCGGCCGAGAAAGCCATCTCCAGCCCGCTGCTGGAAGACGTGGATCTGGCTGGTGCCCGTGGCATCCTGGTCAACATCACCGCCGGTATGGACATGACCATCGAAGAGTTCGAAACCGTGGGTAACGCGGTCAAGGCCTTCGCTTCCGAGAACGCCACTGTAGTTGTGGGTACCGTAATCGATCCGGAAATGCACGACGAGCTGCGTGTGACCGTGGTTGCTACCGGTATCGGTGCCGAGCGCAAGCCGGACATCACGCTAGTCAAGAGCAGCCAGGTGCAAGAGCGCCCGGTGCGTCAGCCGCTGGTCAGCGACATGATGCAAGGCCGAGTGATGGACGAAGCCCCGGCCAAGGTGGTCAACGCCGAGCCGCAAGCTCGTCGCGAACCGGATTATCTGGATATTCCGGCGTTCCTGCGCAAGCAAGCTGACTAAGCCTCTTATGGCTCTTGTTTGTTTGTTGTTCAAGGAATGTGCTAAGATGGCCTGCCAACGACCATCTGGTCCGGATTTTAAGCTGTTTAGGGTACACCCATGATTAGACAAAGAACCTTGAAAACGAGTGTACAGGCGACTGGTGTCGGCCTGCATTCGGGCCGGAAAGTCACCATGACGTTCCGTCCGGCACCTGTGAACACAGGGATCGTTTACTTGCGTACCGACCTGAATCCTGTGGTGGAGCTGCCAGCCAATGCCGATCAGGTGCGCGATACCGTGCTCTGTACCGCTCTGGTCAACGAAGCCGGTGTCCGTGTCTCTACCATTGAGCACCTCTCCGCCGCGCTGGCCGGGATGGGGATCGACAACCTCTATGTCGAGGTTGACGCGCCCGAGATCCCGGTGATGGACGGCAGTGCGCATCCCTTTATCTACCTGCTGCAGGAAGTCGGGGTCCGTGAGCAGAATGCTGCCAAGCAGTTTGTGCGGATCAAGAAGAGCATCCGGGTTGAAGACGGCGACAAGTGGGCGGAATTCCACCCTTATCGCAACGGCTTCAAGATGGATCTCGAGATCGATTTCCAGCATCCGGTCTTTGAAGGGCGCAATCAGCGTTGCGTACTGGACTTCTCCGGTGCCTCCTTCGTGAAAGAGATCAGCCGTGCCCGTACCTTTGGGTTCATGCGCGATATCGAGTACCTGCGTTCCCAGAACCTGGCGCTGGGCGGAAGCCTGGAAAACGCCGTGGTACTGGACGATTATCGAGTGCTGAACGAAGACGGTTTGCGTTATGAGGACGAGTTCGTCAAGCACAAGATGCTGGACGCGATCGGTGACCTCTATATGTGTAACCGCAGCATCATCGGTGAGTTCCGTGCCTACAAGACCGGACATGCCCTGAACAACAAGCTGCTGCGTGCCTTGCTGGCCGAGCAGGAGGCTTGGGAACTGGTGACCTTCGAGGGTGAGGGCGACAAAGCGCCTATCGCTTACTACGATAACGGTCTGGTTCTGGCCTGATAGCTGTGCAACGGAACGTCGGTCCTCTCTCCGCACCGACGTTCCGTCATTTGTTTACTCCATCCTTTAATACCGATTATCTCCCGGTTTTATTTCCCGTGTAGGCTCCTGGCCGCACCTGACCGAGCAGACTGATTTCTATGAGCATTACCCTGATCCTCCACGGCAAGCAGCGACGCAAGTTGCACCTGCCCAAACAACGTCTGGCATGGGTCGGCGGTATTGTTTTCTCCCTGTTGGCCCTTGGTGGTGGCTGGCTCTGGCAGAGTTGGCACCAGAAAATGGAGGCGCTGGAAGTAGCGCTGGCCATGGCCGAACAGCGCTCTGCCGAGCAGAGCGGTGATGAAGCGCGCGAACAGCTGGCCATGTTGGCTGCTCAGGTGGGCACCATGCAGGGGCAGCTGGGTCGTATCAATGCCCTTGGCGAGCGACTGACCGAACAGGCCGACCTCGATCCCGACGAGTTCAATTTCAAAGAGCTGCCCCCCATGGGCGGTCCCTCTTACGATGAAGATCTGGAAGTGAGCCTCAACGAGCTGCAGGCTTCGATGAAACACCTCAGCCAGCAGCTCAGCAGCCGCGAAGAGCAGCTGTCGGTACTTGAATCTTTCATCATGAATCACCATATCACCGATGCCGGTTTTATTTCCGGCACGCCAGTCAAACAAGAGCGAGTTTGGGTCTCATCCGGCTTTGGCGGACGGGTCGATCCGTTCAATGGGCGTGCCAAGATGCATAAAGGGGTCGATTTCCGTGGCAAACCCGGAACCCCGATTCTGGCCACCGGGCCCGGCATTGTCAGCTGGGCCGGCCGTCATCCGGAATTTGGCAATATGGTGGAGATTAATCACGGCAATGGTCTGGTCACCCGCTATGCCCACAACTCCAGGTTGCTGGTCGAGGTGGGCACCCTGGTTGATCAGGGGCAGAAAATTGCCTTGATGGGGCGCACCGGTCGCGCGACCGGGGTCCATTTGCATTACGAAGTGTTGAAAGATGGTCGTCAGGTCAACCCCGCACGCTTTCTCAGTGCCAGCCGGGGTTAGGTTTTTTTCTTCAGGTTCCAGTGACGGAACGCTTTATATAACCAGAAATAGTTGGTACCCATGATTAGCACACTGCTTACCAAGATTATCGGCAGCCGGAACGACAGAACGCTCAAGGCTTTGCGCAAAATTGTAAAACAGATCAATGCCATGGAGCCGCAGTTCGAGGCTCTCTCCGATGCCGAGTTGCAGGCCAAAACGGCTGAATATCGTCAGCGTATCGAGCAGGGTGAGACTCTGGAGCAGTTGCTGCCGGAAGCGTTCGCGACCGTGCGTGAAGCCTCCAAGCGGGTGTTTGGTATGCGTCACTTCGATGTGCAGCTGATCGGCGGCATGGTGCTGAACTCCAACCGCATCGCGGAAATGAAAACCGGTGAAGGTAAGACCCTGACCGCAACCCTGCCAGCTTACCTGAATGCCCTGAGCGGTCGTGGCGTCCACGTGGTGACGGTAAACGACTACCTGGCCAAACGTGATGCGGAGGCGAACCGCCCGCTGTTCGCCTTCCTCGGCATGACCGTTGCGTGCAATGTGCCCGGCATGGATGCGTCCCAGAAGCGTGACGCCTACGCCGCCGACATCACCTACGGTACCAATAACGAATTCGGTTTCGACTACCTGCGCGACAACATGGCGTTCTCGCCGGAGCAACGGGTACAGCGTCCGCTCAACTACGCGCTGGTGGATGAGGTTGACTCGGTGCTTATCGATGAAGCTCGTACCCCGCTGATTATCTCAGGCCCGGCCGAAGACAGCTCCGAGCTCTATATTCGTGTCAACAAGCTGATCCCCTTGCTGGTCAAGCAGGACAAGGAAGATACCGAAGAGTACACCGGTGACGGTCACTACACGGTAGACGAGAAGAACCGTCAGGCGCTGCTGACCGAAAACGGCCAGATCTTCGTGGAAGAGCTGCTCAAGAAAGAGGGGCTGCTGGATGAGAACGATTCCCTGTTCTCCGCCTCCAACATCAGTCTGTTGCACCACGTGAACGCCGGTCTGCGTGCTCATACCCTGTTCGAGCGCAACGTGGACTACATCGTCCAGAAAGACGAGATCGTCATCGTCGATGAGCACACCGGTCGTACCATGCCGGGTCGTCGCTGGTCTGATGGTCTGCATCAGGCCGTTGAAGCGAAGGAAGGGGTGAAGATCCAGAACGAGAACCAGACGCTGGCATCCATCACCTTCCAGAATTACTTCCGTCTCTACAACAAGCTGGCGGGAATGACAGGTACTGCAGATACCGAAGCCTTTGAATTCCAGCAGATTTATGGCCTGGATACCGTGGTTATCCCGACCAACAAGCCGATGGTGCGCAAGGACATGGGCGATCTGGTCTACCTGACCGCCAATGAGAAGTATGCCGCCATCATCGAAGATATCCGTCAGTGCGTGGCCAAGGGCCAGCCTGTACTGGTTGGTACCGTCTCTATCGAGAACTCCGAGCTGCTCTCCGGCATCCTGACCAAGGAGAAGATCCCGCATCAGGTGCTGAACGCCAAGTTCCACGCCATGGAAGCGGAGATCGTTGCCCAGGCTGGCCAGACTGGCGCGGTCACCATCGCCACCAACATGGCGGGTCGTGGTACCGACATAGTGCTCGGGGGCAACTGGCAGGCGGAGATCGCCAAGCTGGAGAATCCGACCGAGGCACAGATTGCCGAGCTGAAAGCGGCATGGCAGGTGCGTCACGATGCGGTGCTGGCTGCCGGCGGTCTGCATATCATCGGTACCGAGCGTCACGAATCCCGTCGTATCGACAACCAGCTGCGCGGCCGTTCCGGTCGTCAGGGTGACCCGGGCTCCTCCCGCTTCTACCTCTCCATGGAAGATACCCTGATGCGGATCTTCGCCTCCGATCGCGTCACCGGCATGATGAAGAAGCTGGGCATGGAAGAGGGCGAAGCCATCGAACACCCCTGGGTCACCAAGGCGATCGAAAATGCCCAGCGCAAGGTGGAAGGTCGCAACTTCGACATCCGCAAGAGCTTGCTGGAGTTTGACGACGTGGCCAACGACCAGCGCAAGGTAGTGTACGAGCAGCGTAACGAGTTGCTGGATACCAACGATATCTCCGAGACCATCCACGTTATCCGTGATGATGTCTACGGCAGCGTGATTGACGAGTACATCCCGCCCCAGTCTCTGGAAGAGATGTGGGATGTGCCGGGTCTGGAAGCGCGCCTGAAGGCAGACTTCGCGCTGGATCTGCCGCTGCAGCAGTGGCTGGCGGAAGATGACAAGCTGTATGAAGAGAAGCTGCGCGAGCGCATTCTGGACGAAGCCACCAAGCTCTATGCCCACAAGGAGGAGCTGGTTGGCAAAGAGGTGCTACGCAACTTCGAGAAGGCAGTGATGCTGCAAACTCTGGATGGTCTGTGGAAAGAGCATCTGGCGGCCATGGATCACCTGCGTCAGGGCATCCATCTGCGCGGCTACGCCCAGAAGAACCCCAAGCAGGAGTACAAGCGCGAATCCTTCGATCTGTTCACCCAGATGCTGGAAACCCTCAAGCGCGACGTGGTCAGCATCCTGAGCCGTGTTCAGGTGCAGGAGCGCGATGTGGAAGCGATGGAAGAGCAGCAGCGCCAGCAGGCGGAAGCCGCTCCCCGTACCTACACCCATGCCGCGGCTGAGAGCCAGCTGGCCGATGAACAGGCCGCAGGTGAAGAGGGCCACACCACCTTCGTGCGCGATGAGCAGAAGGTTGGTCGCAACGATCCCTGCCCGTGCGGTTCAGGCAAGAAATACAAGCATTGCCACGGTCAGTTGACCTGATCGATGCAGTGCTATGACAAGGCGGGCCCGGTGCCCGCCTTGTTTTTGTCAGAGGGTGGCGACGTCACTGTGGTGGCGCCATCTGACCAAGGGTTATCGGATATCAGGCATCATCGGCCGTTCATCCAGCCGGAGGTTGGGCACATTGAACGGCCTGGTCAGCCATAGCGTACAAAGGTAACAAGATGGAACAGAAAAAGCGGATCTGGGTAGCGGTTGGCGTCATCGAGAATGAACAGGGCGATATCTTTATCGCCAGACGCTCCTCCGATCGCCATCAGGGGGATCGCTGGGAGTTTCCAGGTGGCAAGGTCGAGTCGGGCGAGGATCTTCTCACCGCACTGGATCGGGAGCTGTGGGAAGAGATCGGCATCCGGGTGCAGGATTGTGCCCCTTTCATGGAGCTGCAGCACGACTACCCCGAGAAGCAGGTGTTGCTGGATATCTGGAAGGTGACCCGTTTCAGCGGCGAGCCGTTCGGCAAAGAGGGGCAGGAGTGTCTATGGGTGCCGGTGTCCGAGCTGCACAACTACCACTTTCCCGATGCCAACGGTCCGATTGTCGCGCGGCTTCAAGGCCTGCTGACTTGAACCGGTTGCAACAACAAGCATCAAAAAAGGGCCCATCGGCCCTTTTTTATTTTATAGCGGAGAGTGACCAGGGGCTTATAGCCACTGATCGCCCTCTTCCGGCTCCGGCAGCAGATCCGGGTTGATCTCCCCGGGGATCCGCTTCTCTTCATCGGCCCACTCGCCGAGATCGATCAGCTGGCAGCGTTTGCTGCAGAAAGGTCGGAACGGACTCTGCGGGCCCCACTCCACTTCGCTCTGGCAGGTCGGACACTTTACCTTGGTGACCATAAGTACTCCTTAGCAGCAGGCGAGCTGGAATGGCACATCGCCAATCTGCTGCTCGCCCGTAGGCAGGAAGCGCAGGGCAAAACGATTCTTGTGGCCGCTCAGGGTCGGGTAGCAGAACAGATTGCCCGGCAGCTTGATGCGGATCAGCTCGGCGCTTTCGGCGGTGTCCTGGAAGAAGCCGTTGGTCGCCACCTGCTCGCTGAAGCTGCCCGATTCACGCCACAGACGCAGCAACAGGGTGATGGCGTTCATCAGCAGGGTGATGTCGCTAAGCCAGCCCTGCATCTGCTGGTGACGGGTGATGGCCGGGGTTCCGAGCCAGTGGTGCAGCTGGGGCACGTCGAAGGCACACAGGCCACCCGGGATGGAGAAGCGCTGGCGAATGGAACCGAGCAGACGATCCTCTTTCAGGCGGGCTCCCGGGCGTGGCGAGTTGAGCAGGTTGCGGGAGAGCTGGCTGCTCTCTTGCTGCATCTGTTTGATCTGCTCCAGATCGACGTCGGGCAGGCTGGCCCAGTGGCTCAGACGTTGGCCGAGACGCTCCAGATCCTTGATAAGGTCAGCGCGCAAGTCACCACGCTCCAGCAGCTCCTGCAGATCGAACAGCCCTTTGAAGAAGGCGATATGGGCCCAGGATTGCTCGCTCTCCAGATTGTCGCGAATTTGGGAAAACAGGGACTCCAGACGCAGGTAGGTCCGGCTTTTTTCATTGAGGGGAAAATCGTAAATCATGCCTAATCCTGGCCAGCCATAAACCGGCCTAGTGTACTCACTGTTGACGGGGTTGTTGAGAGGCAAATGCCAGATATGTCTCGTGCAGTGCCAAAATCCGCGTTTTTATCGCCATTTCGCTGCCATTGGCGTTCTCGATGACATCATCCGCCGCAGCTAGCCGTTCTTTCCGGCTGGCCTGTGCTGCGATGATGGCTCTGGCCTGCTCGGTGCTGACGCCATCACGACGGCAGGTGCGCTCAATCTGGGTCGCTTCGTCCACATCGATCACCAGCACCCGGTCGGCGAGGCCGGTGAGTTTGTTCTCCACCAGCAGCGGCACCACCAGCAGGCAGTAAGGAGAACTGGCTGCGGCACACTGGCGCAGCATTTCACTGCGAATCAGCGGATGGAGCAGTGCATTGAGCCACTCCTTGGCCTGCGGGTCGCTGAAGACCCGCTCGCGCAGGGTGCGACGGTCGAGTTGACCGCTCGGCTCAATCACATCCGGGCCAAAATGGTCGGCGATGGTGGCAAGGGCCGGGGTGCCCGGCTCTACGACCTCGCGGGCGATCACATCGGCATCCACCACCTCGATACCCAGTTCGGCAAACTGATTGGCGATGGTGGTCTTGCCACTGCCGATACCACCGGTAATAGCAACTACATACATGGGGGGCCTCTTGCTCAAAGCAGGGTAGAGAGATACCAGTTGGTGATGGTATCGCCCCACAGCAGGGCAATCCAGCCCGCGATGGCGAGGTAGGGGCCGAAGGGGATGGGCTTGCCCTGATGGTGTTTGTGCAAGGCGATCAGGCTGATGCCGATCACGGCGCCGACCAGGGATGAGAGCAGCAATATGATCGGCAGCGCCTGCCAGCCGAGCCAGGCACCCAGCGCCGCCAGCAGCTTGAAGTCGCCATAGCCCATCCCCTCCTTGCCGGTGAGCAGCTTGAAGGCCCAGTAGAGGCTCCAGAGCACCAGATAGCCGACCATGGCGCCAATCACGGCATCCGCCAGCGGTACGAAGCCACCTGCCAGATTGAACAGCAGACCGCCCCACAGCAGGGGCAGGGTGAGCTGATCTGGCAGCAACATCTTGTCGAGATCGATAAAGGTGAGGGCCACCAATACCCAAGTCAGCAGCAGGGCGGCCAGTGTGCCCCAGCCCGGCGTTATGACCATGGCAACGGCCACCGAGAGCAGGGCTGTTATCAGCTCTACCAGCGGATAGCGGGCCGAGATGGGCGCCTGACAGTCGCGGCAACGCCCCTTGAGCCAGAGCCAGCTCATCAGCGGAATGTTCTCGATGGCGGTAATGGGGTGACCACAGTGAGGACATGCGGAGCGCGGTACCATCAGGTTGTAGCGCTCTGGTGCGATGGCCTCTTCGTCGGGGGAGAAGTAGCTGCGATACTCGGCCTGCCACTCTCGCTCCAGCATGATGGGCAGGCGGTGGATCACTACGTTAAGGAAGCTGCCGATCATCAGGGAGAAGAGAAAAACCAGCGAAAAAAAGATCCATGGCAAGCCGTGAGCCAGCTCGAGAAGAAGTGTCATAACCAACCGTCAGTTATTGAATGAGTGAAGGGCATGGCTTTGGCTCCATGCCCTGATGAATCAACCCACCACGTCGCCAAGTTTGAAAATGGGCAGGTACATGGCGATAACCATGCCGCCGACCAGCACCCCGAGCACCACCATGATGAGGGGTTCCAGCAGGCTGGTAAGGCCATCGACCAGGTCGTCCACCTCTTGCTCGAAGATGGTGGCAACCTTGGAGAGCATATCATCAATGGCGCCGGACTCCTCGCCGATCATCACCATCTGGATCACCATGTCCGGGAAGAGATCGACGGTGCGCATTGCCACGTTGATCTGCATACCGGCCACCACCTCGTTGCGAATGGCCATAACGGCGGTGCGATAGACATAGTTGCCGGAGGCACCGGCCGCCGAGATGAGTGCATCCACCAGCGGGATACCGGCCGAGAAAGTGGTTGAGAGTGTGCGGGCAAAGCGGGCCATGGCCGCCTTGTGCAGGATCATACCGACCACCGGGATGGTGAGCACAAACTTGTCGGTATTGTCCCTTACCTTCTGGGAGGCGCGCCAGGCGCGTACATAGAGGAAGATGGCGAGCGCAGCTCCGCCAAAGAAGACATACCACCAGTTCTGCATAAAGCGTGAGATGCCGATGACAAACTGGGTGAACACCGGCAGCTCGGCGCCAAAGCTCTTGAAGATATCCTCGAACTGGGGGATGACGAATAGCAGCAGGATGGAAGTCACCACTATGGCCACCAGAATAACCATGGTGGGATAGAACATGGCCTTCTTGATCTTCGACTTGAGCGCTTCCGACTTTTCCCGATAGGTGGCGATACGGTCGTAGATGGTCTCCAGCGCACCGGATTGCTCCCCCGCCTCAACCAGATCGCAGTAGAGATCGTCAAAATGGCGAGGGTGGCGGCGCAACGCCTCCGACATGGGGGTTCCGGTCTCAACATCGGAGGCGATCTCACCCATCAGCTCGCGCATGGCGGCTTTCTCGTGGCTGCGGGCGATGATCTGCAGGCTTTGCACCAGCGGTACGCCGGCGGAGAGCATGGTGGTGATCTGGCGGGAGATAATCGCGATATCCATCGGCTTGATCTTGGCACCGCCCTTGGAGAAGAGCCCCTGGGATTTTTTGGCCACCTTGGTGACGTTTACCCCCTGCTTGCGCAGCTCCGCCTTGACGGTATTGATGCTGTCAGCCTGCAGCTCGCCGGAGACCTTCTGCCCCTTGCGATTGACCCCGTGCCAGCGGAAGGCGAAGACTTTTTTCGGGGTGTTGTTCTTTTTCGTTAGGGTTGCCATCTTTGCATCCTGCAATTGGGCGGATGGTCAGGGAGCCCCTGAACCATCTGACCTGATAAATATCCTCAAACGGCTTGGCACCATCTGGTCGCTTGCTGGTAGATCATCTTGCTCGCATCTTGGCGAGGTTTAATTGGTGGTGACCCGGTTGACCTCGGCCAGGCTAGTGACACCGAGCCGTGCCTTCTCCAGTCCCGAGGTGCGCAGGGTGCGCATGCCCTCTTTCTGGGCAATCGCCGCAATTTGCAGGGAGTTGGCCCCCTGCATGATCAATTTTGCGATATTTTCCGACATTAGCATGATTTCGTAGATGCCGACTCGCCCCTTGTAGCCACCGGAACACTCCTTGCAACCAACCGGTTTGAACAGTCGCAAGCCGGCTGCCAGCTGCTGCGGGGTAAAACCCAGCTCCAGCAGCTCGGCTTCCGGCACCACCTCCGGCGCCTTGCAGTGATCACACAGCTTGCGGGCCAGCCGTTGGGCCATGATCAGGGTGACCGAAGAGGCGATATTGAAGGCCGGAACCCCCATGTTCATCATCCGGGTCAGGGTTTCGGCTGCCGAGTTGGTGTGCAGGGTTGAGAGCACCAGGTGGCCGGTTTGTGCAGCCTTGATGGCGATCTCGGCGGTTTCGAGATCCCGTATCTCCCCCACCATCACCACATCCGGGTCTTGCCGCAAGAAGGAGCGCAGGGCGCTGGCGAAGGTGAGCCCCGCCTTGGGGTTGACCTGCACCTGGTTGACGCCCGGCAGGTTGATCTCCACCGGATCTTCAGCGGTGGAGATATTCACCTCGGTGGTGTTGAGAATATTGAGGCCGGTATAGAGCGAGACCGTTTTGCCCGAGCCGGTGGGGCCGGTCACCAGGATCATCCCCTGTGGTTTCGAGAGGGCACGCAGGTACTGCGCCTTCTGGCGGTCGTCGAAGCCGAGCTGCTCGATATTGAGGCGGGCCGCCGAAGAGTCGAGCAGACGGATAACGATCTTCTCCCCCCACATGGTGGGCAGGGTGTTGACCCGCATATCCATCGACTTGTTGCGCGACAGTTTCAGTTTTATGCGGCCATCCTGCGGCAGCCGCCGCTCGGCGATATCGAGCCGCGCCATCACCTTGAGGCGGGCAGAGAAGCGGTTGGCCAGATTGACCGGCGGGGTAGCGATTTCGTGCAGAATCCCGTCGATGCGAAAGCGCACCCGATATTTGAACTCATAGGGCTCGAAGTGCAGGTCGGAGGCGCCGCGCTTGATGGCATCCATCAGGATCTTGTTGATGTACTTGACGATGGGGGCGTCGTCATCGGCGGTATTGACGCTCTCGTCGAGCCGGCTGCTCTCGTCGCTTACCTCGAGGTCGGAGATCTCGGCCTCGTCGATATCCTCCATGCCGAGGGCGTCGTTTTCGCTCTCCAGCAGCTTGCCGATGGCGGCGGTGAGCTTGTTCTCCTCCACCAGCAGCGCCTCGGTATGGAGCCCGAAGCTGAAGCCGAAGTCCTCCAGGGCCGAGACATTGGTCGGATCCGACATGGCGATATAGAGGGTGTGGCCCTGGGTGTAGATGGGCAGGACGTGGTGCTTCTCAATCAGCTTCTGATTGAGGTACTTCTGCGGGATCTCGGCCAAATCGAAGGCGGCAAGATCCAGCAGAGGTACCCCATACTCCAGCTCGCAAAAATCGGCGAGCGCTTTGCTGTCGAGGATGTCGTTTTCTATCAGAAAGGTCACAAAGGGTTTGCGCTGGGCCTTGGCCTGGCTCAGATAGCGCTGGGAATCCTCTTCACTGATCAGTGAAGAGGCGGCCAGGCTTAACGCCAGGCCGCTATTAGGGCTAGAGGTCATGGTTAGCACATGCTAGCAGCAGCACATGTACCTGTATCTCGTGTCCAGTTAACTTGCTTCGATGCTTCAACAGTACCAACAAGAATGAAGGTAGGGTTAGCGGGGTTAAGTCCATCAAAATCTGTACCGCTTTGAATAGTAATTTCTACTGTATTTGCCCCCGTGGCTGCTGCAAAAGTGTTGGCAACTGCTGTGTCTATTCGGGCGGGGTTTGCATTTGCGATTGCGGTAGCAAGTGCACTATTTGCTGCATCAATACATGCACCGCCTGCAGCCGCGTCCTCAAGGTCTACTGCAGCAACGTCAAGGCTTTGTACACAAACCTCTACAGCTGTCTTGGCAGGGCCAGCAGCTGCGATAACCTCTGAGTATTTTGCACGCAGTGTATAGGTCTGATACGCAGGCAGCGCGACGGCGGCCAAGATGGCCACGATCGCAACCACGATCATCAATTCAATAAGGGTAAAGCCTGATTGTTTCTTCATTTTGCTGTTCATGGAAAATATCCTTTTATCCTTGGTTCCTGGGAAGTGCCGGTGGAAAATCATCTGCACGTCAGTATCTTATCCGAGCTGTCAGGGGTGGCAACAGAGATTGTCCATTTTGTTAATCACACTTCTTTCATTTAGCAAAAACTTGATGCGTGTCATAAAAGAAGTGGCCTCCTATGACTCTTTCTGTGGCCGAATTAGGGTCCGTCTGTACACTCCTTTGCCGAGGGATCCTGCATAAAGAAAAGGCGCCTCTGGCGCCTTTTGCAAGTTGTTTGTCCGGTTATATCGAGTGTTTGCTCAAGCCTGTGGGGGGCGTCTCACGGTTGGATAAAGCGCATGGAGAGATCGAGTGCCCGCACATGCTTGGTCAGTGCCCCGACCGAGATAAAATCGACGCCGGTGGCGGCAAACTCGGCCAGAGTTTCGAGGGTCACATTGCCGGAGACCTCCAGCTTGGCGCGGCCCTGATTGATGGCGACCGCTTCTCGCATCATGGTCACGTCGAAGTTGTCCAGCATCACGATATCGGCGTTGGCCGCCAGCGCCTGCTTCAGTTCTGCCAGTGATTCCACTTCCACCTCCACCGGTTTGCCCGGATTGAGATGGCGAGCCTCATTAATCGCCTCGGCAATGCCGCCACAGGCGAGGATATGGTTCTCCTTGATGAGATAGGCGTCATAGAGGCCGATGCGGTGATTCTTGCCGCCGCCACAGGCGACCGCGTACTTCTGGGCGGTGCGCAGCCCCGGTATGGTCTTGCGGGTGTCGAGCAGGCGGCAGTCAGTGCCCTCCAGCTCCGCCACATAGCGAGCGGTGAGGGTGGCGACGCCGGAGAGGGTCTGGACAAAGTTCAGCGCATTGCGCTCGCCGGTCAGCAGCAGGCGGGCAGGGCCGTGGAGGCGGAACAGCTCCTGATTGGGGGAGAGCACCTCCCCATCCTGCACCTTCCACTCCACCTTCACTTCGCCACCGAGCTGGGCCTTCAGTTGCAGGAAGACTTCATCCACCCAGGGTTGGCCGCAGAACACACCGGCCTCACGGGTGATGACCCGGGCAGTGGCCATTCGGTCGGCCGGGATCAGCTGGGCGGTGATATCGGCGCTGGCGTCAGGTTGGTCCAGCGTGGTGAGGGCATCGCCCAGATCTTCGAGTAGTGCGGCGCGCACGGCGCGGCTGACATCCTGTTGAAACATGCCTTATTCCTGCAAGGGTCTGAGCAGCAGTTGCCGCTCCTTTTGAACCAGCTCCAGCCGACCGAGGGCGTTCATGCCAACCAGCACTTCGTCACCGTCTGCCGCCGGATTGATAAAGATGGCCAGATCGTACAAGGTCAATGGCCCCATCGCCAGTGTTTCGATGGTGCCGTTGCCGACCCGGATCTGCCCCGCGGCGGTATTGACCTGGCTGCTGCCATGAGCGGTCAGGCCGAGCCGCTCGGCAACCTGCTGCGGGATGGTGATACGGGTGGCGCCGGTATCGAGCAGCAGTTGCACCGGCTGGCCGTTGATGGCACCCTCCAGACGATAGTGGCCGCTCTGGTCGGCCCGCAGCAATAGCTCGCCGCTGGCGGTGACGCTGGGTTGGTTGCGGGAGTGAAAATAGAGGGTCAGCAGGCCCATCAAAGAGAGCCAGGCCAGTAACCACATCCAGCGTGCCGTGTGCTGCATACCCCATCCATATCGAGCGGAAGATGACTCAGCCTAACATACCATTTCCCTTTGATTCAGTGAGTTGGTGTCGGGTTGCCTATCAGGTATCTTCGTTTTTTCGTCATTTATCAGCCAACTCGAGTAGCCGATGACTCAACTCGCTTCGCAACCTTGTTTCTCTATCGATGCCGCAGGCTGGTGCCAGCAGGCGCGCCGGGTGCCTTCTCCCCATCACAACGAACGGGCCGCGCCGGATGATATCTCCCTGCTGGTGGTGCATGGCATCAGCCTGCCGCCGGGGGAGTTCGGTGGCCCCTTTATCGACGATCTCTTTATGGGGCGACTCGACCCTGAGGCTCACCCCTATTTTGCCGGTATCCATCAGCTGCGGGTCTCGGCCCACTGCCTGATCCGCCGTGATGGCGAGCTGGTGCAGTATGTGCCGTTCGGCGAGCGCGCCTGGCATGCGGGAGTATCGAGCTGGCAGGGGAGGGAGGCATGCAATGACTTCTCCATCGGCATCGAGCTGGAAGGGACTGACGAAATCCCCTACACCGAGGCTCAATACCGGGCATTGGCAGGGCTCACTCGAGCTATTTCGGAGCGCTATCCGGCCATCACCGACGAAAAAATTGTCGGCCATTGCGACATAGCGCCAGGGCGCAAGACGGATCCCGGAGCCAGTTTCCAGTGGGATTACTACCGGCAACTACTAAACAGCTAAAGTAAATATTCAAATTTAGTTTGGATTTTAAAATCAATGGCTTGCCAATCTGGCAGGCCATTTTTGTCTCTGGTTGCGCAAATGTTATTTGCGAGCGAAGTCAAGAATATTGGTCAGACCATTTTCTATGAGCTAAATCATGTTTCCCCTGCTTTACCTCTTAAGTGGCAGGGCTGATTCTTGACTCAGATCATCTTTTGAGTGGACTTTTCAAAAGGCCTCTGCTAATTTTCGCCCCATCCATGAAATTGGTAATACCAATTTAACAAAGTAGCCTCATGCCCTATCGCAAGATTACGCAACCCAAGTTGGCCGACTCCATTGTCGCCGAGCTGGAACAGATGATTCTGGAAGGCAGCCTGCAGCCGGGACAGAAATTGCCTCCCGAGCGGGAACTCGCCATCCAGTTTCAGGTATCGCGCCCCTCCCTGCGCGAAGCCATCCAGCGACTGGAAGCGCGCGGATTGCTTTATCGCCGTCAGGGCGGCGGCACTTATGTGCAGAATGCCCTGAGCAAGGGGATCGCCGATCCTCTGTTCGAACTGCTCAGTACCCACCCGGAAGCCCGGTATGACCTGCTGGAGTTTCGCCACGCGCTGGAAGGCATCTGTGCCTACTACGCGGCCTTGCGGGGAACCGGGTCTGATTTCGAGCGTATTCGTCAGGTGCAAACCACCATCGAAGAGGCGGGCCAGCTGGGCTCGCTGGTGGCCGAATCGGCAGCCGTGACCCAGTTTTATCTGGCGGTGGCCGAGGCGTCCCACAACGTGGTGCTGCTGCACCTGCTGCGGGCCATGAGCCCGATGCTCGAACAGAACATTCTGCAGAATAACGAGATTTTGAATCGCCGCCCGGGAGTGGTAGCCAAGATACGTCGCCATCGTGCGAATCTGATCGAGGCTATTCTTTCGGGGGCTCCGGAGCGGGCCAGAACAGCTTGTCATGAGCATCTGGCCTTTATCGAGGACACCTTGTTGGATATGCAGAGGGAAGACAGCCGGATCCAGCGATCCATGCGTCGGATCCGTCAGCAGGAAAACTAATCCCACAAGGCTTTATTGTCGAATGCTTGCGCCCTTCGCCGTGCAATGCCGTGCAATCACAACAACATAGGAACCAGCCATGTCTGATATCCTGAAGAACGATGTGGACCCGATAGAAACGCTGGAGTGGCTTGCCTCTCTGGAATCCCTGCTGCGTGAAGAGGGTCCGCAACGCGCTCAGTTCATCCTTGAACAGTTGGCCGAGAAAGCCCGCGTAAGCGGTGTGGACGTGGCTGCCAAGGCAAATCGCGATTACATCAACACCATCCCGTCCAGCGACGAGCCGGACTACCCGGGTGACCTGGAGATGGAACGCCGCATTCGCGCCATCATCCGCTGGAACGCCATGATGATCGTGCTGCGCGCGTCCAAGAAAGACCTGGACCTGGGTGGTCACATGTCTTCCTTCGCTTCTTCTGCGACCATCTATGATGTCTGTTTCAACCACTTCTTCCGTGCTCGCAACGAGAAGGATGGTGGTGATCTGGTTTACTTCCAGGGTCACATCTCTCCGGGCATCTATGCTCGCGCCTTTGCTGAAGGTCGTCTGACCGAAGAGCAGCTGGACAACTTCCGTCAGGAAGTGGACGGCAAGGGTATCCCTTCCTATCCGCACCCGAAACTGATGCCGGACTTCTGGCAGTTCCCGACCGTCTCCATGGGTCTGGGCCCCATCGCCGCCATCTATCAGGCTCGCTTCCTGAAGTACCTGACCGACCGTGGTATCAAGGATTGCTCCGAGCAGACCGTTTACGCCTTCCTGGGTGACGGCGAGATGGACGAGCCGGAAGCCAAGGGTGCCCTGACTGTTGCCGTGCGTGAAAAGCTCGACAACCTGGTGTTCGTGGTCAACTGCAACCTGCAGCGTCTGGATGGTCCGGTTGTCGGTAACGGCAAGGTCATCAACGAGCTGGAAGGCCTGTTCGCTGGCGCCGGTTGGGATGTCACCAAGGTGATCTGGGGTCGCAAGTGGGATGAGCTGCTGAAGAAAGACACTTCCGGCAAGCTGATCCAGCTGATGAACGAGACCGTGGACGGTGACTACCAGACCATGAAGTCCCGCGACGGTGGCTACATCCGCGAGCACTTCTTCAACCGTTATCCGGAAACTGCCGCGCTGGTCAAAGACATGACCGACGAGGAGATCTTCGCTCTGAACCGCGGTGGTCACGATCCTCGCAAACTGTTCGCTGCATTCAACAAGGCGACCCAGACCAAGGGCAAGCCGACCGTTATTCTGGCCAAGACCATCAAGGGTTACGGTATGGGTGAAGCGGCCGAAGGCAAGAACATCGCTCACCAGGTCAAGAAGATGGAGCTGGACTCCGTGCGTCACCTGCGTGACCGCTTCAACCTGCCGGTGGCCGACGAGCAGCTGGCCGATCTGCCGTACCTGAAGATCGAAGAGGGCAGTGAAGAGCACAAGTACCTGCATGCTCGTCGTGCAGCCCTGAAAGGCTATCTGCCGACCCGTCTGCGCGAAAGCACCACCAAGCTGGAAATCCCGGCGCTGGATGCCTTCGGCCCGCTGTTGGGCGAGCAAGCGCGCGAAATCTCCACCACCATGGCGTTCGTGCGTTCCCTGAACGTGATGCTGAAAGACAAGTCCATCGGCAAGCGCATCGTTCCGATCCTCGCTGACGAAGCCCGTACCTTCGGTATGGAAGGTCTGTTCCGCCAGATCGGTATCTACAGCCCGCACGGTCAGCAGTACACCCCGCAAGACCGCGACATCGTCTCCTACTACAAGGAAGACAAGCAGGGTCAGGTTCTGCAAGACGGTATCAACGAGCTGGGCGCCATGTCCTCCTGGCTGGCTGCTGCGACCTCTTACAGCACCAACGATTGCCCGATGATCCCGTTCTACATCTACTACTCCATGTTCGGCTTCCAGCGGATCGGCGACATGGCGTGGGCAGCCGGTGACCAGCAAGCCCGTGGCTTCCTGCTGGGTGCAACCTCCGGTCGTACTACCCTGAACGGCGAAGGTCTGCAGCACGAAGATGGTCACAGCCACATCCTGGCGAACACCATTCCGAACTGCATCTCTTACGACCCGTCCTATGCCTATGAAGTGGCGGTGATCGTACAGGACGGCCTGCGCCGCATGTACGGTGAGAACCCGGAGAACGTGTTCTACTACATCACCACCCTGAACGAGAACTACGCCATGCCGGCCATGCCGGAAGGCGCCGAGGAAGGCATCCGCAAGGGTATCTACAAGCTGGAATCCGTCGCCGGTGCCAAGGCGAAAGTTCAGCTGCTGGGTTGTGGTTCCATCCTGGGGCACGTGCGCAAGGCTGCCCAGATCCTGGCCAGCGAGTACGGCATCGGTTCCGATGTGTTCAGCGTCACCTCCTTCAACGAGCTGGCCCGTGACGGTCAGGACGCGGATCGCTGGAACATGCTGCACCCGACCTCTGAAGCGCGTGTTCCCTACATCGCTCAGGTACTGGGTTCCGAAGCCACCATCGCTGCGACCGACTACATGAAGTCCTTCGCCGATCAGGTTCGCGCCTTCGTTCCGACCGAGAACTACCGCGTGCTGGGTACCGACGGCTACGGCCGTTCCGACAGCCGTGCCAACCTGCGTCGTCACTTCGAAGTGAACGAGTTCTACGTGGTGGTTGCTGCTCTGACCGAACTGGCCAAGCGCGGCGAGGTAGACAAGCAGGTTGTGGCCGACGCCATCGCCAAGTACGGCATCGATGCCGACAAGGTCAACCCGCTGTACGCGTAAGTGGATCAAGGGTCGCGCCGTCATGCGGCGTGACCCTGCCAGGATTTAAAACGGTTAACGCGAGATGTGCGTGGCGGCATCAACCAGTCACGCGGATCGACGCAAGAGGATAAAGCACAATGTCCAAACAGATTATGGTGCCGGATATCGGCGCCGATGAAGTTGAAGTCACCGAGATTATGGTGGCCGTGGGTGACAAGGTCGAGCTGGACCAGTCCATCATCGCGGTAGAAGGCGACAAGGCCTCCATGGAAGTACCGGCCCCGTCTGCCGGTATCGTTAAAGAGATCCTGATCAAGGTAGGCGACAAGGTTGCCACCGGTTCCCAGATCATGATCTTCGAAGCCGAAGGCGCTGCCGCCCCTGCTGAAGTTGCTGCACCGGCTGCCGCTGCTCCGGCCGCCGCACCTGCCGCTGCCGTGCGCAAAGATGTGCACGTACCGGACATCGGTGACGACGAAGTGGACGTGACTGAAATCATGGTTGCCGTGGGCGACATGGTTGAAGCCGACCAGTCCATCATTGCCGTGGAAGGTGACAAGGCCTCCATGGAAGTGCCAGCGCCGTTTGCCGGTCGCGTGGTCGAGATCAAGGTTGCCGCTGGTGCCAAGGTCTCTACCGGTTCTCTGGTGATGGTATTTGAAGTGGCTGGCGCTGCGCCTGCTGCCGTTGCTGCTCCGGCTCAAGCTGCCGCGCCCGTGGCTGCTGCCCCGGTTGCCGCCGCTGCCAAAGAGGTCAACGTACCGGATATCGGTGGCGACGAAGTGGAAGTCACCGAGATCATGGTTGCCGTGGGTGACAAGGTTGAAGCTGACCAGTCCCTGATCGCCGTGGAAGGTGACAAGGCCTCCATGGAAGTGCCTGCGCCGTTCGCCGGTGTGGTCAAAGAGATCAAGGTGAAGGCGGGTGACAAGGTCTCCACCGGTTCCCTGATCATGGTATTCGAAGTGGCTGGCGCAGCTCCTGCTGCCGCGCCGGTTGCTCAAGCTGCCGCTCCGGTCGCCGCTGCCCCTGTTACTGCTGCTCCGGCTCCGGTTGCTCAGGCTGCTGCCGCTGCGACCGATTTCGTTGCCAACGACGCTTATGTACACGCCTCTCCGGCGGTACGCCGTCTGGCGCGCGAGTTCGGCGTCAACCTGGCCAAGGTGAAAGCCTCCGGTCGCAAGGGTCGCATCGTCAAAGAAGACGTGCAAGCCT
This sequence comes from Aeromonas sp. 603607, assembly GCF_049171595.1. Taxonomy (NCBI): domain Bacteria; kingdom Pseudomonadati; phylum Pseudomonadota; class Gammaproteobacteria; order Aeromonadales; family Aeromonadaceae; genus Aeromonas; species Aeromonas sp. 603607. The sequence goes on from NZ_JAAKOV010000008.1 coordinate 76,933, forward strand.
ACGTGAAGGATGCCATCAAGCGTGCCGAGTCCGCTCCTGCCTCTGCTGGCGTAGCCGGTGGCAACGGTCTGGGCGTCCTGCCGTGGCCGAAAGTAGACTTCAGCAAGTTCGGTGATGTGGAAGAGGTCGAGCTGACCCGCATCCAGAAGATCTCCGGTCCGAACCTGCACCGCAACTGGGTCATGATCCCTCATGTCACCCAGTTCGACGAAGCCGATACCACCGAGCTGGAAGCGTTCCGCAAAGAGCAGAATGCGATGCTCGAGAAGCAGAAGGCAGACGTGAAGATCACCCCGCTGGTGTTCATCCTGAAAGCCGCCGCCAAGGCGCTGGAAGCCCACCCGCGCTTCTGCAGCTCCCTGTCCGAAGATGGCAGCAAGCTGATCATGAAGAAGTACATCCACATCGGTGTGGCGGTAGATACCCCCAACGGTCTGGTTGTGCCCGTGGTGCGCGATGTTAACAAGAAGGGCATCATGGAGCTGTCTCGCGATCTGGCCGAGATCTCCAAGAAGGCCCGTGCCGGCAAGCTGACCGCTGCCGACATGCAGGGCGGTTGCTTCACCATCTCCAGCCTGGGTGGCATCGGCGGTACCAGCTTTACCCCGATCGTCAACGCGCCGGAAGTGGCCATCCTCGGTGTTTCCAAGTCCGAGATGAAGCCGAAGTGGAACGGCAAAGAGTTCGCGCCGCGCCTGATGCTGCCGCTGGCTCTGAGCTACGACCACCGCGTGATCGATGGTGCCGATGGGGCTCGCTTCATCACCACCATGAACGGCGTGCTGTCCGACATTCGTCGACTGGTCCTGTAAGTGAGAGGGCGGGCCCAGAGCCTGCCCTTTTTACTTCTCATTTCATTAACATGATCGTAAACTTGCCCCGTTTTTTTCACGGCTGCAGCCACCCGTTTCGGTATAAGACTGCGCTGTCCGGGGATATAAGAACGACAAAGAGGTCATGATGAGTAAAGAAATCAAAACCCAGGTCGTAGTACTGGGTGCTGGCCCTGCCGGTTATTCCGCTGCTTTCCGTGCAGCCGATCTGGGTCTGGATACTATTATCGTCGAGCGTTACTCCACCCTGGGTGGCGTCTGCCTGAACGTGGGCTGCATCCCCTCCAAGGCGCTGCTGCACGTTGCCAAAGTGATTGAAGAAGCCAAGGCGCTGGCCGAGCACGGCATTGTCTTCGGTGCCCCGCAGACCGACATCGACAAGATCCGTCTGTGGAAAGAGAAGGTTATCAACCAGCTGACCGGCGGTCTGGCTGGCATGGCCAAGATGCGTAAAGTTCAGGTTGTTAACGGCTTGGGTAAATTTACCGGCCCGAACACGCTCGAAGTGACCGGGGAAGACGGCAAGACTACCGTGACCTTCGACAACGCCATCATCGCGGCCGGTTCCCGTCCGGTGAAGCTGCCGTTCATTCCCCACGATGACCCGCGCGTATGGGACTCTACCGATGCGCTGGAGCTGAAAACCGTTCCTGGCAAACTGCTGGTTATCGGTGGCGGCATCATCGGTCTGGAGATGGGTACCGTTTACTCCTCTCTGGGTTCCGAGATCGACGTGGTGGAATTTGCCGACCAGCTGGTTCCGGCTGCCGACAAAGACATCGTCAAGATCTATACCAAGCGTGTGGCCAAGAAATTCAACATCATGCTGGAGACCAAGGTCACCGCAGTTGAAGCGCGCGAAGACGGCCTGTACGTCTCCTATGAAGGCAAACACGCCCCGGCCGAGCCGGTTCGTTACGACAACGTGCTGGTTGCCGTAGGCCGTGTGCCGAACGGCAAGATGCTGGATGCCGAGAAAGCTGGCGTTGCCGTGACCGAACGCGGTTTCATCGAGGTGGACAAGCAGCTGCGTACCAACGTGGCGCACATCCACGCCATCGGTGACATCGTGGGCCAGCCGATGCTGGCACACAAAGGTGTGCACGAAGGTCACGTTGCCGCTGAAGTTATCGCCGGCAAGAAGCACTACTTCGACCCGAAAGTGATCCCGTCCATCGCCTACACCGAGCCAGAGATGGCATGGGTTGGTCTGACCGAGAAGGAAGCCAAGCAACAGGGCCTGAACTTCGAAGTCGCTACCTTCCCGTGGGCTGCTTCCGGTCGCGCCATCGCGTCCGACTGTTCCGACGGTATGACCAAGCTGATCTTCGACAAGGAGAGCGGCCGCGTCATCGGTGGTGCCATCGTGGGTACCAACGGCGGTGAACTGCTGGGTGAAATCGGTCTGGCCATCGAGATGGGTGCTGACGCCGAAGATATCGCGCTGACCATCCACGCTCACCCGACTCTGCACGAGTCCGTGGGTCTGGCTGCCGAAGTGTTCGAAGGCTCCATCACCGACCTGCCGAACGCCAAGGCCAAGAAGAAAAAGTAATCTTCTGCCATCTTCATGAAAAAGCCGCTCATTTGAGCGGCTTTTTGTTTTCGGGGTTTGGCTAAGAGGTTAGCAGCGCCCCTTCTTGGCCTGACCGGGCGGGCAGAAGGTGCCATAACCGCCACCACTGCCGTCACTGACCCGGATCCGGGTATCGTCTACGCTCACGTCGGCGCCGTGTACCCGCACCGGCCCGTTGCTGCAGGCGCTGAGCATTCCTCCCAGCAACACCATCACTATCAGTTTGCCCATAACTCCTCCTCATATTTCCCTGATTATGAGGCATTTCGAGAGCCGCATAACGGCGGTTGAATGGCCGTGCGTCACCGTTTGCCGTGGCTATGACAGAGGGTGCCGCAGCGCCCTCTGGTGAGTCTTCATAAGTGGGATGCAGACTACAGCCGGAAGTTGCCAACCAGCTTGTCCAGCTGACCGGAGAGCTGCTGCAGGCTGCGGCTCGATTCGGTCAGCTGGTGGGCGATATCGGCGGTCTCCATGGTGAGCTGGTTGATATCTTCCACGTTGCGGTTGATCTCGCCGACCACGCTGGACTGCTCCTCGGTGGCGGTGGCGACCTGGATATTCATGTCGTTGATCTGGGTGATGTGCGCGGTGATCTGTCCGAGGGCTGCGTTGGCCTCATCGGCCTGGCTCACTACCTCCAGACTCTGGTTGCGCCCCTGCGCCATGGCGCTGACCGCGCGGGCACTCTGCTCCTGCAAGCGGTTGATCATCCCCTGGATCTCGGCGGTCGAGGCGGCGGAGCGGTTGGCGAGGTTACGCACTTCATCTGCTACCACGGCGAAACCGCGACCCTGTTCACCGGCGCGAGCGGCCTCGATGGCGGCGTTCAATGCCAGCAGGTTGGTCTGCTCCGAGATGCTGCGGATGGTTTCGAGGATACTGCCGATGGAGTCGGTCTGGCTCGCCAGCGACTCGATAACCCCTGCCACCTGCTCAATCTCGCCGGAGAGGTCGACGATGCCGTGGCGCGCCTGCGCCACCACTACCGCACCCGCATCGGCCTGATCGTTGGCCTGTCTGGCTACTTCGGCTGCCAGCGAAGCGTTACCGGCGATCTCGCTCACCGTGGCCCCCATTTCGTGGATAGCGGTGGCCACCTGCACGGTGCGGTCACGCTGGGCAGTACAGTTGTGCTGGGTCAGCTGCGCCTTGTTGGCCACCTCGTTGGCGGTGGCCGCGAGCTGGCGGGAGTTCTCCGCTACCTGCTCGATGGAGCCGTGGATCTTGGCGACGAAGTTGTTGAAGCCGGTGGCGACCTGACTCAGCTCGTCACGTCCTTCCACCTTGAGGCGCTGGGTAAGATCCCCATCGCCGCTGCCCAGCTCCTTGAACAGGCGGGCCAGTTCGTTGAGCGGGCGGCTGACCGAGCCTGCCAGCAGCATCCCCATCAGCCCCATGGCAATGGCAATCACCAGCGAGATCATCAGGATCTCGTTGCGGGTCTGATCCAGCTCGGCATAGATCTCGGCTTCTGGCACCTGGGCCACCAGATACCAGTCGAGCAGCGGGATATAGCTGCTGGCCAGTACCATGGGCTCGCCATTGACTTCGGCGTTGATGACGGCAAAGGGACGTTTGGCCAGCAGGCTGCCGGTATCACCGCTGGCGATGCCGCCCAAGGTATCGCGTTCGATACGGTTGGCCTCGGGGTGCAGCTTCACCTTGCCGCTGCCATCGACCATAAAGACGATGCCGCTCTCTTCCAGCCGGAAGTTGGAAACCATGGTCACCATGGTATCGAGGGATTTGGCAAAGCCGGCCAGCCCGCGCCCGTTGAGCTGCTGGAAGTTGACGAACAGCTTCACCTCGCCGTTGCTCTCGCGGAAGATGCTGAGGGTCATCTCCTTCTGGCTCTTGGTGTAGTCATAGAACCAGGCGTCCTGCGCTGGGGTCAGGTTGCGCAGAAAGCCATCCTGGTTGTAGTAGGCTGCGGTCTGGCGATCGGCGAAGGAGGCGGTCACCAGACCATACTGGTTGGCCACATCCTTGAGCTGGTTGATGAGGATCGGCTCCTGCTCTTTGGGCATGCCCCGATCCACCCAGTCGAGAATGAAGCGGTCGGTGGCCAGTTGGCGGGCGGCCTGGGCGATGCCGTGGAGATCCTGTTCAATCTCCTTGCTGATCCGCTGGGTCAGGTTGGGGAGCTCCTGCTCGAACATCCGGTTTTCGATCAGTTGCTGGGCCGAGCGTTGACTGAAGTAGCCTACCAGCAGGCAGGAGACGACCACGGCCAGGGTGACCGTGGCCAGTATTTTCTGTTTAAGAGTGAGGGTTGCCAGCATAAAGGTGCTCAAAAGGTTGAGATTGACGACGCTCATATTAGCGGCAGCGCGGCGCTACCCATGAGGCTTGCAGCCCTTTATTTGCGGATTACGTTTGCGCTCACAGGGGCGGCGACTCGCCCCTTCGCCATGCAGCACAGGCGGGAGGCGGATTGACGGTTGCGCTAACTGCCGGGCCCCTTATAGTAGAGGCCATCCTTGGTGACTGACCCTCTGAATAATATGGAAAATATGATGCGCAGCTTAGGTGCGGGATGGACCCGTCTGCTTTTGGTGATGCTGGCGGCCTGCCCGCTGCTGGCTGTGGCGGCACAGGGGGAGCGCCCGAAAATTGCGGTGGTGCTCAGCGGCGGCGGTGCCAAGGGATCGGCCCATATCGGCATCCTCAAAGTGCTGGAGCAGAAACGGATTCCGGTCGACATCATAGTCGGCACCAGCATGGGCTCTTATGTGGCGGGGATGTACGCCATGGGGCTCAGTGCCGAGGAGGTGGAGCGCACTACCCTGGCCATCGACTGGAACAAGGGCTATCAGGACAAGGTGGGCCGCGACGAGCTGTCGTTGCGTAAAAAGCAGCAGAACGAGCAGTATCAGCTGCGCACCGATATCGGGGTGAATGGCGACACCACCCAGCTGCCGGACGGTTTTTTCCAGGGCCAATCCATGGCCAGCCTGCTGCGGGGGGCCACCTCCAACCTGCCGGTACAGGAGAGCTTCGACGATCTCCCCATTCCCTACCGCGCCATGGCGACCGACATGGAGACGGTCACCCCCTTTGTGCTGGATCACGGCAGCCTGGCCAAGGCAATGCAGGCCTCCATGTCCATTCCCGGTGCCCTCAAGCCGGTGGAGTGGGAGGGGCACATCCTGGCGGACGGCGGTAGCGTCAACAACATGCCGGTGGATGTCGCCAAGGCAATGGGGGCCGACGTGGTGATCGCGGTGGATATCGGTGCCAAGCTGCGTACCCGTGAATCACTCAAGTCAGGGTTGGCGATGATCGACCAGCTCACCACCTACATGACCCAGGTGGGTACCGACAAGCAGAAGGCGCTGATGGGGCCGAAAGACATACTGATCGCTCCCGAGTTTGGCGATATGGGGATCGCCGACTTTGCCCGCATGCCGGAGGGGATCAAAATGGGTGAGGCGGCGGCGTACAAGGCGTCGCTGCAACTCGATAAGCTGTCGCTCACCAAGGCGCAGTACAACGCCTATCGCAACCAGAAGCTGAGCCGCCGTGCCGAGCGAAGTGGTCAACCCGCCTACTTCATCGACAAGGTGGAGATCATCAACAAGTCGCGCCTCTCCGACGAGACGGTGCACGCCATGCTGAAGGTTCGGCCGGACAAGATCCAGACCAACGAGAGTCTGGAGGCTGGCATTCGCCGCCTCTATGCGCTGGAGTCGTTTGACCGCATCACCTATGAAGTGGAGGAGCGCGATGGGGAGAACGTGCTGGTAGTGGATGCCAGCGAGAAGAACTGGGGGCCTGGTTACCTCAACTTCCAGTTCGGTTTCACCGATGACTTCGAGAATACCTCCAACTACAACGTCGGCATGTCCTACACCCTCACCAACGTCAACGAGTGGGGGGCCGAGTGGTTGACCGAGGCATCACTGGGCACGGCCAAACATATCAAGACCGACTTCTATACACCGCTGGAGCCCTCCCAGACCTTCTATGGCGAGGCGAGCCTGGCCTATGACCAGACCCAGAGAAGCCTCTTTAATCCGGATCCGGACGAACCGATATTTACCTATCTCGATACCGAGTACTCCTTCTTCAGCGCCGATCTGGCGGTCGGCTGGAATCGTCAGCCCTGGAGCCGCCTGTCTATGGGGCTGGAAGGGCAGACGGGCAGTATCGAGATCAAAAACTTCAAAGAGCTGCAAGGGGATGCCACGGCGTGGGGCCCCTATGTCCGCTTTGAACACGACAATCTGGATAGCCGCTATTTCCCCTATCAGGGGGTGAAGTGGGATATGAAACTGGGCCACTCCCACGTCAGTGTGGATGGACTCGAGTCGGCAGATGGCCGCAGTGAAGGCTGGAATTATCAACTCTCCATGATCAAGCCCTGGTCATGGGACAGGCACAGCCTCAACCTGATCCTCGAAGGGGGCGGCTCGGGCAGTGAAGAGGTGGTGCCGCTGCATATTCAGGATCTGGGCGGGCTGTTCCGCCTCTCCGGTTTCCAGCGCTACCAGCTGAGCGGTCGCTACAGCCTGTTTGGTGGCCTGCGTTACATCTATCGGGTGGCAGACAATGACTTTGGTGCCCTCAAGATGCCGCTCTATCTGGGTGGATCTCTGGAGCAGGGCGGGGTCTGGAACAAGGGTGAGGATATCAGTCTGGAGAGCTCGTTTACCGCTGGGTCGGTTTATGTCGGGGTGGAGAGCTTCCTTGGCCCTGTGTTCCTCGGCTACGGCATGGCGGAGGGGGGCAATGACGTCTTCTATCTGCAATTGGGCAGTACGTTCGAATAATGCTGAAATGATGCCAATTTGTTAACTCTGGTTGAGGGCGTTCAATTAATTTTCAAAAAATACCAGGCTGTTTAATTGGTTACGATTTTGTGGCGAATAAGTAAACAGGGTTTGGATTTTAATTAGTCGTTAAAACTTATATAGTGGGGAGCACCCTACGGGGTGTCCCGCAAGGACGATCGCCGCGAGCGTGGGCGAACCCCAAAAAAAGACCAAAGAGGAATTAGTCGTGCTTGAAACATACCGTAAACACGTCGCAGAACGTGCCGCCGAGGGCGTGGTTGCCAAACCTCTGGATGCAGAGCAGGTCGCCGCCCTGGTTGAGCTGCTCAAGAACCCGCCCGCTGGCGAACAAGACTTTCTGAAAGAGCTGTTGTCCTCCCGTATTCCCCCCGGTGTTGATGAAGCGGCCTATGTCAAAGCCGGTTTCCTCACCGCCGTCGCCAAGGGCGAAGCCCACTCTCCCATCTTGACTGCCGCCGAAGCTGTCGAGCTGCTGGGCACCATGCAGGGTGGTTACAACATTCAGCCGCTGATCGACCTGCTGGATCACGCCACTCTGGCGCCGCTTGCCGCCAAGGGGCTCTCCCATACCCTGCTGATGTTTGACTCCTTCCACGACGTGGAAGAGAAGGCCAAGGCGGGCAATGTCCACGCCAAACAGGTGATGCAGTCCTGGGCTGATGCCGAGTGGTTCCTCTCCCGCCCGGAGCTGGCCGAGAAGATCACTGTCACCGTGTTCAAGGTGACCGGCGAAACCAACACCGACGACCTCTCTCCGGCACCGGACGCCTGGTCCCGCCCGGACATTCCGCTGCACGCCCTGGCGATGCTGAAAAACGCCCGTCCCGGCATTACTCCGGACAAGGATGGCGCCGTCGGCCCCATCAAGACCATCGATGCCCTGAAAGAGAAAGGCTTCCCGCTGGCCTATGTGGGTGACGTGGTCGGTACCGGCTCTTCCCGTAAATCCGCCACCAACTCGGTGCTCTGGTTTATGGGCGACGACATTCCGTTCGTGCCGAACAAGCGCGCTGGCGGTGTCTGTCTGGGTGGCAAGATTGCCCCGATCTTCTTCAACACCATGGAAGATGCCGGCGCACTGCCTATCGAAGTGGACGTCTCCAAGCTGGAAATGGGCGATGTGATCGACATCTACCCCTATGCCGGCAAGATCTGCAAACACGGCACCGAACAGGTGCTGGCGCAGTTTGAACTGAAAACCGACGTGCTGATCGACGAAGTGCGCGCCGGTGGCCGTATTCCGCTGATCATCGGTCGCGGCCTCACTGACAAGGCCCGCGAAGCGCTGGGTCTGCCGTTCTCCACCGTATTCCGTCGCCCGCAGCCGGTGGCCGATACCGGTAAAGGCTTCACCCTGGCCCAGAAGATGGTGGGCAAGGCGTGCGGCGTGAAGGGCATTCGCCCGGGCACTTACTGCGAGCCCAAGATGACCACGGTCGGCTCTCAGGACACCACGGGCCCGATGACCCGCGACGAGCTCAAAGATCTGGCCTGCCTCGGCTTCTCTGCCGACCTGACCATGCAGTCCTTCTGCCACACCGCGGCCTATCCCAAGCCCATCGACGTGCAGACTCACCACACCCTGCCGGACTTCATCATGAACCGCGGCGGTGTCTCTCTGCGTCCGGGTGACGGCGTCATCCACTCCTGGCTGAACCGCATGCTGCTGCCGGATACCGTGGGTACCGGTGGTGACTCCCACACCCGTTTCCCCATCGGTATCTCCTTCCCGGCGGGCTCCGGTCTGGTGGCCTTCGCCGCTGCTACCGGCGTGATGCCACTGGATATGCCGGAGTCCGTGCTGGTGCGCTTCAAGGGCGAGCTGCAACCGGGCATCACTCTACGTGATCTGGTTCATGCCATTCCCTATGCCGCCATCCAGAAGGGGCTGCTGACCGTCGAGAAAGCGGGCAAGAAGAACATCTTCTCCGGCCGCATCCTCGAGATCGAAGGTTTGCCGACCCTGAAGGTGGAGCAGGCGTTCGAGCTGGCGGACGCCAGCGCCGAGCGCTCCGCTGCCGGTTGCACCATCAAGCTGGATAAAGAGCCGATCATCGAGTATCTGAAGTCCAACATCGTGATGCTGAAATGGATGCTCTCCGAAGGCTACGGCGACGTGCGCACCATCACCCGTCGCATCAAGGGGATGGAAGAGTGGCTGGCCAACCCGACCCTGATGGAAGCGGACAAGGATGCCGAGTACGCCGAAATCATCGAGATCGATCTGGCCACCATCAAGGAGCCGATCCTGTGTGCGCCGAACGATCCGGACGATGCCCGTCTGCTGAGCGAGGTGGCTGGTGACAAGATCGACGAAGTGTTCATTGGTTCCTGCATGACCAACATCGGCCACTTCCGCGCCGCCGGCAAACTGCTCGAGAAGTATCAGGGCGAGCTGCCGACCCGCATGTGGATCGCACCACCCACCAAGATGGACAAGGATCAGCTGACCGAAGAGGGCTACTACGGCATCTTTGGTCGCGTCGGTGCCCGCATCGAGATCCCGGGCTGCTCCCTGTGCATGGGTAACCAGGCGCGGGTAGCGGAAGGAGCCTCCGTGGTCTCCACCTCCACCCGTAACTTCCCGAACCGTCTGGGTAAAGGTGCCAACGTCTATCTGGCCTCAGCAGAGCTGGCCGCCGTTGCTGCCATCCTCGGCAAGATCCCGACTGTGGCGGAGTACCTGCAGTACGCCAAGGCGCTGGATGCCACTGCGGCAGATACTTACCGCTACCTCAACTTCAACGAGATCGCCTCCTACACCAAGAAGGCCGATGCGGTGATCCTGCAGCAAGCCGTTTAACGGAGTTCTTGCGCGATTTGCGCGATAAGAAGCCAATAATGCCGCGTATTTACGCGGCATTATTTATTTGTGTGTTATTCACCGTCTTTTTTGAAGATTGTTTGCACGATCCTTGCTAGAGAGATCCAACCACCTGTTTGGTGGTTCGTTTTATAAACGCTTTGGGTTATGTTGTTCGGTTATGTGCGGTAATGATGAGGCATCGTTATCGAGGGAAAGTGGATATCTGTTCACTGAGTGCTTGCGTTGGCAGGCCTGACGAATTGCGGCGTGGTTCTTTATGTTTCTGTTCAGGATCGATCTCTCCCGAACCGGGTTACGCTTCGGCGGTGCCTTGCTGGTCTTTACTCTGCCGCTGCTGGTGGGAGCTTGGCTCATCCACAGCAATTATGTGCAGGAGCTGAAAGCGGAATCCAGCGCCTCGGCCCACAAGGCCAGAACCCTGATGGAGTCGATGCTGGATCATGCGGAGCAGGCCAACCGCTCCGTGCTGCCTCTGGTGAATGCTCCCTGTCGCGACAACCTGCTGGTGCTGCGCAAGAAGGTCGCCATCGAGCCTTTCCTGCGTTCGGTCAATCTGGTGCGAAACGGCATCATCAATTGCACCTCGCTGTTTGGTGAGGCCAATGATGCCGATGACGGCTCCATCTACACCGGCCGCAAGCTGCTGCTGATGAGTGGCAACCGGGTGCGGCAAAATCACCCGCTGCTGGTAGTGCGCACCGAGCAGGGAAAGGATGCCGCCTTGAGCGCCATCGATAGTACCCAGCTCAGCTTCATGCTCTCCATGAGCGGAAAATCCAGTGCGCTCTATCTGCAGGTGGGGTCGGCCTGGCTCAATGAGTCTGGCCGCTATCTGAGCGAGGCGCCCACCCTCCATCGCGGGATCAGCCAGGCCCTCACATCATCCCATTATCCTTTCACCATCCATGCCGGTTATGCCATGCCGGTCTACTGGAAGTCGCTGTGGGCCGCCCGGCATGTCGCGCTGTCGTGGCTGGCGGTTTCCTCGCTTTTGCTGGCCTGGCTGGTGTGGTGGGTGCTGGGGCGGCCCGGCTCGCCAACAGATGAGTTGCGACGTGCCCTGCGGGCCAGGGAGTTTGTTCCCTATCTGCAGCCGCTGATTGCCAGCCACGACGGCAAGATGATGGGCGCCGAGGTGCTGATGCGCTGGGAGCATGTCAATGAAGGGGTGATCCGGCCCGATCTCTTTATCCCGCAAGCGGAGGAGTCGGGACTGATCGTTCCCATGACCACCCATATCATGAAGCAGGTGGCGACACGGTTGAACCGCTCTCAGGAGCAGTTGCCCGATGGGTTTCATATCAGCTTCAACATCAGCGCAGCCCATTGCCACGATTTTGCCCTGCTGGCCGAGTGTCGCGCCTTCCTCGGCCACTTCCTCCCCGGCAAGGTGGTACTGGTGCTGGAGCTGACCGAGCGGGAGCTGCTGATGTCAGATCCCCAGACCCTCTCCCTGTTCCGCCAGCTGGACGAGATGGGGGTCAAACTCGCCATCGACGACTTTGGCACCGGCCACTCCAGCCTGGCTTACCTGCAGCAGTTCCATGTGGATTACCTCAAGATCGACAAATCCTTTATCGCCCGCATCGGTACCGAGTCGCTCTCGGAACATATCGTGGACAACGTGATCGATCTGGCGACCCGGCTCGGTCTGGCGCTGGTGGCGGAAGGGGTGGAGAGCGAGCGTCAGGCTGACTACCTCAGGGCCAAAGGGGTCGATTATCTGCAGGGATACCTGTTTGCCCGCCCCATGCCGCTGCGCCAGTTCTGCGAGGAGCTGCTGCCGGAAGAGGCTCAGACCCGCCAGCCAGATGGGGTGCGAGGCATCTCGAACGCCACCTGATTTATCGGTGACAGACGGGCGGCCAAGCTCCCCTCTGGCAGGGTAGGGAAGTGCTCTATCCCTATCCCCCCTCGAATGCAGGGGCTTGTTTTTCATGCCTTGCGGCTCGCTTTTCGGTAGAATCAGCGCTCATTTTGACGTCAGTAAAAGATGAGGCGCGGTATGACGGTTCAGTTCCAGGCATTTCACAGCATCAAGGCGATCGGTAATCGGGAGGTGCTGTTCAACTGGTCGAGAACCAATCCTCTCGGGGCGCTGGATCAGGTGTGGCGCCCGAAAAGCCGCGACGAGTTGCAAGCGCTGCTGCGGGAACACCCCGAGCGCAAGCTGCGCCTTATCGGCTCCGGCCTCTCTTTTGAACCCATCCACAGCGTCTATGCCGAAGGCAGTCAGGCGCTGCTGGTGGACTTGCACCACCTGCGCGGCCAGTTGGCGAAAACCGCCGATACAGTGACCTATCAGGCGGGGACGCCCCTTGATACCGTTTATGCCGAGCTGATCGCCATGGAGCGGATGTTGCCCGCATCCCCGGGCGTTATCGGTATCCAGACCCTGGGCGGCGCCCTCAGCACCGGCACCCACGGCCAGGGGCTGCACCAGTCCGCCCTCTGCGATGCGGTGGAGGCGATGACGGTGATGCTGGCCAATAGCGACATCATCCGGGTGGATCGCAGTGACCCGCGCTTCGGCGCCTTCGTGATGGGGATGGGGATGCTCGGCATCCTGCTCGACGTTACCCTGCGTACCGTGCCGAACCGCATTATGCGCTGCACCAAGTTCACCACCGATTACCCCTTCCTCTTGGAGCACAACGAGCGGCTCAACCGCGAGCACGGCTTTGTGAAGAGCTGGTGGTTTGCCTGGACCGGCGAGAGCCACATCTGGCTGGTGGACCCTGCCTCTGATGAGGAGGTGGCCCGCTATCGTGCCGGTGGCAGCGAGCCGCTGCTGCTGGATGGCGATATCGACGCCCGCATGAATGCCACCATAGATGCCACCTTGCAGAAGATGGCCAAAGACACCAAGGATGAGGCGCTGGCTGGCGAGCACTTCGAGACGGTGCGCCGCTTCAAGGATGCCTCCGATCTGGTGGGCAACGTCTACCAAATTCTCTGCAAGGGGATCCCGGCCCCCCAGATCAACTGCGAGGTGGCGGTACCGCTGCATCGGATGAACGAGGCGCTGGAGACCCTGCAGGACTGGCAGCAGGCCAACCCTGGCGTGCTGCACTACCCCTTTATCCTGCGCTGCACCGGCCCCTCCGAGGCCTGGCTCAGCGCCGCTTACGGCCAGCCGGTCTGCTGGATCGGTTTTCTGGTCTATCTGGCGGCGGACGGCACCTTCGTCAACGGCTCCATGGAGCAGATGCGCGAGCTGCAGCAACTGCTGGTGCCGCTCGGCGGCATTCCCCATTTCGGCAAGCATCTGGCGATGGATCTCTACGACTTCCCGGCCCTGTTGCCGCGTTGGAACGACTTCGTGGCGTTGAAAGCCGAGCTCGACCCCCACGGCCGCTTTGAAAACCGCTGGCTCAGCGACCTGTTTGCTAACCGGTAAGGATCTGACATGACCGATATGCAAGATACCCGTATCCCTGTGACCCTGCTGACCGGCTTTCTCGGCAGCGGCAAGACAACGCTGCTCAACCACTGGGTCAAGCAGCCGGAGCTTGGCGAGTGCGCCGTGCTGATCAACGAGTTCGGCTCGGTGGGGCTGGATCACCATCTGGTGCAGCAGGTGGATGAGCAGGTGATGTTGCTCGACTCCGGCTGCATCTGCTGCTCGGTACAGGGTTCGTTGGTGGAGGCGTTGCAGGGGCTCTTTATGAAGGCCATCCAGCGCAAGATCAAACCGTTCAAGCGGCTGATTATCGAGACCACTGGTCTGGCAGATCCGGCCCCCGTGCTCTTTACCCTGCGCGAAGAGGGCTTTATCGCCCAGCGCTACCGCTTCGATGGCACTGTCACCGTGGTAGATGCCGGTCATATCGAGCAGCAGCTGGCAGCCCAGTATGAGGCGGTGAAGCAGGTGGCGCTGGCGGATCTGCTGGTGGTGAGCAAGGGGGATCTGGTGGACGGCGAGCAGCTGGCGCGGGTCGAAGCCCAGCTGGCGGCACTCAACCCGGCGGCCCCGATCCAGCAGGTGACCAATGGCGAGCTGTCGCCAGCGGTGCTGGAGAAGTTGGGCGCCTACAACGAAGCGGCCGGGCGCGATGTGCGCCAGCTGCTGGCCTGGCTGCGCACCGAATCCCCCAAGCAGGGGCTGGCGTCACCCATGCAGCCGAAGATGCAACCGTTCGCCGCCAAGGTGGGCACGGCTGCGCCCACCCACTTCGAGCACGGCAACATCGAGAGTTTCTCCCTGCGTATCGGTGAGCCGCTCAAGCCCTCTCGCCTGCTGGCCGCCATCGATGCGGTGCAGGCCCAATACGGCGATGCCCTGCTGCGGCTCAAGGGGATCTTGCAGCTGGAAGGGGAGAGCCAGCCGGTGGTGATCCACGGCGTCCACGGCCAGCTCTATCCGCTGCAGGCGCTGGGCGACTGGCCGGAGGGCAAGGCCCAGTCCCGACTGGTGTTTATCGTCAAGAGTCAGGACAAGGCCGGTATCGAGCAGCTCTTTATGGCGACCCTCAAGGCCCCCGAGCCCACTCTGGAAGAGCGGCTCAAAGCCATGCTGGGTCAGCCCGACAACTGATCTTGTGCGTTGCAGCTCTCCTGTACCGGGTCAGGACGGCGGCGGTTGAACAACACAAACGCCACTGGCACAAAGTAGAACGAGAGCAGGGTCGCCAGCGCTGTGCCACCGGCGATGGCGATGGCAAAGGGTGGCCAGAAGCCGCCGCCCCCCAGCAATAGCGGGATGAAGCCGCCCACCGTGGTGATGGTGGTCGAGACGATGTGGCGGCTGCAACCTGCGACCAGATCGCGGATCTGCGGCAGATTGCCCTGTTGTGCCAGCGGGTCTGCCCTCAGCTCAGCCAGAATGACGATGGCGGCGTTGATGGCCAGCCCCATGAGTCCCAGCAGGGCGATGATCACCGTAAACCCGAAGGGGTACCCCAGCAGCCATACCCAAAGCAGGCCGAGCCCAGCCGACTGGATCGCCACCAGGGTGACGATGCCTGCCAGCCGGAACGAGTTGAAGCTGAGCACCAGCACGGCCACCAGCAGCACGGCGACCAGGCTGATATGGGCCATCAGATTGCCCACCGATTCATCCCGCTTGGCGGCTTCTCCGCCAAACTCCAGTCGATAGCCCGGCGGCAACGCCAGCGCCTTGGCGGCCAGCCTCTCTTTTACCTGCTCCAGCACGGTTTGCGGCAGTACGCCGATAGCCAGATAGGCCTCCAGCACATTGACCCGCTCACCATCCCGACGGCTGATCTCCCCCCAGCTTGGCAGCAGCTCGGGAGTGGCCAGCGCCCGCAAGGTGAGATTGGCAGCCCCTTGCTGGCCGGTGCCGGTGAGCGATAGCGGCACATTGAGCAGCGCATCCGGATCCTGACGCAAGGGCTCGGCCAGTCGCACCCGAACCGGGATTGACTCGGTGCCTTCCAGCACAGTGCCGCCCAACCTGCCATCCAGTGCGCCCGCCAGCCGGGAGGCAACATCGGTCAGGCTCATGCCTGCCAGTCGGGCGGCCTCCTCATCGACCTGCAACCAGAGTTTGGGGGCCCCTGCCTGCAAGGTGGCGCGGGTCTGCACCACGGCCGGGGTATTGGCGAGCAGACTGCGCAGCTCCTCTCCCAGACGGTGCAGCTGTTCGAGGTCGGGGCCAAACAGCCGCAGTTCGACCGGGGCATTGAAAGGCGGCCCCTGTTCCAGCTTGCGCACCAGGATCTGCGCTTCGGGAAATGTTGCATCGAGCCGCAGCTGCAGTTGTGGAATGAGCCGCTCGGCAGCATCGGCATCCTGCAGGGTGATCATCCCCTGGGCGTAATCGGCCCGCCCCTGTTTTCTGGGCACCAGGTTGTAGTAGAAGCTGGGGGCGTTGTCGCCCACCACCCAGTCCTGACGAACCAGCTCGGGGAGGCTGGCCAGCTCGACGGAGATCCCCAGTGCCAGCTCGCGGGTGCGCGCCAGGCTCGCCTGTGGGGATAGGCTGGCCTCGATGTGGATCATGTCCCGGTCGGCAGGGGGAAAGAACTGTTCGGTGAGGCGGCCCGCCACCCAGAAACCGAGCAGGGGCAGCAGACTGACCAGCAGCAGGGTCCGCCAGGGGTGAGCCAGCGCCATGGCGATGCTCTGCTGGAAACGGGCGCTCACCCGGGGCAGGTGCAAGCCATCCTGATACCAGCATCCTCCTTGGTCACTGCCAATCCAGCGGGCTGCGAGGCCAGCCACCAGGGTGTGGGCGATGAGGTAGGATCCCAGCAGTGAGCAGATCACCGCCCAGGCGATACCGCCGACAAACTCGCCTGCGGGGCCCGGCATCAGAATGATCGGCATAAAGGCGAGCATGGTGGTGAGGGTGGAGCCCAGCAGTGGCAGCCAGAGGTGGCCGATGGCTTCCAGTGCGGCGGCACTCATGGCCATGCCGTGGCGGCGCTGATACTGCACCCGATCCGCCATGACGATGGCGTTGTCCACCATGATCCCGAGCGCCACCACCAGACCGGTGACCGACATCTGGTGAATGGGCAGATTGATCAGGTTCATGCAGGCGAAAGAGAACGCCACGGTAAGCGGCAGCGACAGGGCCACGATAATGGCGGCCTTGACTCCCAAGGTCACCAGCAGCACGGCCACTATGATGAGGAAGCCCTGCACAATGTTGATGAGCAGGGTGTCGAGCCGCTGATCGGTATAACGCTGCTGATCGAAGCTGGTGACGAGACCTATATTATCCGGCAAGTCCTGTTCCAGCTGGGCCAGCATGGTATCGACCCGTGCCGACCAGAGGTCGATGCGGTGATCCTGTGCCATGCGCAGACCGACCACCACGGCCCGCTCACCATTGGCAAAGGCCAGCTGGCTCTCCGGCTGGTGCAGGGTACGTCTTACCTCGGCCAGATCGCCAAGGCGCAGGGTCTGGCCCTGCTCGCCAGTACGCAGCGGGATCTGGCGGATCCGCTCCAGGGTATCGAGGGCACCGCGGATCTCTACCTGAAAGCGATTGTGGCTGCCCTGCAACTCCCCGGCGGCCACTTTGGCATCGGCACCGCTCAGCGCCTGGGCAAGCTGTTCGCCACTCATGCCGCTGGCACTGAGGGCGAGGGGATCGAACCGTACCTCGATCTCCTCCTGCGGTGCCCCGACCCGCTCGACGTATTCGGTGCCCGGCAGCTGGCGAGCCCGGCGTTCCAGCTCGGCGCTGTAGCGGGCGAGGCGATCCAGCTGCGGCTGGCCCGGCCCGCGCCAGACCACATTGACCAGCCGGGTGAAGGGGTAGCCCTTCTCGTCATCCAGCTTGGGGGCACTGGCGCCGGCTGGCAGTCCGGCGGCAAGATCTGCCAGCCGGTCACGGACTCTGGACCAGACGGGCTCGACATCGCTGACCTCATCCTTGAGCTCCAGATTGATGATGGAGAGGCCGGGGCGAGAGCTCGACTCGATCAGCTTGATCTCGCTCTGGGCCCGCAGCCGGTTCTCGATGGGCTCGCTCACCAGCGCCTCCACCCGCTCGGCGCTGGCCCCGGGGAAGTGGGTAACCACGCTGGCAAAGCGGCTGGTGAGCTGGGGATCTTCGGTTCTGGGCAGGGTCTGCAATGCCGCAAGGGCGGCCGTCAGCAGCAGCGCGACCGTCAACAGCAGCAGGCGGCCATTCTCGATAAACGGGCGGATCATGACTGTGGCTCCGGATGCGCCGCTTGATGATCCACGCTGGTTGTCAGGGTGACCTGCTGGCCCGGTACCAGTTTATGCAGGCCATCGGTCACCAGCTGTTCCTGCCCATTCAGGGCACCACTGATCCAGGCCCGCTCACCATCTTGCTGCAGCAGAGTTACGTCCCGACTGACCACCCGGGGTGGCGTTTCGTCGTTGAGCAGATAGAGGGTCCAGCTGCCGCGCAATCCCTGGGTCAGCGCGGTGAGCGGTACCTCGTAGGCACGGGTAGGCTCGCGGGTCTGATGCAACAGGGTGATCAGTTGCCCCTCTGCCAGTTGTTCGCCACCCCGGGTCAGCTGGAAGCGGGCGGTGCGGGTGTGGGTCTGCCCGTCCACTTGTACCCCCAGATTAAGCAGGCGCCCCTCCAGTGATTGCGCATCGCTTTGCAGGGGGTAGTGTTGGCCGACGATCAGGGACTCGGCCTGTTTCACCGGCACGCCGATATCGGCCTCCCACTGGCCGCTGCGGGTCAGGGAGAAGAGAGGCTGACCTGCGGCCACCACGGCCCCCAATGCCTGCTCGCGGCTGACTACGATTCCGTTGAAGGGGGCGCGCAGCTGTGATTTCTCCTGTTTGACCCGGTTGGCTTCGAGGGCGGCGGCCAGCTGGTTGGCGCTTGCCTCCAGCATGCGGACTTTGCCTTGCTGTTCATCCAGCGCCTGACGGGAGCTGAACTGCTGCTGGCGCAGGGCGGTGAGCCGGTCGAGCGTCTGCCGGGCAAGGGTCAGCTCGGCCTCGTTCTGGGCAGCCCGGGCGGCCAGCTCTTTGGCTTCCACTGCCAGCAGCCGGGTGTCCAGTGTGGCGAGCTGTTCGCCAGCCGCGACCGGCTCTCCGCGTCCCTTGTGCAGGGTGGCGATCCGCCCTGCCAGCTCGAAGCCTACCTGGCTGTGCTCGGGGGCGATCACCCTGCCATTGAAGCGGTGCAGCACCGGGTAGTGATCGCTGGCTTGCAGCGGCTGGGCGATCACCCGGGTCAGGGCGGGTGTTTCTTCTGACTCTGTGACCGGGCTGCAGCCACTCAGTAACAGCGCCAGCAGGATTAAGCAAAGTGTCATGACATCATCCTCTGGTTGACATAACATCAAATCACACCGGTGAGTCTAGTTTTTCGAAACTAGACTGTCCAGTTTGATTGTGGAGGAAAAATGAACATTTCACCCCGTAGTCAGCAGAAGCGGGCTGCGATCCTCGATGCTGCCGGGCGGCTCTTCTGTCAGCACGGTCTGCATCTGGTCAGCATGGACATGGTGGCCAGTGAAGCGGGCGTCTCCAAGCAGACGGTCTACAGCCATTTTGCCAACAAGGAGTCGCTGTTTGCCGAAGCGGTGGGCAGCAAGTGCGTCAGCAGCGAGCTGATGCCGGAGGTGTTGCTGCGTGGCAACAATGTGCGGGAGAGCCTGATTGCCTTTGGTCGCAGCTTTCGCAAGTTGATCCTGAGCGATGATGCCATCAATATCTTTCGCACCTGCATCAGCTGCAACGATGCCCAGCTGGCCACCCTTTTTTTCGAAGCGGGCCCGCTCTATGTGACCGAGATGCTGTCCAACTGGCTGGAGCAGCAGAAGCAGCAAGGCCTGCTTTGCCATCAAGACAGTGAACAGGCCGCCATGCAGCTGTTGCTGATGTGGCAGGGCAAGGAGCGAATGCTCCGTGAGCTGGGTCTGCCGTTGACCCAGAGCGCTGCCGAGCAGGATGCCTGGACCCTGAGTTGTGTCGATCTCTTCCTGACCGCCGCCGCTCCCCCGCAAAAATAATGGAGGTGGCAATGAGCCACACAGTGACAGATGCCCAGCGCAAGTGGCTGCCCCTGCTGGCGGCGGTCGGTTTCTTTATGCAGGCGCTGGATGGCACCATTCTCAACACCGCCCTGCCCAGCATGGCCGAGACCTTGGGAGAGAGCCCGCTGCAGATGCAGTCGGTGATCATTGCCTACATGTTGACGGTGGCGTTGCTGATCCCGGCTTCCGGCTGGCTGGCTGACAGGTTCGGCACCCGCCGCATCTATCTGGCTGCCATCTCGCTCTTTACCCTCGGCTCGCTCGCCTGCGCCGCCTCCAATTCGCTCTCCATGCTGGTGGCCGCCCGTGTGCTTCAGGGGATTGGCGGTGCGCTGCTGATGCCGGTGGGACGGTTGGCGGTGCTGCGGGTCTATGACAAGCACGAGCTGCTGCGGGTGATGTCGTTTGTCACCATCCCGGGGCTGCTCGGCCCGTTGATGGGGCCGGCGCTCGGTGGCTGGCTGGTGGAAGTGGCGAGCTGGCACTGGGTGTTTCTCATCAACCTGCCGGTGGGGCTGCTCGGCTTTATCGCCAGCTGGCACTTTATGCCGGAGCTGCGGCAGCAGACCGCCCGGTTCGACTGGCAGGGCTTTGTGATGTTCAGCGTCGGCATGGTGCTGGTGTCGGTCGGCTTGCAGGGGCTGGGGGAGCACAGCATCTCCACCGGTTGGGCGCTGTTTGCACTGATCTTCGGCTTGGCGGCGATGGCGAGCTACTGGCTCTATGCCGCCAATGCACCGCAGCCGCTCTTTAGCCTGAACCTGTTCAAGACCGCCACCTTTGCCATCGGCATCTGGGGCAACCTGTTTGCCCGCCTCGGCAGCGGCGCCATGCCCTTCCTCACTCCGCTGTTTCTGCAACTGGGGCTCGGTTTCTCGCCGAGCAAGGCGGGGATGACCATGATCCCTACAGTTATTGGCGCCATGCTGACCAAGACGCTGGTGAACAAGCTTATTCCGAAGGTGGGCTATCGCCGCATTCTGATCGGCAACACCCTGTTGCTGGGGGCGATGATCGCCAGCTTCTACTTTATCGACAACCAGCTCCCTTACGGGGTCTTGCTGGGCTGGCTGGCGATCTTCGGCGCCATCAACTCGCTGCAGTTCTCCGCCATGAACACTCTCACGCTGCAAGATCTCAGCCCGACCCTGGCCAGCAGTGGCAACGGTCTGCTCTCGGTGGTGATGCAGCTCTCCATGAGTTTGGGTGTGGCGATTGCCGCCAGCCTGCTCGGGCTCTTCTCGGCGGGTACCTCAGCGGCCAACGGCCAGTGGCTGGCCGGGTTCCATCTTACCTACCTCTGTGTCGGCCTGCTCTCCATGCTGGCGGCGCTGATCTTCGCCCAGCTGGCGCGCGATGGGGCTACGCCATCGGGGCGGGCAGATAGCTGACTTGGCAGGGGAGCTGCGCCAGCACTTCGGCCAGATGCTCGGTCGCCAGCAGAAAGGTCTGCTCCGGGTGGCCCGGAGTCCAGGTGAAGGCGGTGTGGTTGAGCAGTTGCGGATCCACCAGTAGCGGAATATCGGCACGGGGCAGGAAGGGGCAAACCGCCCCCGGCAGGCAGCCGATCTCCGCCTGCATCTCTTCGGCGGTGCAGATGGAGGGCTTGGCACCGAGTGCGGCCTTGACCGCCTTGTTGTCGAGCCGTCCGTCCCTGTGGGTCAGCAGCAGGGCGAAGCGGCCATCCTTGAACTTGAGAAACAGGGTCTTGCTGAACTCCGCCTGCCAGCCGAGGCGGGCCTTGACCTTTTCATCGGTGGCGTAGTCGAGGATGGGTTCATGCTCATAGCGCTGGTGGGGCAGTTCTGCCAGCAGTTGGCAGTTGAAATGGTGAATGGTATCGAGTGGCATGGGGTTCTCCTGTAGTGGGCGCTATCCTGCCAGCCTCGCAGGGTCAGGCCCAATGACACTTTCTTATCCGTGATAAGCAACCCTGTCTGTGCAAACAACAAGGGCGCCGTGAGGCGCCCTTGCGGATCAGTGATGCTGCAATTCGCACGCTTCCCAGTGAAAGGGAATGGGGCACAGCTGCTGGGAGGTCTTGTCATAGGCTTGCCACAGCTCGCCCATGGTGCGGCCATCGACGGGGTGGCGCAGTTTGGGGGCCAGCTCGGCCAGTGGCCAGAGCACGAAGGCGTTGGTGAGCACTTCACCACGCGGCAGCACCAGCGGGGTGTCGCAGACCAGATCGCCATAGAGCAGCAGATCGAGATCCAGGGTGCGCGGGGCGAACTTCTTGGCATCCGGCTCGCGGCCGTGGGCGAACTCCATGGCCCGCAGTCGCTGGCAGACGGTGGTCAGCGGCAGATCGGTCTCGGCAGCCGC
This sequence comes from Aeromonas sp. 603607, assembly GCF_049171595.1. NCBI lineage: Bacteria > Pseudomonadati > Pseudomonadota > Gammaproteobacteria > Aeromonadales > Aeromonadaceae > Aeromonas > Aeromonas sp. 603607. The sequence continues at coordinate 98,742 of NZ_JAAKOV010000008.1, forward strand.
CACCAGGTTGTAGAAGGGGCGGCCGTTGAAGCCGACCGCCTCGCTCTCGAATACCCGGGAGACCCGCAGCTCGCCAAACTCGGCGTGCAGGGCATCGAGCCCGGCGCGAATATGGCGCTCTCGCTCGATGTTGGAGCCGAGGCTGATATAGATGGTGGTCATCAGTTGCTGCTCGCAGTTGGTGTGCGATGGCGCAGGATCTCGACGCCGACCCCGGCGGCATTGGGCACGGCGCCCGGCTTGGTGAGGGTCACCTTGACCCACTGTACCCGCTCGTCGGCGAGCACCAGCATGGCAACCTGCTCGGCCATGGTCTCGACCAGCTCAACGACTTTGCCGGTGACATGCTCGCAAATCTTGTTGGAGAGGTCGGCATAATCCAGTGCCAGATTGATGTCGTCGGTTGCTGCCGCGGGGCGGTTATCGAACCCCATCTCGAGGTCAAAACGGAGCTTTTGGCGAATGCCCTTCTCCCACTCATATACACCTATGGTGGTCAAAACTTCGAGTCCGCGAATAAACACCTTGTCCATGACTGTACTTCTTCTTTACTCTTGATGGGCTGTGATGACAGCGCAGGGATGCTGGCCGGGCAACAGGCTTGCCGAGGCGCTCTGGGTGGGCATGGGCCCATGCCAGCGTATGTGGCCCGCATCATACCCCATTCATATCGTGGTAAAAACGACCAAGATGACGGCCCTGACGATTTTGATGATTATTCTGGCCTACCTGGGTGGTTCACTATCCAGTGCTGTGCTGGTCTCCCGCTGCACCGGTCTGCCCGACCCGCGGGATCATGGCTCCCACAATCCGGGGGCAACCAATGTGCTGCGCCTCGGTGGCCGGATGGCGGCGTTGGTGGTGCTGCTGCTCGATGTGCTCAAGGGCACTGTGCCCGTCTATCTCGCCTGGTATCTGCAGATCAAACCCGTTTACCTCGGTTTTATCGGGGTCGCCGCCTGCCTCGGCCATATGTACCCCATCTTCTTTCATTTTCGTGGTGGCAAGGGGGTGGCCACGGCACTGGGGACCATGATGCCCATCGGCTTTACCATGGGGGGCGCCGTGATTGGCACCTGGCTGCTGGTGCTGCTGGTGAGCGGCTACTCCTCGCTGGCCTCCATCATTACCGTGCTGCTGACGCCGCTCTTTACCTACCTGCTCAAACCCGAATATACCCTCCCTGTCTCGCTGCTCTCCTGCCTCATCCTGATCCGCCATCACGAGAACATCTCCCGCCTGCTCAAGGGGGAGGAACCCAGAGTCTGGGGGCGAAAAGGCACGGCCTGTGCCGAAGAAGTGGCAGAAATGGACGATGTTGCGCAAAAAAGAGACGAACGAGACAAAAAGTGAAATTTCCCGTTGACCATCCGCCTTAAAATCCGTTTAATAGCGCCCACGCCCAGATAGCTCAGTCGGTAGAGCAGGGGATTGAAAATCCCCGTGTCGGCGGTTCGATTCCGTCTCTGGGCACCAATTTTGGTGCCATGAAATAAAAAATTTGTTCATGCACAATGGTTTAAAGTGTGCCGGCTTAGCTCAGTAGGTAGAGCAACTGACTTGTAATCAGTAGGTCACCAGTTCGATTCCGGTAGCCGGCACCATTTGCCCAGATAGCTCAGTCGGTAGAGCAGGGGATTGAAAATCCCCGTGTCGGCGGTTCGATTCCGTCTCTGGGCACCAATTACAATTCCTCCTTAGTTCAGTCGGTAGAACGGCGGACTGTTAATCCGTATGTCACTGGTTCAAGTCCAGTAGGAGGAGCCAATTCAAAAAGCCCTTGTCGCAAGACAAGGGCTTTTTTCTATTTGGCGCAGCCATTTTTTAACCATAAAAACAACCACACACGCACAGATGAACCGCAGGATAGATATGGAAAATCATGTAGTTATAGAGTCAAAGGGGCGACTTGCCGCCATTAGGAACTGGATGGAACCCGTGCTGGTGCTGCTTATTCTAGGCAGCCTGTTCGGTTACCTCGGCAGCCAGATGGGCCTCTCGGCCATGGTCAACACCCTGTTCAATACCGCCCACCAGCTGCTGCTCAATACTGTGCTCTTTATCATGGGGATCACAGTGCTCTCTGGTGCCCTGAGCCAGCTCTTGAGCGAGTTCGGGGTGATCCGCCTGCTGGAAGTGCTGCTGGCGCCCCTGATGAAACCAGTGTTTCGTCTGCCCGGTCGCACCGCATTGGCGGCGCTGATGACCTTCTTCTCCGACAACCCGGCGGTGATCAGCCTCGCCAAGGACAGCCGCTTTCGCAAGGGCTTCACCCCCTGGCAGCTAGTGTCGCTGACCAACTTCGGCACCGCCTTTGGCATGGGGCTGATCGTGGTCACCTTTATGGCCACCTTGCAGCTGCCGAGCGGTGAATCCACCGCCAGCGCGGCGCTGATCGGGCTGCTGGGCGCACTGGTGGGCTCGGTGGTCTCTACCCGATTGATGCAACGGATGATCCGCCCACTGGTGGGGGAATTGCTGAACGATGACGCTGTATCGTCCGACGGCCGCAAGGTAGGGGTGACCAAAGAGGCGGCTCCCGGCTGGCTGCGGATCCTCAACTCTCTGCTCGATGGCGGCAAATCCGGTGTGGAGCTGGGGATGGCGGTGATCCCCGGGGTGCTGATCATCAGTACCTTCGTGATGCTGCTGACCTTTGGCCCGGGGGAGAAAGGCTATACCGGCGAAGCGTTTCAGGGGGTTGCCCTGCTGCCGGTGCTGGCCGCCAAGGTGAGCTGGCTGTTTGACCTGCTGTTTGGCTTCCAGCAGCCGGAGCTGGTCGCTTTCCCCGCCACCTCGCTCGGTGCGGTCGGTGCCGCCATGTCGCTGGTGCCCCCCTTTATCGCCAAAGGGTGGATCACCGGTAACGAGGTCGCGGTGTTTACCGCCATGGGGATGTGCTGGAGTGGCTTCCTGAGCACCCACACCGCCATGCTGGATGCTCTCGGTTATCGCCACCTCACCTCCCGCGCCATCGTCGCCCACACCATCGGCGGCCTGTGCGCCGGGGTAGCCGCTCACCAGCTTTATATGCTGCTGGGCTGAGCAGGGTGAAAAGAGAGAGGGGCGCTGTGGCGCCCCTCTCTGTATCTATCGGTGACGAGTTGGCTCGTCCTTCGGTTTACTCAACATAGCCGAGCAGGCTCTGTGCGATCACCGCTTCCGGCATCATCTCCCGCAGCCCGGCGATCAGTTTTTCTCCCGCCTCATGCAGCGCAGCCAGCGGCATCTCGGTCAGGCTCTCCAGAATGAACCACATCTGGCCCGAATCGACACTGAGTCGGGTACGCACACCCTGCCGCCAGTTCCAGCGCCGACAGGTGACCCCCTTGTCATCCCGCCAGACCACCTCGCCGGGTTCCGGAGATTCGTGTGCGGGTTCGCCCCCCTTCATGGTATCGAACTGCTCGCTGCCATCGGCTACCACCAGTCGCGGTAGTCCCTCATAGGTGAGCAGGTTTTCGCCCCCCACCGGAATGGCGTAGCGGATACTGATGGCGTTGTAGAGATCGACTACGGGATCGATGGCGGGCAGGTTGCCATCGCGGGCGACCCGCTTTCTCAGAGCCTCGGCGGAACAGGGAGTCCGCTGCGGCTTGGCGCCAAATTTTCTGAACAGCTCGCCCCAGGCGGCGAGATGCGCCTCTGCCCACGGCACATCGGCGGTCAGCATGGCGGTGCAGGCTTCATCAAGGGCGCGCGCCCCCACGTTCGGGTCGACCACGGCGGCGGCCTGCACCGTGATGCTCAAAGCGCGAAAGCCGGGAGCCAGCTGGTTGACTTCGGGGGAGATATAGGGGGTGATCAGGGACATAGCGACTCCATAAACGAAAGAGGCTGGGAGAAGGCGGCTGCCAGCCAGCATAGCGGCAACGGCAAATCCGGTTTGAGAGCCATCATGCGCGAACATGTTAGATAAGAAAATTTACATTATCTTAATTCCCATAAGTTTAATGAATGAAAAATGACGTGATCAAGGGGATGGCGGGCATGTAGCGGTATATAGCGAAGAGGAGCCCTGCCGTCTCCGGTTTGCTGCGGTAATGCCCCTTTGCCGCCTGGAACTGCAGCGGCAGCCGCTGGCCGCCCGGCTCTCTTGTGATGACCTCAGTTGCAATGCCCAAGCACGAGGCGGTCACTCAAATTGCTAGGTTGTTCAATGAGTTGGCTATGGTTGGCGTTTTTTCATCGTTCTGGCCCCGCTTATGCATTCCTCTTGGCAACACCATCAAGGGTCGTTGTCGCGGAGAGATATCATGATCAGCAACCAGCTTCCCCTTGCCTCTATCGCCCTCAAGCTGGGCAGTCAGCTGCTCGGCAGCAGTGCCAAACCTGAGTCTGTGCAGCAAACAGTGCAGGAAGATCGCCTCGCCCCTACCGTCCAGAGCTTGTTCCAGCGGCTGGGAATCAAGGATGCCAATAGCGAGCAGAACCGCGCTGCCATCAACCACTTTATGGGGGAGCTGATGCAGACTCTGGGGCAGGAGAATGGCGGCCAATCCCTCCCTGCCGCCATCGATAGCGCCCGTAGCCAGTTGGCTAATGGTACCCAGAGCACCCGCCTCGATGCGCTGCAAAGCGAGCTCGATACCCTCAAGGATTCCCTCGGTGCCAGCAATCTCAACCTCGACCAGCTGCTCGGCGCCTTTAAACAGACCCTGCCCAATGGCAAGGGGGAGGGGGTGGGCAAACTGCTCAATGCCAGCGCCTGAACGGCGGTGAGCAATAAAAAACGGCAACCCAGGGTTGCCATTTTTTCAGATGACATCAGATGTGTATGGCAAATAAAATTATTCATTTTGCAGAGCTGGGGTGTTGATAAAATTAGTCTAGGTCGTGGGTCGGCTTTCCCTTCTTCCACTCATCCCACCATTTAAAGAGGGGGCGTTCATAGCGTTCAGATAAAACGTAGCTGGGTCGGCCATCATATACCGCTGGCCCCTTAACAATATAATGTGATTGTTCGAGAATTGTCGTTATTTCCTTCTCGTTCATTCCCATGCTGTCGAGTTTTTGCTCACTTATCCCTCTTCGTTTTAATGACTCTCTAATTCCCTTGGCCGTGCGCACATCATATTTCGGTCTGGCAAGTTCGGTATAGATTAGGCGCTGAGCTTCTGTCATTTTTTCTGCATCCCACCAACCAGTCAACTGGTCACGACGAACTAGCTCTGATAGCAGGGTAAAACGCATGTAATCTTTCACGTCATCTTTTTTCCACCACCAGAAAATGCCCGCCGCCATGGCGGTAGAACGGTTCTGACTCCTTAGCAACTCTGTCTTAATCGACGTTAATCTTGCCATCGCCAGATCAATGCACTTTTCTACATCTTTGATTTCTACCCTTGGCCATGCGGGAATTTCTATCTCCTTTTCTAAGGCCCCCACTAGTGGAATTAATGGTAGTTTATCCATCGTATTCTGGGTTAGCGTTATCTTGCTATAACCAGTATTGACAATTGCATAGTGGGCGGGGAGTGATAAATGTTGGCGCAAAAACTGTTGGCAGTTGCGTCGTCCTAGTTGATAGTCATGGTGGCGAAAATTTTGTGATAGAAAACCACCAAAACCACCCAACAAGCCACAGGCAATTGCATAGTCGTGCGCCTTGCCATTAACGTCTCTAATCGGAGCAATAAGATGACGACTGTAGATACTGTCATCCATAGCTGCAAAAGCCTCTTCCATCTTGCAGCGAGCCTGTGCCTTCATCATGGGAAACAACTTGGAGATCACGTTCGTCAGGAGACGATCCTTGGGTGACCAATCGGACCAAATATCTGGTTCAGGAAAGGGATCTATCATGATAACCGCACGATCGACGATTTCTCCGTTTTTTATCCGTGCCTCAAGGGGAGTGTTAATATCTTCGTTACGGGTATTGGGTTTGCCGGGTGTGCGCATTAGGCACCAGCGAGCCAGTTGAAATGGTTCATTGTCCAGTACTCCGCCATCCACACCGGTATATTTGAAATCGGGAATAATGCCATCAGGAATTGCTGGTTTTATCTGTTTATATTGTTCCTTCGCTTCTTCCCAACTATTACAAGGGTGACTTAACATTGGCCACGCTCTCGTTTTTACGCTGGTAGAGTCTTGATAGTTGTAATCGACAGCGGCTAAACCAATCGGAAAGGCGCCAGATAGAATTGCTGCATTAATATAACCAGGCCAATGCCCAGAAAAACTGGCTGCATCAGATATTTTTAATGGAAAAGCATATTCACAATCTGCCCAGCCTTGCTGTATCGGATGATTACCTGTATCTTTCAGAGCAAAATGCGTTCTGTCAGCATGCAGCATCATATTGTATCCATCATTTGTTTCATCTTTGTTATGTTTATTTTCTAAGTTATACTGCACGGTATTGAAAAGAATTTTGTAAGGAATGCCACGTAAATTGCTATGAGTGAAAAATAAATGTAGTTCATCGGCCAGATATGGTTTGGCTGGTGTAATGGTGTGAGCGTTCTTAAGTGCCTCATTGGCAATAAGTTGCAAACTGCTGCTATCAAGTAAGGAGTAAACTTTGCCATCCCCTTTAAGGTCATTTTGTGCAAGTAAGCCTTGTCCTTTGAGTGGATCAAAACGGAGCTGTTCTACCCAAGGGCGATAGAGGTTTTTTAGGGTATAATCTTTCTCCTGCACAAATCCAGCAGATAATGCTGGGATGGTAAGTGCCGCTGTGACGGCACCTGCGGAAGAGCCTGTCATCACTGAAATAACTACTTGATGATTCGGAACAGTTTTTTCCCCGTTTTCAAGGTCTATTCGTTTCTGTTTTTCCCACTCTTCCAATGCGGACAGTAGAAAATCCATCACTCCTGCCGAATAGGCACCTGCGGAGATGGCACCAGCCATAGTAAGACCGATATAAAAAGTGGGAGGTACTGTATCTTCACCTATCTTGAGGCAGTTATCCTTTATAACTGCCATAGCTGTGCTCCTGAACAGACAGAGTTAAGAGACACGCCTCAGATATACAAAACTACATATAATGTAATCGGGGGACCGCGGTGCCGATGATGAGATATGAAGCCTAGATAGTGTGAAATCGTTTCACAACATGGAAAATGTGCGCTGAGCGACAGAACTGATAGATGCTAAAAAGTAACGGCAACCTCGGGTTGCCGTTTTGCTTTCAACTTTGGATCACAAGCCGGTTGGCTTAACCCACCCGCTTGGCCAGCCATGTTTCGGCGGCAGTCAGGGCTGCTTCTACCTGCTCCCGGGCAACGCCGCCTTTGGCGACCCGCTTGGCGAGGGTCGCTTCCAGCTCCAGATTGGGGTAGACGTCGAACTCGATCACCGGGCTGAAACGCTGGAATTCACCGATGGAGAGCTCCTCCAGCGGGCGGCCCACGCTGATGGCAAAGACCACGGTTTCACCGACGATATGGTGCGCTTCTCGGAACGGAATCCCTTTGGCCACCAGATAGTCCGCCAGCTCGGTGGCGTTGGCGTAGCCGCCCTGCGCTGCCGCCATGGTGCGCTCACCATTCACTTTCAGGTCGATCAGCACCAGCGCCGCCATATCGAGGCAGTCGTGCCAGGTATCGAGGGCATCAAACAGCCCCTCTTTGTCTTCCTGCATGTCCTTGTTGTAGGCCAGCGGCAGCGCCTTGAGGCTCATCAGCATGCCCATCTGGGCGCCCACCACCCGGCCGGTCTTGCCGCGGATCAGCTCCAGCGCATCGGGGTTTTTCTTCTGCGGCATCAGGGAGGAGCCGGAAGTGACCGCATCTGAGAGCTCGACAAAGCCCGCCTCACCGGTGTTGTAGAAGATGAGATCTTCGGCAAAGCGCGACAGGTGGGTCATGGAGAGGGACGCCACGTGCATCAGCTCCACCACGTGATCCCGGTCGGAGACCGAATCCAGGCTGTTGCGGGTGGCGCTGGCAAAGCCCATGTCGAGCGCCAGCGCTTCGCGGTCGATGGCGTAGGCGGTGCCCGCCAGCGCGCCGCAGCCGAGCGGGCTGGTGTCGAGGCGCTTGAGGGCATCCTGCAGCCGGGAGTAATCCCGCTCCAGCATCTCCACATAGGCCAGCGCCCAGTGGGCGTAGGTGACCGGCTGGGCCCGCTGCAGGTGGGTGTAACCGGGCAGCACCGCAGCCTGATTGGCACGGGCGGAGGCGACCAGCCCCTGTTGCAGGGCGGTGATGGAACCGAGCAGCAGCTCGCCCTGCGCCTTGCACCAGAGTTTCAGGTCGGTGGCGACCTGATCGTTGCGCGAGCGGCCAGTGTGCAGTTTCTTGCCCAAATCGCCGACGGCGGCAATCAGCTGGCTCTCGACCCAGGAGTGGATATCTTCGGCGTCCGAGCTGAGGATCTGCTGGGGATCCTGCTGCACCGCGGCGAGCAGCACTTCCATCGCCTGCTGCAACTTGGCCTGCTCATCGGCGGTCAATACGCCCACCTTGACCAGCGCTTTGGCCCAGGCCATGGAGCCCTGAATATCCTGCTCCGCCAGCCGGTAATCGAACCGCAGCGAATCGTTGAACTGCTTGAACCGGCTATCGGCTCCCTGACTGAAGCGTCCACCCCAAAGTGCCATACTGCTCTCCTTGAATGCGTTGTCGACGGCGCCCTGGCCGCCGAGCTTGAAATCGTGCCCTGTTTTTCTGCGAGCCTGTTATCTCACAGAAGCGGCCGGGGCGCTGCCGCTCTTGTCACACCCGCCGATGATGGGTCAGGGGTTATGCCCTCTGCCTATAGAAGAGGGGGCCATGCCCCCTCAACGGAATCAACGGGTTATCGCGCTTGCTTAGCCGTGGGTGTGATCGCCACCGATAGCCTGATGTTGCTCCTTCATGGCGCGGATCCGGCTCGCCAGGGTGTAGAGACGGATAAAGCCTTCGGCATGGCTCTGGTCATACACTTCGTCGGCGCCGAAGGTAGCGAAGTCTTCGGAGTAGAGGCTGTTCGGCGACTTCTTCTGCACCGCAGTGACCTGACCCTTGTACATCTTCAGCACCACTTCACCGTCGAGATCTTCGGCGATGGCGTTGGCAGAGGCGAGGATCGCCTTGCACAGCGGGGTGAACCAGCGGCCGTCATAGACCAGATGGGAGAACTCGGCACCCAGCTTTTCCCGCCAGGCGCGGGTCGGGCGATCCAGTACCAGCTCTTCCACGGCGCGCAGCGCGGCGACCATCACGGTACCGCCCGGGGTTTCGTAGCAGCCGCGGGACTTCATCCCCACCATGCGGTTTTCGGTGATGTCGATACGGCCCACGCCGTGCTTGCCGGCACGCTCGTTCAGGGTCATCAGGATCTGGTGCGGGCTGAGCGGCTGGTCGTCAACGGCCACTACTTCACCCTGCGCCACGGTCAGCTTGACGTACTCCGGCTGATCCGGTGCCTGTTCGGCCGGTACGGTCCACTGCCAGACCGCTTCGGAGGGCTCGTTCCAGGTGCTCTCCAGCTCGCCACCCTCGGTGGAGATGTGCCAGGCGTTGGCATCGCGGCTGTAGATCTTCTTCAAGGTCGCCTTGCAGGGGATGTTGCGGGTCTCCAGATAGGAGAGCAGATCTTCCCGGGAGCGCATGTCCCAGATCCGCCACGGGGCGATCACTTTCAGCTGGGGCGCCAGCGCGGCAACCGCACCTTCGAAACGCACCTGATCGTTACCCTTGCCGGTGCAACCGTGGGAGATGGCATCGGCCCCTTCCGCCAGTGCGGCCTCGACCATCGCCTTGGCGATCACCGGACGGGCCATGGAGGTGCCCAGCAGATAGGTGCCCTCATAAACGGCGCCGGTCTTCAGGGTCGGGTAGACGTACTCTTTGACGAACTCTTCCCGCAGATCCTTGATGATGCACTTGGTGGCGCCGGAGGCGATCGCCTTCTGCTCGATCCCTTCCAGATCGTCGCGCTCCTGACCGACGTCGGCCACGAAGGCGATGATTTCGGCGTCATAGTGCTCTTTGAGCCAGGGAATGATGGCCGAGGTATCCAGTCCACCCGAGTAAGCCAGTACGATCTTGTTGATTCCGCTCATTTTACTTCTCTCCATGATGATTCGATAAAGGGTCGTGATTCAGGTTGATTGCCGCGTTACTTGCCGCCGAGAAGGGTCAGCAACACGGCGTTCTGGATATGCATCCGGTTTTCGGCCTCGTCCATGATGAGGGAGGCGGGGCCATCCATCACCTGCGAGGTGATCTCCAGCTCCCGATGAGCCGGCTGGCAATGCAGCACGTGCTGGATGCCGGTGCGGTCGAGCAGGGCCTGGTTGATCTGGTAAGGCATAAAGAGGTCTTTGACCTGCTCCATCGGGGTGTTGTCACCCATGGAGACCCAGGTATCTGTGTAGGCCACATCGAACCCTTCGATATCCGCCACGTCATCGCTGATGTGGATGGTAGCTCCCGACTTGGCCGCCAATGCCTGCGCCTGCAGGAAGATCTGGGTATCCGGGCCGTGGCCTTTCGGGCAGATCAGGGTGACGTCGGTGCCGAGGGTGGCCCCCAGCAGCAGCAGAGAGTGGCTGACGTTGTTGCCATCACCGAGGTAGGCAAGCTTCACCTTCGACAGGTCGTCGTAGTGCTCGGCAATGGTCATAAAGTCGGCCAGCCCCTGACAGGGGTGGTAGAGGTTGCACAGACTGTTCACCACCGGCACTGAGCCGTGCTCCGCCAGCTCGACCAGGGTCTGGTGATCGAACACCCGGGCGACGATGGCATCACACCAGCGGGACAGGTTGGCGGCGAAATCCTTCACCGACTCCCGCTTGCCCAGCGCGCCGTTCTGCTGATCCAGATAGACGCTGTGGCCGCCCAGTTTGGCGATGCCGATGTCGAAGGTGACCCGGGTGCGCAGGGAGGGTTTCTCGAACAGGGTGACCACACTCTTGCCGGCCAGCGCCTGGCTGTACTTCTTCGGGTCGGCCTTTACTGCTTTGCCCAGCGCAATCAGCGCTTCGATCTGGGCTTTGTTCAGATCACTGTCTTTCAGAAGATGTTGCATCGGATGTTCCTTGTTCCGGTGGAGATCAAATAGCCACTTGAGTGCCGACCGCGCCGCCAGCCAGCAGCTTGAGCAGCTGATCCGGGTAACGCCAGCTGGCAACACAGACCGGCTTGCCGAGGGTCTGGGCGGCGTGCAGGGCCGCTTCTACCTTGACCGCCATACCATCGCGGATCACCCCTTTCTCCATCAGATCCAGCGCGGTCAGCTTGTCGAGCTGGGGCACCAGCTTGCCCTTGCCATCGAGGATGCCGCTCACATCGGAGAGCATCACCAGATCGGCACCGAGCGCCTCGGCAATGGCGGTGGCCGCCTGATCCGCGTTGACGTTCATCAGCTGCCCGTCGGCTGTGATGCCGATGGAGCTCACCACCGGCAGGAAGCCCTGACCGAGGATCCCCGCCACCAGTGCCGGATTACCCGGCTTGCACTCGCCGACAGCGCCGAGATCCGGGTCGAGCTGGGTCACCTGACAGAGGCCGCCATCCGCCAGACAGAGCCCCACCGCCGGAATGCCGGTGGCGATCGCCTTGGCCATCATCTGCTTGTTGGCAGTGCCCGCCAGCGCCCCGGCAATAAAGGGGATCTGCTCGAACGGGGTCACCCGCAGGCCGTTCTTCTTGGTAGAGGTGAGACCCAGCCCCTTGAGCAGGTCATCCACCAGACAGCCACCGCCGTGTACCAGCACCAGCGGACGGTGCTGATCGTCGAGAAAGGTTTTGAGGGTGGCGAACAGGGCGGTCAGCGCCTCGTCGTTCTCGATAAGGGCGCCGCCCAGCTTGATTACCAGAGTTTGCTTGTCCATATCTCTCAATCCTTCCTTAAATCAGGCATTGGCCTGCGTAATAGCGCTGTTATGTCCAACTGGAAAGGGCACCGAACTCAACGTGATTACCAACGTCTGTTTGTCCATGTTCGAGATCCTTCCTAAGTCCTTAAATCAGGCCGGTGGCCGGTTCAAAACCAAATTTGATATTTATGCACTGCATGGCTTGCGAGGCGGCGCCCTTGAGCAGGTTGTCGATGGCGGATACCACCACCAGCATGTTGCCCTGCTGTTGCCAGGCGATATCGCAGTAAGGGGTGTTTGCCACACCGCGAATAGAGGGCATCTGGCCGGTGAGGCGCACCAGCGGCTTGCCTTCGTAAGCCTTGAGGAAGGCCTGATCCACCTGCGTGGGGGTGACGCCGTCCGCCAGCTGCACATAGATGGTGGCCAGAATGCCGCGCACATAGTTGCCAAGGTGGGGCTGGAACAGCACCTCCTTGCCGAGGTGGTGGCTGATCTCCGGCTGGTGTCTGTGATTGAAGGTGCCGTAAGGGTTGAGGCTCACTTCGCAGAAGCTGGTGTTGATGGCTGCCTTGCGCCCGGCACCGGAAACCCCTGAGACGGCGTTGATGATGGGCTGCCACCCCTTGGCAATCAGGCCATCCTGCTGCAGCGGCTTGAGAGCACAGAGGGAGGCGGTCGGATAACAACCCGGCACCGCAATCAGCTGGGCGGTAGCGATGGCATCGGCATTCCACTCCGCCAGACCATAGACGGCCTGATCCAGCCACTGTTCGCTGTCGTGGGTGAAGCCGTAGAAGCTGTCGTAAAAGCCCTGATCCTTGACCCGGAAGGCACCGGAGAGATCGAACACCGGCAGCCCCTTGGCGAGAAACTTGGGCGCCAGCTCGGCGCTCACCTCGTGGGCGGTGGCCAGCAGCACCAGATCGGCCTGGGTCAGGATCCGGGTCATGCCATCGTCGTCCAGCGGCAGCAGCGGCTGATCGAGGGCGCCTACCCACTGGGGATGCAGGGAAGAGAAGCGCTTGTGGGCATCCTGACTGCCGGCGGAGACGTAGAGGCCGAACAGTTTGAGTTGTGGATGGTTCTGTACCAGTGCGGCCAGTTCGGCTCCCGCGTAGCCACTGGCACCGACGATAACGGTGTTAAGCATGTTGAATATTCCAAGTCAGAGTTCGAGATTCACAGCATGACGCTGCAGTGCACAAGGGTGTTCGAGCGCCCCTTTGCACAAGTGCGGAGGGGCAATTCAGGCGGGTGTGTGTCGTCGGTTATAGATCAGGTGACAGAACATTAACTTTCCCTTACAACTAGAAGCCTTTGTTGATGAGCCAGATATTCAGGTAAAATTACAGAATATTAATGCACTCACTTTGCATTTGTATTTTCTAACAGAAACATTCCGGGGACGCAAGGAGGAGCTGATGGCCAATCTGGATTTTTTTTCACTTTATAAGAATATTATTGCGATTCCCTCTATCAGCAGCACGGATCCCAAGTGGGATCAGAGCAATGAGGCGGTGATCCGGCTGCTGGCCGACTGGTTCGGTCAGCTCGGTTTTCAGTGCGAGGTGACGGCGCTCCCCGATCTGCCGGGCAAATTCAATCTGGTGGCGACGATGGGTCAGGGGGAGGGCGGTCTGCTGCTGGCGGGCCACACCGATACGGTGCCGTTCGATGAGGGGGGTTGGAGCAAGGATCCCTTCAAGGTGACCGAAGAGGGCAATCGTCTCTATGGCCTCGGCACCATCGACATGAAGGGCTTCTTCGCCTTTATCGTGGAGGCGCTCAAAGATATTGACCTCACCAAGCTGACCAAGCCGCTGCGCATTCTCGCCACTGCCGACGAAGAGACCACCATGGCGGGGGCCCGCGCCATCGCCGCGGCGGCCGAGCTCAAACCCGACTACGCCGTGATTGGCGAGCCGACCGGACTGGTGCCGGTGGTGGCCCACAAAGGGCACATGTCGGAGGCGATCCGTATTACCGGCAAGAGCGGTCACAGCTCGGATCCCGCCAACGGCGTCAACGCCATGGAGATCATGCACAAGGCGATGGGGCAGGTGCTGCGCTTGCAGCAGGATCTGAAAGATCGCTACGCCGACCACCGCTTTGCCGTGCCACAGCCGACCCTGAACCTGGGTTACATTCAGGGCGGGGACAGCCCGAACCGTATCTGCGGCTGCTGCGAGCTGCATATCGACCTGCGACCCACTCCGCAGGTGGGGCCGGATGAGCTGATGGGGATGCTCAAAGAGGCACTGTCGCCCATCGAGATCCACCAGCCGGGCTGTCTGCATCTGCAACATCTGCATGAACCCATTCCCGCCTACGCCTGCGCCGACGACTCTGTGCTGGTGCGCGAAGCTGAGAAGGCGAGCGGCCGCGTCGCCGAGTCGGTCAACTACTGCACCGAGGCGCCGTTTATCCAGCAGCTTGGCTGCGAGACCATAGTGATGGGCCCCGGCCATATCACCCAGGCGCACCAGCCGGATGAGTATCTCGACCTCTCCTTCGTCAAGCCGACCACCTCGGTGTTGCAGCACCTGATCAGACGTTTTTGCCTGTAGCGGCGGCGGTGAAAGGGGCGTAAAAACTGTAAGTAAGTTACATAACAAGCCGGTTGTGGAGTGGTGATGGAAATACATGTTCTGAATCGGCCTGTTATTTGACCTTGCGCAGACAATCTGGGTAGATTGTCACCCTAAGATGACGGAGCATATGTTGTAATCGCACAACAATAAGTGAGGTCGTCTAGCACCCCGGATGGGTGTCAGGCACCAACAAGATAAGGATGTGGAATGAACGAAAAGTACGCCGCACTACGCGCCAACGTAGGTATGCTGGGTCAGCTGCTGGGTAAATCCATCAAGGATCATCAGGGTCAGGCCTTTCTCGACAAGATCGAAACCATTCGCCAATTGGCCAAGTCCTCCCGCAAGGGCAATGAATCAGACCGGGAACGTCTGCTCGATACCCTGCGCACCCTGAGCGATGATGAACTGCTGCCGGTGGCCCGCGCCTTCAGCCAGTTCCTCAATCTGGCCAACGTGGCGGAACAGTTCCACACCATCTCCCGTCGCTGTGAAGAGCAGGTCTGCACCCCGGACCCGCTGGAGCAGATGTTCGACAAGCTGAAAGCGTCCAACCTGTCGCAAGAGGCCATCATTCAGGCCGTGCGCGAGCTGGATATCGATCTGGTGCTGACCGCTCACCCCACCGAGGTGACCCGCCGCACCCTGATCCACAAGCACGTACAGCTCAACGACTGCCTCGAGGCGCTGGAGCTCTCCGACCTGCTGCCCCGCGAGCGGGACAAGATCCTCAATCGCATCGAGCAGCTGATCAATCAGGCGTGGCACACCAACGAGATCCGCGAACAGCGCCCGACTCCGGTCGACGAGGCCAAGTGGGGCTTCGCCGTGGTGGAGAACAGCCTGTGGCCTGCCATCCCCGAATTCATGCGCAATCTGGACGAGCGTCTGCAACACCATCTGGGTGTGCGGCTGCCGCTGGATGCCGCGCCGGTCAAGTTCACCTCCTGGATGGGCGGTGACCGCGACGGCAACCCCTTCGTTACCGCCAAGGTGACTGCCGAAGTGCTGGAGCTAGGCCGCTGGATGGCGGTGAGCCTGTTCTACAAAGACATCAAGGAGCTCACCTCCGAGCTCTCCATGTCCGACTGTACCGACGTCGTGCGTGCTCGCGTTGGCGATCACCCCGAGCCCTACCGCGCGCTGGTGCGCGAGCTGCGTGAAGCGCTGCGCGAAACCAAGGAGCACCTGACCGCCAAGGTGCAGGGCCAGGCGAGCGAGAGCCAGGATCTGGTCAAGACTACCGCCCAGCTGCGCGAGCCGCTGGAGCTCTGCTACCACTCATTGCACGCTTGCGGCATGGGCAACATCGCCGATGGCATGCTGCTGGACGTGCTGCGCAAGGTCGCCTGTTTCGGCATCCATCTGGTCAAGCTGGATATCCGTCAGGATGGCGAGCGTCACGGGCTGGTCTTCTCCGAGCTGACCCGCTATCTGGGTCTGGGTGACTACGCCGAGTGGAGCGAAGATGACAAGCAGGCTTTCCTGCTCAACGAGCTGAACTCTCGCCGCCCGCTCATTCCTCACGACTGGGAGCCGAGCGCCGAGGTGCGCGAGACGCTGGATACCTGTCAGGTCATCGCCGAGCACGACCCCGATGCGTTTGGCATCTACATCATCTCCATGGCCGGTGCGCCGTCCGACGTGCTGTCGGTGCAACTGCTGCTCAAAGAGGCGGGTTGCAAGTTCCGCATGCCGGTCGCCCCGTTGTTTGAAACCCAGGATGACCTGATGGCAGGCACCGCCGTAATGGAGCGTCTGCTCTCGGTGGACTGGTATCGCGGCTACATTCAGGGCCGTCAGTACGTGATGATCGGTTACTCCGACTCTGCCAAGGATGCGGGCATGATGGCCGCTGGCTGGGCCCAGTACGCCGCCATGGAATCCCTGGTGGGGCTGGCCGAAGCCAACAATATCCGCCTCACCCTGTTCCATGGCCGTGGCGGTACCGTCGGTCGCGGTGGTGCCCCTGCCCATCAGGCCATCCTCTCCCAGCCGCCGGGATCCCTGCGCGGCGGTCTGCGTACCACCGAACAAGGGGAAATGATCCGCTTCAAGTTCGGTCTGCCGAAAGTGGCGATCAAGAGTCTGGAGCTCTACACCAGCGCCGTGCTGGAAGGGAACCTGCTGCCGCCGCCCAAGCCGAAAGAGTGCTGGCGCGAGGTGATGGAACAGCTGGCCGCCGACTCCTGCGATCACTACCGAAGCATTGTGCGCGGTCATCCGGACTTCGTCCCTTACTTCCGTGCCGCCACCCCGGAGATGGAGCTCGGCAAGCTGCCGCTCGGCTCCCGTCCCTCCAAGCGCAAGCCTAACGGCGGCGTCGAGAGCCTGCGCGCCATTCCGTGGATCTTCGCCTGGACCCAGAACCGCCTGATGCTGCCGGCTTGGCTCGGTGCCCACAAGGCGCTGCAACAGGCCATCGACGGCGGCAAGCTGGCGGTGCTGGAAGAGATGAGCGCCCAGTGGCCCTTCTTCCGCACTCGCCTCGAGATGCTGGAGATGGTGTTCCTCAAGGCGGACGTCTGGCTCGCCGAGTACTACGACACCCGTCTGGTGCCGCAGGAGCTGTGGGGCCTTGGCAAACAGCTGCGTCAGGAGCTCGCCGAATCCATCGAGGTGGTGCTGAAACTGAGCCCGCGCGGGGATCTGCTGGAGGATCAGCCCTGGATCAAGGAGTCCATCAAGCTGCGCAACCCCTACACAGACCCGCTCAACGTGCTGCAAGCCGAGCTGCTCAACCGCTCCCGCAACCACCCGGAGACCCTGCACCCCGAGCTGGACAAGGCGCTGATGGTCACCATCGCCGGTATTGCGGCAGGTATGCGCAACACCGGTTGATCGCCAGCCCAAGCCAGCAGGCTTCAGCGATATCCATCCAGCCAAAGGGCGCCGACAAGGTGCCCTTTGTTTTTTGTTGCCCAGCAGAATTCGGCTCGATGGGAACCCCACCCATGTTTTGGACTGTATTTTGTAGGGTGCAGCAAGCGCAGCGCATTGTACGGCTCGGAAATGATTTTAGCCCTGACTCGTCCTGTGTTTAATTCGGCAAGCGGCACAATTCATCTTGTTCATTGCTCTCTACTCATTACCGGTGATGGGTACAGATTTCCCCTCCGGCTTGCATCACTCGCCACGCAGGCGCAGACTGTTTGGCCTTGTTTTTATGCGATTCGATTCAAGGCAACCATCATGACTCCTGCCATCAACCTGCTGAAGAAGCTCAAAATCCCCCACAAGCTCTACCCCTATGAGTGCGAAGCCCACGATGATTTCGGCAAGCATGCCGCGACCCAGCTCGGGTTGCCGGAGGCGCAGGTGTTCAAGACTCTGGTTGCCCATCACGACAAGCAGGCGGTGGTGGCCATCGTTCCCTCATCCGGCATGTGCAGTCTGAAGCAGCTGGCCAAGGCGACTGGCCTCAAGAAGGTGGAGATGATGAAACCGGCGGAAGCGGAGAAGCTGACCGGTTACAAGGTGGGTGGCATCAGCCCGCTGGCCCAGAAGAAGCTGCTGCCCACCGTGCTCGACGAGTCGGCGCTGCAGTTTGACGAGATCCTGGTGAGCGGCGGCAAGCGCGGCCTCTCGGTCGGTGTGGCGCCGCAGGATATGCTGACGCTGATGAAGTGGATCGCCGCTCCCATCGGCGAAGAGTAGTGCCGGGCACGTTGTGAACCTGTTCTCCGGGCCTGTGGTGGCCCGGATAGCCCCACCTGTGAGCGGGCGCGTGCCCTGTGCTCAACGGGGTGCTTGCCAGTCTATAATGGGTGAACCCCGTTGTATGAGTTCAGCCATGATGTACCGACTTCTGTTGCTTTGCCTCTGTTTATCCCTCCCCTCTACCTTGCTGGCTGCCACCCGTTTTACCCTGCTCAGCCCTGAAAACAGTCAGGATATGCGGATGCGTTATTACCGTGAGGTGATGCAGCTGGCGCTAGAGAAAACTCGCCCCGAATATGGCGACTACGAGTTGCTGGACTCCCTGCCGATGAACAAGGCGCGGATGCGGATCGAGGTGCAGGAGCAGGGCAAAAACGCCCTCTTTATTGTCGACAGCTGGCCTTATCAGGGGGAGGCAGTGGCGGATCAGGTGGCATCGATCCCGTTCCCGATCGATATGGGGATCCTCGGCTATCGGGTCTGTTTCGTCGGCTCGGATCGTGCTGCCGAGCTGGCGCGGGTGAACACCCTGGATCAGTTGCGCCACTTCACTCAAGGGGTGGGCACCGGCTGGCAGGATGCGGTGATCCTGCGCAACGGCGGGCTGACTGTGCATGAGGTGGATAACTACGAGTCGCTGTTTCGTATGGTGGCACGAGGGCGCATCGATCTCTTCTGTCGTGGGGCCAACGAGATCCTGTCGGAGTGGCAATCTCATCAGGGCAAGGTGGCCGGTTTGACGGTCGATCGCCATCTGGCCCTTTTCTATCCGCTGATCCACGTGTTCTACAGCAATGCCCGCTACGTTCAGGAGCGCGAGCGCCTTGAGCGCGGTCTGCAACTGGCCTGGCAGGATGGTTCGCTCAAACGGCTCTGGCGCCATCACTTCCAACCCTCGCTGGTGTTTGCCAATCTGGGGGCTCGCCAGATTGTCCGGCTCGGCAATCCGCAGTTACCCAAGGACGGTTTTGACTATCGCCCCTACCTTTACAACCCGCTGACGGATGATTTCGGTTCACAACCCTGAGCCGGGTTATCAGGTGCGCAGCTCTGATAGAGTAAGGGAGAGATCATTGCCGCAAAGGAGATGGCCCATGCACGCATCTGCCCTCTCCTTGCTCTTCATCGCGTTGCTGCTGCCTGCCACCGGCGGTGCAGCCCCGGTCTTTACGCTGCGTACCTGCCTCGAAAACAGTGACTCCTACCCCTGGCTGCTGCAATCGGGGGAGGGGATTGTCCAGTATCACCTAAAGGCGGTTGCTACCGCCCTCAATGCCGAGATCGTGCTGACGCCGCTGCCGTGGAAGCGCTGCCTCTCTCGGGTGAGCAGTGGCCAGATGGATGCGGCCATCAAGATGAGTTACAGCGTCGAGCGGGCGACCAGGGTGGGGGTCTATCCCATGCGTGAGGGCAAACCCGACCCCGCCAAGCGGCTGCTGACCGAGAGCTACAGCCTCTACCAGCTAAAGGGGGGCAAGAGCCAGTGGGATGGCACCACCCTCAGGATCAAGGGCATGGTGGCGGCCCAGTCGGGATTCTCCATCGTCGACTGGTTGCAGGCTGCGGGAGCCGAGGTGGATGACTCCAGCCGTGACCCGCTGATCATGTTGAAAAAGCTGGTGATGGATCGGGCGCAGGCGACCGCCATCCAGACCGAGGTGGCCGACAGCATTCTGGCGGCCCATCCCGCGTTGCAGGCCCGTATCGAGCGGCTGTCGCCGGTACTGGTGGAGAAGCCCTACTATCTGGTCTTCTCTCACCGCTTCTATCAATCTCATCCCCGACAAAGCCGGCAGGCGTGGGATGCCATCGAGCAGGTGCGCGACTCTGCTGCCTATCAGCGTTATGCCACATCGCTCAGAAGCACACCTCCGGTGGGGGAGTAGGCTGATGGATGCGACTGGCCGAAAAGTGGAGGAGAGCGTGGGGTGGCGGCAGGGCCGAGCGGCCAAGCTAGGGGCTACACTGAAAGAACCCCTTCAGCCAAGGCGCGGTTTATGTCACCCCTGCATCTGCTGGCTGCCGCTCTGCTCTGCATGTTGTCGCTGACCGGACAGGCGGCCACCCGGTTTACCTATATCAGCCCGGAGAGCGAGCGGGATCCGCGTACCACCTATGATCGGGAGCTGCTGCGGCTCGCCCTCGACAAGACCCGCGACCAGTTTGGCGACTATCTGCTGGAGCCTGCGCCGCCCATGACCAAGGCGCGCGAGCGGGTCAGTATGCAGCTAGACAGTTATCCCAACCTCTTTGTAATGGACAGCTACAGCAGCACCCGCGAAGATCTGGGGCTCGCCTATGTCCGTTTTCCCATCCATCTGGGGATCGTCAGCTACCGCATCTGTTTTGTCAGCCCGCAGCAAAAGGCGGCGGTGAGCAAAGTGACCGACCTCAAGGGGCTGCGCCAGTTCACCTTCGGTCAGGGCAAGGGGTGGCTGGATGTGGATATCCTGCGCTACGCCGGGATGGAGGTGGTGGAGGTGGAGGGGTACGAAAAGCTGTTCAAAATGGTGGCGCGGGGCCGCTTCGATCTCTTCTGCCGCGGGGTGAGCGAGCTGCGCAGCGAGCAGCTGACCCACAAGGAGATGACGGATCTGTTGGTGGACGATGCGCTGTTGATCTACTACCCGCTGCCTCGGGTCTTCTACACCAATCCCAACAATCGCGAGGCGCTGCAGCGGGTCGAACGGGGGTTGCAGCTGGCGTGGCAGGATGGCTCGCTACAGGCGCTGTGGCGCAAGAGCTTTGGCCCGGCCATCGCCTTTGCCAAGTTCTCCCAGCGCCGAATGTTGCGACTGGATAATCCCTTCCTCGACGGGATCAGCTTCGATTACCGCCCCTACTTCTACAATCCGCAGACCGATCGCTTCGGCGATTACTGAGGTGCCTGCCGCTGGCGGCAGATGGCCAACCAAGCCTCGGCGGTGCGCGACAGATAGCGCTCGCTCGGCCAGATCACCCCGAGTCGCCAGCTCAATTCGGGCTCCAGCGGCCGCAGCACCAGACCATCCGGGGTCAGCCGGTGGCAGACCGGCTCCGGCAAGAAGGCGACCCCCATGCCGCTGCGCACCATGGCGGTGAGAAAATCCCACTGGCTGCTGCGCGCCGCCACCTGCGGCACAAAGCCCGCCTCCTGACATGCCTGCTCCAACCGCTCGCTCAGGGTAAACGCCTGGGTATAGAGCAGGAAGGGCTCCTCCTGCAGGGACTCCAGCCGCAGCGGCGTCTCGCCATGCCAGCGGGGTTGATCAGGCAGCACTACCCGGATCGGGTATTGATCCAGCTCCAGCGCGCTGAGGGCGCCCCCCTCTTTGGTCGGCAGCATGGTGATGGCGAGATCCAGCTCCCCCTCCAGCACCGCCTGCTCGATGCGACGGCCGCCGTACTCCACCAGGGTCAGCTCCACCTTGGGATAGCGGGTGCGGTAGGCGCGGATCAGATCCGCATAGACGTGACCCACCATGGGGGGAATGCCGAGGGTGAGGCGACCATGTTGCAGGCTCTGCAGATCCGCCAGTTCGGCCTCCAGCTGCTGCATCTCAGCCAAGATGGTCTGGGCACGGTTGAACAGCACCTGGCCGCTGTCGGTCAGGGTGAAGCGGCGCCCTTCCCGGTTGAGCAGGGGTTGGCCCAGCTCCTCCTCGATATTGCGGATCATCTTGCTGATGGTGGGCTGAGTGACGAACAGCTTTTCAGAGGCGCGGGTGAAGCTTTTTTCCCGTACCAGTTCGACAAAATAGCGCAGGGCGCGAATATCCATGGACTCTCTCGACTCGTGTTGGCGGTTACGGGATTAAGTATGCCTATGTGGCATGAATTCGATAATTTTAATTCATTTCTGGCAGGTTTTGCTCAACTCTATACTGTGAGCCGGTTCACAGAAAGACGATGATCATGAAAGCCCTCTGCTTGCGCTGGTTACAGACTCCCTTCCAGATTGTGTTGCTGGCAGCCATCTGGCTGCTGGCCGATACCGCGGTGCGTACCCTCCATCTGCCGCTGCCTGCCAACCTCACCGGCATGCTGTTGCTGCTGGTCTGCATCCTGCTCGGGGTGGTCAAGGCCGAGTGGTTCAGCGCGGGGGCTCGCTGGCTGCTGGCCGAGATGCTGCTCTTCTTCGTCCCCGCCGTGGTGGCGGTGGTCAACTATCAGGAGCTGCTGCTGCAAGAGGGGTGGCGCATCATGGTGGTGCTGCTGGTGAGCACCACCCTGGTACTCGGCACCACGGCGCTGGTGGTAGATCGGGTTTACCGCCTCGAACTGAAACTGGCCCGCCGGAGTCGCCGTCATGTCTGATACCCTGCTCGGGCTGATCTGTTTCGCCCTTACCCTGCTCTTCTACTACGCCAGCAAATGGCTCTACGGCAAAAAGCGGATCCTGCCGCTGATGCCACTGCTGCTGGCGCCGACCCTGCTGGTGGCCGTGGTGCTGCTGTTCCACATCCCCTATCAGGACTACATGGCGGAATCCCACTGGCTGCTCTGGCTGCTGGGCCCGGCGACCGTCGCCTTCGCGGTGCCGGTCTACGAGAACCGCCAGCTCATTCGTCGCCACTGGCTGTCGCTGTCGGTGGGGGTGGTCGCATCGGTCATCATGGCGGTGGGGAGCACCGTGCTGCTTGCCCGCTGGCTCGATCTCTCCGACATGCTGCAACGCAGTCTGGCGATGCGCTCCATCACCACGCCGTTTGCGGTGGAGGCGACCCGCGCCATCGGCGGTCAGAGCGATCTTACCGCGCTGTTTGTGGTGCTGACCGGTGTCATCGGCATGGCGGTGGGGGAGAGCGTGCTCACCGTGCTGGCCATTCGCAGCCGTCTCGGCAAGGGGGCGGGGTTTGGTGCCTCGGCCCACGGCGCCGGCACCGCTAGGGCCTATCAGATGGGTAATGAGGAGGGAGTGGTCTCCAGCATGGTGATGATGATCGCCGGCATGGTGACCGTGCTGCTGGCGCCCCTGCTGGGCCGGATGTTTTGGTAGGCCGGGCTTCCCTTTAGAAGGCTGCTCGCCTCGGCGCTACACTCTAGTGAGCCTGTATTCCCGGGATGAGCAGTATGACCTTTCATCGCCTCGCTTCCTGCTTGCTGCTGTGCAGCCTTTCCCTCCTTGCCAGTCCCCTACGGGCGAGCGACGTCATCACTCATATCAGCCCCGAGAGCGATCGGGACTTGCGTACCCTCTATTTTCGCGATCTGTTGCAGCTGGCGCTGGAGAAGACCCGCGACAGCTTCGGTGACTACGAGCTGCGAACCGCGCCGCCGATGAACCGTATCCGGATGCGACAGATTGTGCAGACTCAGCAATACCCCAATCTGTTTGTGGCCGACAGTCTGCGTCCGGCCGCGGAGAGCGGAGCGCTGGATTACGTCCGTTTTCCGGTGGAGCTGGGCATCCTCGGTTATCGCATCTGCTTTGTCAGTCCGCAGCAGGCCGACGCAGTGGCAAGGGTCAATACCCTGACCGAGCTGCAGCAATTTCTGCACGGGCAGGGGCGTGGCTGGCAGGATGCGGAGATCCTGCGTAATGGGGGATTCAAGGTGCAGGAGATCGACGGTTACGAGCGGCTGTTCAAGCTGGTGGCCCGTGGCCGCATCGATCTCTTCTGCCGCGGTGCCAACGAGCTCTTTATCGAGCAGGAGCAGCACAGTGATCTGCCCGGCCTCACCGTGGATCGGCGAGTGGCGCTGCACTATCCCTTCCTCCACCTCTTCTACACCCACAAGGATAATCAGGCCGCCATCCGCCGCCTCTCGGTCGGCCTCAAACTGGCGTGGCGGGATGGCTCGCTGCAACAGCTCTGGCTGCGCCACTTCAAACCTTCCCTCGAGCAGGCGCAGCTCCCCAGGCGCCTGTTGTTCGAGTTGGCCAATCCGCGCCTTGATAAGGTGGACTTTGATTATCGGGCCTACCACTACAACCCCGTCGACGGGACGTTCGGGCCCGGGCTGCCTTGATCCTGATGGGGCTATTACCGGATAAAGGGCCGTCTCTGCCGATGCACTCAATCATGCTAAAAAGGCATGTTTTTTATTATTTAAATTCATTTTTTGAAGGTTTGTGCGCTGCATATACTGGGGGTCGCTTCACGGTTCAGGTTTGCTCCTGCCCGCTTCTGGCTTGTGCGAGTGAGCCTGAATCGTCCTGCTGCGGCGTCTTGATGTTCTGCATGAAGGCGTCCATCACTGGGCCGGTATCGATCCCGGCAGGTATTACAGCTGACGGAGCCTTGTTATGTTTAATTCCCACTCTTGCGCCCTGATTGTCGAAGGGGGCGCGATGCGCGGCATCTTTGCCAGCGGCGTGCTCGATGCGTTTGTCGAAAGTCACCACTACCCGTTCGATTTCGTCATGGGCGTCTCGGCCGGTGCCACCAATCTGGTCTCTTATCTGAGCGAGCAGCCGCGCCGCAGTCACCACATCATCACCGAGCTGGCTTGCAGCTCCCGTTTTCTCGATCCCCTGCGTTTCGTCAAAGGGGGCGATCTGGTGGACATCGGCTGGCTGTGGCAGGCCAGTCGCCATCGCTTCCCGCTGGATCTCGAGGCCTTCTGCGCCCGCGACATTCCCTTCTACGCGGTGGCGACCGATGTGGCGAGCGGCAAGGCCATCTATCTGCCGGTGCGGCCCGACAACATGGATGAGGTGCTGACTGCCACCTGCGCCCTGCCGGTGGTGCAGCACGATACCCCCTACGTCGATGGTCGCCCGATGGCCGATGGCGGCATCAGCGACTCCATTCCGGTGATCGAGGCCTATCGGCGCGGGGCGCGGCGGATGACGGTGGTGCTCTCGGAACCCTGGGGCTATCGCAAGAAGCCGGCCCGTTTCTGCTGGATGGTCAAAGCCTTGCTGAAAACCCAGCCTGCGCTGGCGCAAGCCATGCTGGAGCGGGATCTTGCCTACAACCGGGCACTCGATTTCATCGCCAATCCCCCTGCCGATTGCGAGATCGAGGTGATCGCGCCACCGGCCGATTTCATGGTCTCCCGTTTTACCCAGGATCCGGTCAAGCTGGAGTCCGGCTATCTGCAGGGTTACTGGCAGGGGCGCCAGAGCGTGCTGCGGGCAGTCAGGACTGTACGTGCCGCTTAGCGGCAACCTGGTGTCTTTAAACGTTGCCACCCTCTGAGGCAGGTCACTGAATCGGGGGCGCTGGCGTGGTTAAATGGTCGGCTCACATCTTGCCGGATATTGCTGTGACCATGCCATCTGACCTTCAGCCGCTGCTTGCTTGGCCTGACTATCTGCAGGCCTCCTGGCTGCGCTGCGCCCACCAGACCAGTGCCACCCTCTGGCATCCACCCCACAGCGCCAAGGGGCAGACCTTGCAGAGCCTGCGCCAGCGCAAACGGGATCTGCTCACCACCGGCGAGATGGCCCTCGAAGATCTCTACGAATTTATGGAGGGGCGCCCCTGCGCCCTGCTGCTCACCGACGAGAGCGGCTGCCTGCTGGCCCGGACCGGCCACCCCGCCACCCTGCGCGAGCTGGCGGCGCTGGGGTTTGGCCCCGGCGCCTTTTTCAGCGAGGGGCGTATCGGCACCAATGCCATCAATCTGGCCGCGCTGGAGGGCGTGCCGCTCTGCGTCAGCGGTGCTCAACACTTCAATCAGACCCTCCACCCGTGGCACAGCTGTGCCAGCCCGGTCTACAACAGCAATGGCCGTCAGGTCGCCATCATCGCGTTGATCTGCAAGGTGGAGGAGGCGAGCGCCGGCGATCTGGCGCTCGCCGTCAGTGCCGGGCGCGAGCTGGCTCATCTGCTGCAGATGGAGACCCTGATGCAGGAGTCCCAGCACCACCTGAGCGAACTTTACGCCCTGCTCGACGGCATGGATGACGGCGTGCTGGCCTGGGATCCGCAGGGGCGGCTGCGCTACCTCAACGCGCTGGCAGCCCACCGGCTGCGGCTCGATCCCGCACTCTGTCTCGGCCAGCCGCTGGAGCAGCACCTGTTGTTGCCCCAGCGGTTGCAGCTGGCCATCAGGGGGCAAACGCCACTGAGTCATGTGGAGGTGACGCTGGAGCGGCTTGGCGCGCAGGAGGGGGAGTTTATCAATGTGCTGGTGAGCCTCAAGCCGCTGCCGGGGCCGGAGGGGGTCAGCTTTATCGCCCTGCTGCACCCGGTCGATCGGCTGCGGGCCATTCACCAGTTGCGCCAGACGGTGCCCGAGTTGTCGGCACTGGTGGGGGAGTCGAGCGCCATGCGCAAGTTGCTGCGCTACGCCCGGCAGGCGGCCCAGAGTCAGGGGCCGATCCTGCTGCGCGGCGAGGAGGAGGTGGGCAAGGCCCAGCTGGCGGAGGCGATCCACTTTGGCAGCGAGCGGGCCGCCGGGCCGCTTATTACCCTCAACTGCAAGGCGCTGCCGAGCGAGCGGATGGCGCTGGAGCTGATGGGTTCCGACGAGGCGGGGCAGGAGCGGGCGGGCAAGTTCGAGCTGGCCCACGGCGGCACATTAGTGCTGGAGCAGGTGGAGTGCCTCTCTGCCCCCATGCAGGCGGCGCTGCTGCAACTGCTCAAGACCGGTCGCATCCAGCGCTTCGATTCGGCCCGTATCCTGCCGCTCAAGGTGCGGATCATCGCCACCAGCAGCGCCCCGCTGGAGCAGCTGGTGCAGGAGGGGTTGTTTGGCCGCCAGCTGCTCTATGCCTTGCAGGCGTGCGAGCTGTGGCTGCCGGGATTGCGGGAGCGCGCGGCCGATCTGCCGGGCCTGATCAGCCAGCAGTTGGCAGCGCAGGGGCGCGAGCCGGTGCGCCAGTTCAGTCCGGCGGCCCTCGATTGTCTGCTCGCCTATCCCTGGCCCGGCAATCTGGGGGAGCTGCGCAGCGCCGTCGAGCATGCGCTGCTTCATGCCGGTCAGGGGCCGATCCCGCCCGAGGCGCTGCCCGCCGCCATTCGGCACGGCTATCAACGGGTGGCCGACGAGGTGGTGGGGCAACCGCTGCTCACGCTGGCGGAGCTGGAGCGGCAGGCCATCCTGCGCTGCGCCCATGCCTGCAAGGGGCAGGTGAGCCAGATGGCCCAGCATCTGGGTATCAGTCGCACCACACTGTGGCGACGGCTCAAACTGCTCGAGATCGATCCCGCCGACTATCACGGCTGACGGCGAGCCATTGCGAACCGGCCAGCAGAAAATGAAAAGGCCCCGCAGATGCGGGGCCGTCTTATATGGCTAGGTCCGTCGTGGCGTGGTTACAGCCCCAGCTGGTGGGCGGTGACGATGGCCGCCAGCACATCCTCGGCGGTGACCTTGAACGGCATATTGTGGATGGTTTCGCCCTCGGCGGTGGAGGCTTTGGCCACCTCCATCAGGCGCGCCATATCCAGCTCCTTGACCCCCATCATATGCAGGTTGGTCGGCAGGCCCACCGAGCGGCAGAAGCCCAGCACGGTTTCGATCTCCGCCATCGGCGCATTCTCCAGCACCAGCTGCACCAGGGTACCGAACGCCACTTTTTCACCGTGGTAGAGGTGGTGACACTCGGCCAGCTGGGTCAGGCCGTTGTGGATGGCGTGGGCGGCAGCCAGTCCGCTGCTCTCGAAGCCGATACCGCTCAGGTAGGTGTTGGCCTCGATGATGTTCTCCACTGCCTTGGTGCAGAGCCCCTGCTCCACCGCCAGCTTGGCCTTGTAGCCGTCGGCCAGCAGAGTCTTGTAGCAGAGCTCGGCGATGGCCTGGGCCGCCAGCGTGGAGGCACCACCGGCCATGGTCTGGCAACCGGAGACCTTGTTGGCGCGCGCCTCGAAGTAGGTGGAGAGCGCATCCCCCATGCCGGAGACCAACAGCCGTACCGGGGCGCGGGAGACCACCCCGGTATCCATGATGACCATGTTGGGGTTGGTCGGGATCATCAGGTATTCGCTAAACTGCCCCTCCGGGGTGTAGATGACCGCCAGCGCGCTGGTGGGAGCATCGGTGGAGGCGATGGTCGGCACTATGACCACCGGCACCTTCTGATAGAAGGCGACCGACTTGGCGGTATCCAGCGTTTTGCCGCCGCCGATGCCGATGATGACGTCAAACGGGGTCTGCTGGCAGTGGGCCAGCAGGCGGTCGATCTCGGGGCGGGAGCACTCGCCGTTGAAGCAGTCGAACTCCGGCTTGATACCGGCGCCGTGGAAGCTGGTAGCCACAGTATCGCCCACCAGCTTGGTGACGAAGGCGTCGGCCAGGATCAGCGGCTTGCTACCGAGCGCTTTGACGTAGTTGCCGATATTGGCTAGGGCCCCGTTGCCTTGTACGTATTTGCTGGGGCTGATGATGATGCGGTCCATATTTTATCCCTCTCTCTTTATGAATTAAGAATCGGGGCGAAGGGGCGGCTGTGCCGGGGACTCCTTCGTCTTGAATGAAGCTGCACAAGCTCAGCGAGCGAGTGCAGCCCCTTGAAACAGTGGCGTCAGTCGCCGAAACGATCAAAGGCCAGCTGCTGGAAGCTGGCCAGGGCGGCGGTGGCATCCTCGCCGCGCGCCAGCAGGGTGAGCTGGTCGCCCTGACGCACGTTGAGCATGGCGAGCCGGGTGAGGCTGCGGGGATTAGCCTCTTTGTCCCCCTTTTGCAGCTTGAGTTCGGCGGCAAAGGGCTTGAGGGCGGCCACCAGTCGGGCGGCGGGGCGCACATGCAGGCCGTGGGGGTTATCGACCACCACCTCACAGCGCTGCCAGCCGTCGTCGACAACGGGGGCCGTCTCGGTGGCGGCCTGCGCCGCGCTGGCTGGCAGCATCGCCTGTTTCGGGCCCAGCGCGCCGAGCGCCTCGGCGGCCACCTCATCCAGCGTCAGGCCTGAACCGGCCGCCACCACAGCGGCCAGAGTACCTTCGACCAGCGGGGCGGGGCAGAGCCGTACCCTCGCGCTCAGCTCCGGGGGCAGCAGTTCGAGGGCGGTTTCGGCGCTCAAGAGGGCGCTGCCCAAGTCCATCAGCACCAGCACGCCGCTGCCGTCGTCCGCTTCTTCAATCGCACTCATCACCGCGATGGCATCGGTGCCGATGGGGTGGTCGGGGTCATCGACCCCAGCCGCCAGCAGCAGGCGGGCCGGGCTGCCGAGCTGGTCGGCCAGCGCTTTCAAGCCGGCCGCCAGCATGGCGCTGTGAGAGACCACTACGATTCCGATCATGTCACAACCTCGCTCTGTCACGCAGGGCGGTCAGCAGCAGCAGGGTTGAGGTGGCCCCTGCATCCTGATGGCCGATGCTGCGCTCGCCAAGGTAGCTGGCGCGCCCCTTGCGGGCCTGCATCTGGATGGTCGCCTCGGTACCGGCTGCGGCTGCCACCACCGCCTTGTCCAGCGCTTCGTTGAGGGGCAGCTCTTGCTGCTGCGCCTGTTGCAGGGCGGCCAGTGCCGGCCACCAGGCGTCGCACATGGTCTTGTCGCCCGGCTCGGCATGGCCGCGCGAGACGATCCCCTCCACCCCGTCGCTCAGCATTTTGCACAGCTGGCTGAGGCTGAGGCTCTGGCAGGCATCGCTGCTGGCTGCGGCCCGGATAAAGAAGGTGCCGTAGAGTGGGCCGCTGGCACCGCCGACCGAGGAGAGCAATGTCATGCCGGTGGTTTTCAGCACCTGCCCGATATCCTTGTCCGCTACCGCCGGCAGCTTCTCGGCCACCTTGGCGAAGCCGCGCTGCATATTGAGGCCGTGGTCGCCGTCGCCGATGTCGGTATCCAGCGCGGTGAGGTAGTCACGCTGCTCGGTAAAGATGTGTTCGCAGTCGAGCAGCCAGTTGACGATTTGGTGTTTGCTTAGCATGGCTATCGGCACTCCTTAGCAGCCGCGACGCAGGGCGGGGGTGTGAACGGGGGCATCCCACAGGGTCATCAACTCATCATCCACCTTGAGCAGGGTGATGGAGATGCCGGTCATGTCGAGGGAGGTGCAGTAGGGGCCGATCAGGTTGCGCACCAGATGGATGCCCGCCTCTTCGCACAGGGTAGCGAGGCGGCCATAGACGCCATAGAGCTCGGAGATGGGGGTGCCACCGAGGCTGTTGACCAGTGCGATGACTCGATCGCCCTTGTTGAGCGGTTCGATAAAGGTGTGCTCCTCCTGCCAGCTGCCGCTGGTGCGATCCCAGTGGCGCAGGGTGCGGCCATAGGGGGTATTGTCCGCCAGCTCGCTGAACATGTCGTCCACCAGGGTATTGAGGTCGCTGAAGGGGCGACGTTCGATGCCCGGCTCGCCGTGGATACCGACGCCGAACTCCAGCTCGTTGTCCGCCAGAGTGAAGGAGGGCTTGCCAGCGGCCGGCACGGTGCAGGCATGCATAGCCACGCCTATGGTGCGGCTCTGGTTGTTGATGCGACGGGCCAGCGCCTCGCAACGCGCCAGATCGTAGCCCGCCTCGGCGGCGGCACCGACCAGCTTCTCGCACAGCACGGTCGTGGCAACGCCACGGCGACCTGCGGTGTAGAGGCTGTCTTTGACCGCCACGTCGTCATCGATCAGGGCGAAGCCCACCTTGACGCCGTCGCCGTGCAACAGCTCGACCGCGGTCTCGAAGTTGAGTACGTCGCCGGTGTAGTTCTTCACCAGAAACAGCACGCCCGCGCCGCCATCAACGGCCTGACCGCACTCGTACATCTGATCCGGGGTCGGGGAAGTAAAAATCTCGCCAGGGCAGGCGCCATCCAGCATCCCCTTGCCCACCAGACCACCGTGCATCGGCTCGTGGCCGCTGCCACCGCCGGATACCAGCGCCACCTTGCCCATCACGGGGGAGTCGGCGCGGGTGATGTAGTGTGGCTCGATACGTACCTTGAGCTCGGGGTGGGCGGCTGCCATCCCCATCAGTTGTTCACGGACCACGGCATCGACGGCATTGATCAGTTTCTTCATGGCTCACTCCTTGGCTTGCCACCGCACGGGTGGGCAAATGGTTGATGGAGCCAGTCTAACGACAGAAAAAGGGATAAAAATGACGGGCGATTTGGTTCGGATTTGAAACAGCAGAAGGGGGATAAGTGTTTCAATCTGAAACAACGCAGGGCTAGCGAGCGGGAAACTGTTAGCTGACTCACAGCCATGAAAAAGGGCCCCACAGGGCCCTTCGCTATAACCGGAATATGCGGACGGGTTAGATGGCCCAGCCACCGGCGTAGAAGACAACCAGCGCCAGGGCGATGATGACGGTGCCGACGTTCAGCTTCTTCCACTCGGCAGCGAAGATGCGGCCAACGACCAGCGCCACGAAGCCCAGCATGATGCCGGTCACGATGTTGCAGGTGAGCACGATGAAGACGGCGCACAGCATGCCGGAGAGGGCATCGACCGAGTCGCTGAAGTCCAGCTTGGTGACGTTGCCCAGCATCAGCAGACCGACATACATCAGCGCCGGTGCGGTGGCGTAGGCTGGTACCAGATAGCTCAGCGGGGAGAGGAAGATCATCAGCAGGAACAGCACGCCGACCAGCGCGGCGGTCAGACCGGTCTTGCCACCGGCCGCGGTGCCTGCGGCAGATTCGATGTAGACGGCAGCCGGAGCACCACCGACGGCGCCCGCCACCATGCTGCTGACGGAGTCGGCAGTCAGGGCCTTGCCGCCGCTGATGATGTGGCCACGTTCGTTGATAAGGCCTGCCTGACCGGCCACGGCACGGATGGTACCGGTGGCGTCAAACACGGCTGTCATCACCAGCGCCAGTACGGTCGGAATGACTACCGGATTGAGGGCGCCCAGCAGATCCATGCTGCCTACCAGCGAGCCTTTCTCACCGGTCAGGCTCGGCATGGCGAAGAAGCCCTGCCAGGTCACTTTCGGGTCGAAGATAAGACCGAGGATGGAGATGGCGATAATCACCATCAGGATGCCGCCCGGCACCTTGCGACGCTCCAGACCGAAGATGGCAGCCAGACCCAGCACCGTCATGATGACCGGGAAGGCGGTCACTTCACCGAGCTGTACCGGCAGACCGGCCCCTTCGTTCTTGATCACCATGCCAACGCCGTTGGTGGCGATCAGCAGCAGGAACAGACCGATACCGATGCCGGTACCGTGGGCGATGCCGGAGGGGAGGTTGTCCAGGATCCACTGGCGCACGCCGGTGACGCTGATCAGGGTGAACAGCACACCCATCAGGAAGATCGCGCCCAGCGCGACCGGAATACTCAGTCCCTGACCCAGTACCAGACTGAATGCGGTAAAGGCGGTGAGGGAGATGGCGCAACCGATAGCCATTGGCAGCTTGGCCCACAGCCCCATCAGCAGGGAGCCGAAGGCGGCGATCAAACAGGTGGCCACAAACACCGGGCCCTGCTCAAAGCCGGCGGCACCCAGCATGTTCGGCACCACTATGATGCTGTAGACCATCGCCAGGAAGGTGGTCAGCCCCGCGACCAGCTCCTGACGCACGCTGCTGCCGCGCGCAGAAATGGAAAAATAAGAGTCCAGAAAGCCGCCTGTCCCTGTTTGGGCGGCCATATCTTGCTTTGCCATAACTAATCCTGAAAGTGTGAAGGAAATCGTTTGCGTTGGTGGCGCGCAAAATAGCAAGAATTCGCGGCAAATACAGCGGATAACCTGACTTTTTCGTCACTATTTTACATTTTGAGTCCATTCGGAGCTCATTCTAAGGCTCAAGCGGTGAGAGTGTGTAAGGGAGGGATCAAGTGGTCGGGGGAGGGGAGATCAGTGAGGAAAAAGCGGGGACAAACAAAAAACCCGCCGAAGCGGGTTTTTTTAAATTCTTGCAGAGCTGTCAGCAGTTGGCATGAGCCATCAGCAGCATGCTCCGGCTTGAATTACAGACCAACTACGTTGGCAGCAGCCGGGCCTTTCTGGCCTTGCTCGATGGTGAACTCAACGCGCTGACCTTCGTCCAGGGTTTTGAAGCTGGTGGACTGGATAGCGGAGAAGTGTACGAACACGTCTTTGCTGCCGTCAGCCGGGGAGATGAAACCAAAACCTTTCTCAGCGTTGAAGAACTTAACGGTACCAGTCATTTTGTTAGACATAATAATTTCCTTAAATAGTGTTGAATGCCACCTAAATGGCAATTTTTGATTTTTCGTCAGCAATACGTATGGGGAGCACTAAAGAAGGAGAATTATTTGATAAGAATTATCCGAGGATAACGCTTATGCTAATCACTGCTTTACTAAAATGACTGCCTAACATAATCAGGTCTGAACTGCCGAACCATCGAGAAAGATTAAAACACGCTCTCATTTTTAAAGCAAACTTTATCTCGATATTAATGTTTTGTAACAACCAAAAATATCATTTTTTATAGTAAACATGATGCATTTCAACGGCATAGAAAAATCCGTGCAGACTCATATCACCCTGTTGCAAGCCGGATTCGGCTTTTTTGTCCTGACTATGTAGCCAGTTCTGGCAAAAAATATGAGAAAAAATGAAAAGGTGGCGATAGATGGGGATTGTCAGTTGTCGTTCTCTCTAACCCACAATGTAAATCACTTCTTTGCTGCTGCGATTAGCTTCTGAGCGGCAAATCAATGGCAGCGCCAAATCTGGCGCATCGAGCATCGCCCAGACATGCAAACGCCCGCTGGCACCAAGTGCCAGCGGGCGTTTTGCAAGAAGGGATCAGCGCTTGCTGCGAAACTTGTTGCTGACCGAATCAATCCAGCTGAAGGTTTCCGGCAGTACCTGGTTCTTGGCACGCTCTTTGGCTTTCTCGCGAGCCAGCTTGGAAGCAGCCTTGGCTGCTTCGGCGCGGTCGGCCACAATTTTCAGGCGACCCTCTTCACGGATCTTGTTCCGCTCTCCGTTGGTCAGCTGGTGGTCTGCATTGGCTTGTGCCTTTTGCAATAACAAGGCTATCTCGGCTTTTTCGGCCTCGGTCAGATCTTTCATTTCCAGCTTTTTCACGGCGCGCTCCTGCGGCAGGGTGGTTAGACACCCTAACACAGTTGTGCCGATCACTTCTTATGCAATCGGCTTTCCGGCAGTAAAAATGCGGGTTTGTGCCAACTTTCTGTTATTTCGCGGCCACTTTCCCGCCTGTTTGCCACATTTCAATTTATGGCGAGCGGCGAGGGCAGCTCTTGCTCCTCCGGTTCGACGTGGATCAGCACGATGGCGTGGGGCAGCTGTGCCATGATGGCGTGTTCGATGCGATCACAGATATCGTGGGCTTCACCGATGCTCATCTCCGGGGGCAGGGTGAGGTGGAAGTCGATATGGCGACGACGACCGGCACGACGGCTGCGCAGATCGTGAAAACCGCTGGCGGCAGGGCAGCATTCGGTGATGATGCGGCTGGTCATCGCCAGCTCTTCCGGGCTCATGCTCTGGTCGATCAGCGGCTGGAAGGCCTCGTTGAGCATGCTGATCGCCTCTCTGACAATAAAGATGGCGACCGCAATGGCGACCAGCGGGTCGAGGATGGCGAGGGAGTAGCCGAACAGACCGGCCAGCCAGATCCCGCCAAGACCGACGGCGACCCCGGCTGAAGTGAGCACATCCGCCTTGAGATGGAGCGCATCGGCCGCCAATGCAATTGACTCTTCTTCCCGGGCCACCTTGTAGAGGTAGGCCGAGACGCCGCTGTTGACCAGCGCCGAGATCACCATCACCAGCACGCCCCAGCCAATGCTTTCAATCGGGCTGGGGGTGATCAGCTTGTCGACGGCTTCGAAGATGATCCAGCCCGCGGCCAGCAAGATAAGCAGTGCTTCGATGACGCCGGAGACATTTTCAATCTTGTCGTGACCATAGGGGTGCCGTTCATCGGGCGGGAGATCGGACTTTTTCACCGCGAACAGGGCGATCAGGGCCGCCACCAGATCCATGGCGGAGTGGATCGCCTCCGAGATGATACTGACCGAGCCGCTGGCGAACCCGGCCACCATTTTCATGATGATCAGACTGATATTGGAGCAGACCGACACCATGGCGGCTCTGGTTTTTCTGTTCATGTTACAGCTTCCTGAATAAAAACGGATATTTCGGTGCGGCGCGCATTATATCCGGCTGACCGGAAATAACCTATTCGGTGTTGTAACCTGATGTTTCCGGTGATATTGCGAATGCTTATTAAAATGGTGGCCTCTTGCGCGGCAATAAATAATGAGAGGGATTTATATTTATCCGTGAAAATATCCAGGTAACGGTGGCTTAATATAAGCGTGACAACATTTAATAATGCGAATTACTCTTTTTTGGTCTTTCCTGTCGAGGTCGTTTGGCCTCCCAGCTCAAGGGGCTGCGCGCGACATCTTTTGGACGAGAATGAGGCTGGATCCGGATGCCGCTGGAGGGTATGCTGGGTCTGGTGATGGTCTTGCACCATCCCACCAAGCGTACTGAAGTTGATGATTCGGATGGCATGCTGGCTCCCATGAGGAACCAACTGTCTGGGTAACATTTTTGGAGTTTGATGATGAGTAACAAAGAACATCACAACGGCAAAGATGCCAAGAAAAAACCGCAGATGTCACTGAAAGAGAAACGCGAAGCCAAACGTCAGAAAGCAGAACTGAAAAACGGCAGCGCAATGAAGTAACGCTCCCCTACTGCTGTTCCTTCGGAGCCAGTACAAAGCCAGCCCTTACCGGCTGGCTTTTATGTTTGTGGCTCACGGCGTGGCGCCGTAAGCCGCGAAAATCTGGTGATAACGACCATCCTGACGCATCGCCTCAAGGCGCTTATCAAACAGATTGCGGGCATCGGCCGTTCGGAAGGCAAAGTGATAGACGGTGGGCGGGAAGAGGTCTGCTTGCCTGACCTGATTGCGCTCGTAGTGCTCGCCTGCCTGGGCGGTGGCAATCAGCTGGTCGAGGTAGTAGTAGAACACCCGCTCTTCCAGTACGACTGCATCCACTCTGCCGCGCATTAGCTGATGTACCTGCACCTGCTGCTTGGCTACCTCCTCATAGTGGGGATTCTGGTTGGCCATGGTGGCGAACGCGCCCCCCAGAATGATCCTTGCCCGTTGAAAGGCGGTAACCCGTTTTGAATGCAGGTCGTCCAGAGTATTGATGTGGGTGCTGCGCAGGGTGAAGATCCGGTTATGGAAGGTGATAACGGGCTGGGTCAGAACGTGAGGATCCACCATACCGGGTCTGACGTTGATGATTGCATCCAGCTTTCCTGAATCGAACAGGCGGAAGGTACGCTCCAGTGGCAGAAATTCAAAGCTGGGCTCATAGCCGCTGCCAGCGAACGCCTCTTTCAGCAGATCCAGCTCGATGCCACTCCGATTACTTTCGATGACATAAGGGGGGATGGCAAAGCTGACCCCTACCTTGAGTGGCGTTGCCTGCAACTGGCAGGACAGCATGCTGGTCAGCAGGAACAATAAAGAGGTGAGCAGTTTCATTGCACTTTGCACAAAGCGCTCCTGTGGAGGATATCCATCACTGTAGGGGAGGCAACCATAAAGCGTTATATCCCTTTCGGGCTGAGAGGTTCAGCCTGAGTGCATAAAAAAAGACCCTGAGTTATCAGGGCCTTTTCAATATTCTGTTCTTAAAAGGGTAATACATGTAAAAAATCGCTGCTGAGTGAGTGACTGAGTGAGTGGCAATGAATTTTTTACTATATATTTCAATGCATAACACCTTTTCTTACACTTCTGGTTGCTCACCTTAAAATGACACTTTTTAAAGATATGTAAGAAAAGGTATGAAAATGCGTGTTCATACCTGTTTATTCTTACACTTTTTGGTTGTCCTCACCAGAACCCTCACCACATGAGCCTTACCAGCTCAAAAGAGAGAACCACGCACCGAGTTGCTGAGTGACCTTCTCGCAAAGCTGTTCGCACCCGTCCCGGTAAACAGACGAAGCTTTTGCTGAGCTGAGTGAGAGTTGGGCGGGTGACCTAGTGGCATATGGACGCCAGATCCGGGAGCGGGTACAGCAGTGGACAGGGCTGACGGTCGGTGTTGGTATCGGCCCCACTAAAACCCTAGCCAAACTCGCCAACTATGCCGCAAAAAAATGGCCCGCCACCGGAGGGGTGGTCGATCTGCGCGATGAAACACGCCGCGCCAAACTGATGGCGATCACCCCGGTAGACGAGGTCTGGGGAATTGGTCGCAAACTCACCACCAAGCTGTCAGCTCAGGGCATCAACACCGTGGCTGATCTGGTAGCGGCTGATGCTAAGAGTCTTCGGCACCGTTACGGGGTCGTTGTCGAGCGCACGGTGCAGGAGCTGTGCGGGATCCCCTGCGCCGAGCTGGAGCAACTGGCACAGGCCAAGCAACAGATAATTTGCAGCCGATCCTTTGGGGAGCGCATCACCGCCTTCGGCCCCATGCGGGAGGCTCTCGCTGGCTACATGGAGCGGGCAGCTGAGAAACTCAGGACAGAGGGCATGTGCTGCCGCCATGTCACAGTATTCATTCGTTCGAGCCCGTTTGCGGAGCGGGAAACACATTATGCCAACCAGATCTCCATGCTGTTGCCGATACCCACAGCCGACACCCGTGAGTTGCTAGCCCAGATCGAGCCGCTGCTGAGCAGGATCTGGTTGGATGATGTTCGCTATATGAAGGGCGGCGTCATGCTGGCGGACTTCTCCCCGAAAGGCATGCAGCAAGGGGGTCTATTCGGCAGCGAACAGCAGGATCCCCGTAGCGATGCACTCATGCAGGTGATCGATAGGATTAACCAGGGGCGGTTGGGAAAGGTCTACTTTGCATCCCGAGGCCGAGATACCAGCGAATGGATGATGAAACGCGAACAACTCAGCCCCCGCTATACCACCAGTATCAAAGGGATCCCGGTGGTGAAGGCATGAGCACAACCATGAAAGTTAACCTCCTCTCCTAGCTACAAACCACTATCAATGCGTTGCAAACTTCTGGTGGTCAATCCGCAACATGAGCAGGTATCTTACTTAGCGGTATCACCGTTTATTTTCACGTAGCTTAAAGAGAAGATCTAACTTTTCATCCTCATCAAGTTGCTCAAATAGACAAACCAATTCCGCACTAAGATCATCTTCGCAAAAAAAATAACTCAGCGGCTTTCCCAGTACATTGGCAAGTTTTCGCATTGTATCAATGTCTGGAACGTGGCGACCTCTCTCATAGTGATTCATGCGACCACTAGCAGAACTATCATCCATACCGGCCCTTACCCCAAGCTCCTTTTGGGATATACCTGCTTTTTTACGCGCCTGCTTGAGTCTCTCTGGGAATGGGTTTTTGTACAATGTTTGTTCATCACAAAGTTCTCATATGTATAGATTGTCTAAGTTTCACCTGTCTCTGTATACTTAGCAATCCTAAGTGTTGTGGTTGTGGAAATTTTATGCAGAATAAAAATGTTTACAAAATCAGTAACAAGTTTTATCAAGTTTTACTCAAAATGACTGGTCTAAAAATAAGCAGGAAAGAGCTGATACGATTGGCTATGGAGGTCAATGACTTGGCTGTGTATCAGGCATCAGGCTTGGTTGACCGCCATGTATATAGCTTGAAAAAACAGGATGCAGTGAAAGCTAATGGGCCAAAAAATAATCGGCATTATATTTTTTCAGATGATCTTCTGGGCAGTTTACAAGCATCAATCAAAGGCGATAATTATGATCTAGCAAGTGAGTTGAGGTCTCTGGAAGAAGAGCTTCTGTTGACTCGTTATGAGTTACAAGCCTACCGCGAGATACTTGAAAAACTACCTCAAGAGAAGCAAAAAATTACTTGTTTGCATAAAAATGCATCAGAAAAAATCTACCGGTTGAATGGGAAAATTAGAGCGGTAAGTCAATTGGTGATGATGTAATTAAAAGGTATAAATGAAAGAGGCGTTTTATCGAAAAGAAGCATACCTGAGTCGGCCATAGCGCAAGAAGCGATGCCGCCAACGGAAGGCGGTGGCCAATAGATACTGTGTTCCTAGGCGGCTTATTGATTTGAACAAATTATGTGCATTTTGTGCTGAGCTACTAATGAAAATACCTGCTGTTACGGCTCAACGATAAGGATGACCCGATGCAGAATCTTGTATTGAGGAAAGCAACGCATGAAGATATGGACGACATACTGCGTTTGCAAATTCCCGTGTTCAAGGGAGAGCAGGGGATCCCTGACGAATTGATCCCTATTCCAGCTGAAAAATCGCCACAATGGTGGTGTGCAATTATGAACTCCACAATTGTTGGTGCCGTTGCAGCCTGGAAATAATGCGATGAAACTCATTGGGGGCGATTTGCAACAATGCAAAATTTCAGAGGGTATCAAATAGGTTCTAGCTTGGCTCGGTTTTCACTGCACGAACTTTTCGCACAATCTGTAGATGAAATCCATATGGATGCAAGAGATATCATCGTTAAGACCTTAAACCGAATGGGTGGCTTAGTTGTGGGAGACTCAATGCCATTTTATCGAGGGACGGTGACACCCATGATATTAACCAGAAGTGGTTTAATATTTAATAGATAAAATACTGACGATACATGTATATATTTGAAAACACTATCCATAACTATAAATTAGAGTTGACACATAGATAGCATCATTTATTACCATCCTCAATGGGTGTATGCTTTTTTTCATCTAACTGTGCAGAAAATCCAAATATTAATGATTTCAGCCCGAAATGGAAGGCCATTTCAGCAGAGGTTCTCGCCTGAATATTAAATGCCTCTTGTAATAATGGTGGTGCAGCGTCTATCACATGATTATTTTCTATCTGGTTTGTTGCTTGCTCCTCTAATACTGCACCCAACGTAAAATGGCTGATAGATTGCAGAATGAAAAGAGCCTCCTCGACCGAAAACCCTGCATCGCATAGACAGCGTAGTTGCGCCTCTGCTTGTTCAAACTGGGGGGGCGTAGGAGAGGTCCCTATATGCAATCGGGCTCCATCACGATGGACCAGTAATGCTTTACGGAAACTCAGAGCATTTTCCTGGAGAAACTGCTGCCAACTCTCAGTCGGTAACGGTGCTGAACGGGTGTGATGCTTCGCCAGTATTGCCTCTGAAAGCATGTTCATAAGAGTCTGCTTGTTGCGCACGTGCCAATACAGAGTCGGTTGCTCAATTTTTAGGGACTGCGCCAGCTTACGCGTAGTCAAGCCCTCTAGCCCTTCGCTGTCCAGCAGGGTGAGCGCCATTGAAATTACGTCGTCCAAGCTTAGTCGTGCCATCACTATCTCCTTTTGCTGTTGACAATCTATCACTGATAGAGTTATTTTTCAAACCCTATCATCGATAGAGAACGTTAACTATGAACCGCACTGTGATGATGGCACTGGTCATCATTTTTTTAGATGCTATGGGGATTGGCATAATTATGCCTGTCTTGCCGGCGTTATTACGGGAGTTTGTTGGAAAGGCTAATGTTGCAGAGAACTACGGTGTTTTATTGGCGCTGTATGCAATGATGCAAGTGATTTTTGCCCCTCTTCTCGGCCGCTGGTCAGATCGCATAGGTCGTCGCCCTGTATTGTTACTTTCACTTTTAGGTGCAACACTGGACTACGCATTAATGGCAACAGCCAGCGTAGTGTGGGTGTTGTATTTGGGACGCTTAATTGCTGGTATTACCGGTGCGACTGGAGCTGTTGCAGCCTCAACAATTGCCGATGTCACACCTGAGGAATCCAGGACACATTGGTTTGGTATGATGGGTGCCTGTTTTGGTGGCGGTATGATTGCTGGACCAGTCATTGGTGGTTTTGCCGGTCAACTTTCGGTACAGGCACCGTTTATGTTCGCTGCTGCTATTAACGGGCTGGCATTTCTGGTCTCCCTATTCATTTTACATGAGACCCATAATGCTAATCAGGTTAGTGACGAGTTAAAGAATGAAACAATCAATGAAACCACATCCTCCATACGCGAGATGATCTCCCCATTATCGGGATTGTTAGTTGTCTTTTTCATCATTCAATTGATTGGCCAAATCCCCGCAACATTATGGGTTTTATTCGGAGAAGAGCGCTTCGCATGGGATGGCGTAATGGTCGGTGTTTCATTGGCTGTGTTCGGGCTGACACACGCACTGTTTCAAGGACTTGCTGCTGGTTTTATCGCTAAACATTTGGGAGAACGGAAAGCTATAGCGGTTGGCATTTTGGCTGACGGTTGTGGCCTATTTTTATTGGCGGTCATTACACAAAGCTGGATGGTTTGGCCGGTTTTGCTGTTACTAGCTTGTGGTGGCATCACACTTCCCGCCTTGCAGGGAATTATATCTGTTCGTGTCGGTCAGGTAGCACAGGGACAATTACAAGGGGTGCTGACCAGTTTGACCCACCTGACAGGTGTAATCGGTCCACTTGTTTTTGCATTTTTGTATAGTGCAACCCGCGAAACGTGGAATGGATGGGTATGGATAATTGGCTGCGGATTATATGTAGTTGCATTGATTATACTGAGGTTTTTCCATCCAGGTAGGGTAATCCACCCGATAAATAAGAGCGATGTACAGCAGAGAATTTGAGCAACAATGCTGTACAGCACCGTAAATTCTGGCGCCCTACTCGGTGGATAGAGGTGAGCT
Organism: Aeromonas sp. 603607; assembly: GCF_049171595.1. Lineage (NCBI taxonomy): Bacteria > Pseudomonadati > Pseudomonadota > Gammaproteobacteria > Aeromonadales > Aeromonadaceae > Aeromonas > Aeromonas sp. 603607. The sequence continues at coordinate 140,174 of NZ_JAAKOV010000008.1, forward strand.
GGTAGGTGGGTCTGGGATTGCGATCCATTAATCATCCTTTGGCAGCAACCGAGATAGGCCCACTTGAGCCGGTAGTTCCCCGATGACCTCAATCTTCCAACCCGTCATATTGGCCCGACACATGTGATAATGGTGCGCGATGTTGGCCTGCGCTTGCAAGGCGTGACGGGCTTTATCTAGTGCCTCAGTTGCATTGATGCCAATGCGGTTTAGCAGGAGTTCAACGCGGGTCTCCAGTTGCCTGCGTTCATGGGGGGAGAGTACCCCGGCCATTACCTTTGGCGCTACGTAAAGGCGGGCGTCGTCTTGCGAAATAGTCTTCAAGACACCGCGAGCGTACTCATTGGCGAGAGTGACCTCCTGGGCCATGTATTTGTGCATGAGGTGACCCTCTTCGAGGCGCATGATCACCTCGTTGACGTTGTAGTGACTGTGTTCCTCCAGATAGTCACGGACAAGGAGCTTATGGGCCAGCGCGATGACATCAGCCCGCTCGATATCGTTAGTGAGCCGAAGGCGTAATTCGGTTGCGCTGGCTAATTTGCCCATCGCGGCAGAAAGCAGACGACCACGTTGCGCCTGACCGGGGGACTCATCGCGACCGATAACTCCGGTTGGCAGGAATTTATCGGCTATCTCGCGGCTGACGGTGACGCGAATGCGGCTATTTTCCACGGTGAGGGTTTGATGCTTCATGTTACTGCTCCTGAGTCTGTCCGATGCCCGCGCCCACGGGGCCATGCCTATCATAATTGCGAGAGGCCTTTCGTGGGTAATTACACTGACTTGACCACTTACTTTGCACCCAGCCTTTTTAGAGAAGGTTCTTATGGCTGGATTTGCATCAGTGGTTAGGGGTGACGGCCATTGCCGACCTTGGGATAGATGGGCGTAATGATGACCAGCATCCAGGGCCAGGGAAGCAGTTACTCTATTCAAGAGAGGAAAACTTCTTTACGGGTCTGGCGGCGTTTGCTGTTGAACTCGTAATCAGCGAAGGTCAATTGATGACTCACGTTGGAGTTCGTTCTTGGTACAAAAGAGACTCTGGTGGTACTATGTCAAGGCCTTGTAAGGTATTGATTTTTAAGGTTCTAGCCCTTCCGATCGCTCAGCTACGGGCACATCTTGCTACGCAAGAGCACGGAATAAGCCGTGGACAACGCTGCGCGTTGACGCACCGCTTATCTCCGCTTGTACCCGTAGTCGCTCCCCAAGGGAATCAATCTCCTCTCATTTCTTCAACAGATCACGCAGATAGCTGTTCCGGTTATGGGCATTGCTGGGCGCTTTGGTGATGGCTGCAAACTCAGCTGTGCTGCCCACGATATGGACCTCATGCTCGGCCCTGGTTATTGCGGTATAGAGCCAGGCCCTGTCAACGATCCTCCCCTTTTGCAGCGCGATGATGATGCGTGGGAACTGCGAACCCTGAGCTTTATGGAGTGTGATGCAGTAGCCCAGCCTCATACAGTCCAGCAGGGATTGGGTGACATACACGCTCTCGCCTGTGTCCAGTTCAACCACTCCGTAGTCATCTCCAGCCCCGACAGCGCGAGTTAGCGTTCCGAGCGAGCCATTTTGAATGCCTTTCTCGTAATTGTTCTGAGTGAAGAGGATCACATCTCCTTGGCGCAAATCGTTGCGGCGGTAGGTTTCGCCATACATCTCAAATATCATCCGAGCACCATCAGGGTTGACGGCCTCCTGAATAAGATTATTGATCTCCGCCACCATAGCGGTGGTCGCACCTACCACTCGGCTGTTCTCGGGGGATTGCTGATATAACTCGGCACAGACTTGGGCGATCCTCTCTTTGGATGTTTCGTGGAAATAGACGTTACCCATGCTCAAGTGCTCCGGTATGAGACCTTGATTGACCTGCATAGAGTATTCAGGAATGCCTGTGGCTCCCTTCTGGCGTTTAACGATGTCCAGGGTCACGTTCGCAATGGCCTGTGATGCAACGATATCGGCTAGCACCTTGCCACATCCTATCGGAGGTAGCTGGTTTGGGTCACCCGTGAATATGATCCGCACGGTGGGGTGCAGATGGTTGGTGAGCCGATACATGGTGGGCAGGTCGATCATGGATGCTTCATCGATTACCAGCAGATGGCTGGGAAACCCATCAGATGGTTCTATGGGCTCTTGCCGCAACAAGGCGGAAATGGTCATCGTCCTAAAGCCTATCGACTCGTATAGGCGCATTGCTGCGCGTCCAGAAAGGGCGACAGCATGCACCTCAAAGCCCATTTTGCCATAGGCCCGCAGTGCCGTTCTGAGCACTGTGGTTTTGCCAGTTCCTGCGCCCCCCGTGATGCAACTCACCGCATTGTTTAGCGCGGTGAGCACCGCTTCATTTTGCATCGCGGTCAATTCATAGGGCAGCTCATTAACCGCTGCGAGAAACGCAGCATTGGTGGACTCATCGTAACGATTTTGCTGTTTAGCAAGTTTCAACAGCCGCTTGGCAACAACAGTCTCCATCAGCAATTGTGCGGTAGGGTGATAGGTGCCTGCTTCATGGTTCAGCACATACTGGGCTTGGTGGTAACCAGCCTTGAATGCTTGTGCTGCCAACTCGCCGTCACCAAGCAATTTGGTCAGCAGGGGGCGAAGCCTGGCCTGCGTGGTGTAGGTGTGGCCTTTTTCCACTTCCGCGTGGATGGTGAACTCCAGGGCGGCACTCAGCCTCGTCGGATCTTTTAGTTCTACCTCAAACTTCGTTTGAGAAAGCGCATCCACGTCTTCAAACCCCATCCCGAAGCCGACCAGTAGGTAGGGATTCGCTTTGATTGCATCAACGGAGCTTTCGCCATGAAATTTCAAGATCCGCTGCTGAATGGGTGAGGGAATCCGACACTCTGCCATCCAATTGCAGTGGTTCAGATTTTTGTATTTTGCGTAGCCGTTGAACAGGGCATCAATAGATACATCACTCAGAATACCCTTGAGGCGCTCTCTGGACTCTGGTGTGTCGGTGCGCAGGGTGGCGTGAAATTGCTCACCGAGTAGTTGCCATAACGCCCTGGCTTTACCGAGGCCAATTCCCTTGAAATCAGGCTCCTTGGCAATGAACTGGATCAGCTGCTCACCTGTCTCCGGCAGGGTGCATATCACGTGCTCAGGTGATTCATAGGTATGTTGCTGCATCACAACATCACCAATCTCGACCCTCTCAATGAGAGGTTTGCCATGGACTGTCCATTGCTGGCCCTGTGACGGTTGTGCCGGAAGAGTGTCAGGCCGCGCTTTAATGGTCACATAGTATTTGCCATCCTTGATCTGGCTGGTCTCGTCATTAAGTGGTATTCCAGAGAAAATCACGTAGCTGGATGAGCTATATGGGATACTGGTAACACGAAATAGTTCGGAATGGAGAGATTGGTTCATCGTGGCAAGATCCCCATTTCGGCCAATGTCTCAGATAGCTCACCGAAGCGCTCCAGTCTGGCTTTTAGTTCCCTTAGCTGCGCTTTCAGTTCAATATTCTCCTGCTCCAATATTGATACACGTTTGGTATCAAGTAGGCGTCGATGAGTCGTAGGGTCGTATACCTTTGGATGAGCTACACTCGCTATGGCCTGAGCGGTGAGTGGCGGAAGCACCCCGTGTTCCCTAAGCTGGTCTTCCAATTTCTGCAATTGCCTACGAAGCTCAGGGTTCTGCACTAAGGCAGAGCGGCCACAGCCAATAGCTTTCGTGATTTCACTGCGGCTGAGGCTGCCCCTGTAACTTAATTGTCGATACGTCTCATCAGTCTGGGTTGCCATCCATAGTTCAAACGCCTGGACGGTTGCTTTGGCTTTTTCTGTACCACTCGCCATTATTGACCTCCTGTGCGGCGTTTAACTTCTATAAGCGGCTTTCCAAGCATATCCTGTAATTTTTTTAGCTCGGCACTATCTGTTGGAAAATTATCAATTGATGTCATTCTGACACCATGCATGTAAGCATTATATTGCCATACTATGAAACGCTGTTTGTATGCATCATTCAAACTATTTAATCTGGCTAATTCATTCTCTAAAAGAGCAACCTTTTTTATAAGATACTCAAGCGTTACATCACGCTCTTTGGTAGGCTCAGGTTGAGAAAAACGTTCTTTTAAAAATGTCTTTCTTCGCGAGTATGCATCTTGAATATCTTTGTAAGAGGATAATGATTGACGTTGGACGCCACCTTTAACATCAATCATTATGGCAACTTTTTGACAGAGCAAGTCCCAAGTTAACTTTCCTTCCCAAGTATTAATTAGACCTAGTATATTAGGCAGGTTTTTTTCTGTGATAACTATTTTAGGCATAACAAATCACCCATAATATTAAACGCTTTAGAATCGATAGAGTCAGGCGATTGAACTTCAATATTAAGCCCCTTCTCTAAAAGAACAACCTTGGCTGGCGAGGGATCATCTACATCAGGAATACGAATGGGGGTGCCATCAAGAACATTTTCATCCTCTAATAGCCGGATCTTTGTTCTAATATGAGCAAGTCGCCAACCGTGTGAGCTAACCCAGCGGTCAGCACCAAAGGCCCCCATTTTATGGCTTTGCTGTGCTTTTTCGAGTTGAGCTGCCACTTGAACTTCTCGTACTTTCAACAGCTCCAATGAGCTACTGAAGCCTTTGATACAGACCAATTCTTTGCAGGTTTCACAGTCACCGTTTCGCTGACATGGAATCATGGCAAAATCATGTTCACACACGCCTAGCTCTGTTACTATCGCTGCACCAGTAAGGTTCTTTCCGATTTCCTCGAAACTAATTGGAAGGTTACATTTTATTTTTTCCAACGTGTTTGCATTTTCAGGGATAGTAATAACTGCAATTGCATTGGACTTTTCTTCTTCTGTGCGATGATCATAGCTGGCATTATCAGCAACTCTTGCTCTCCCTGCCCAGTTTGCAAGCGTCAACTCATCCATCCCACCCCGTTCAGCTTTGGTACTGAGCCAATGCCTAGCTTGATGGGATGTTATATCGGGTTGTGAGCCATCCTCTCGTAATATGTTATGTTTCTTCCAAAGGTGGACTCCTTTTCTGGCCTCAGACCTAGAAATCCTTGCATTAATTATGTTCACCGTAGGTAAAACAAACGAGTGTTGAATAACATCATGTTCCGCATGTAACTCACGGTCTCTATATAGTAACAAAGCCTCTGAGGCCTTAACTTTTTTTGCGTTATCAACAAAAGGCCAGTTAACCAATTTACTGATATACACCATACTCCCATTGTTATCTGGATGCGTTTCTGCATACATCGCAGCCTCCCGTGCAGGCATGCTAATTTTTTTCAATCGTTCGATAGCTTCCAAAGCTACATCTTGCATGACAGTAGGAACCCATTTAATCCCTTCGTTGCCATTTTTGGCAGGCACCCAACGTATTCCAAGTTTAAGTTCTCCGCTGCGATTCTCCTCCCATACAGTACAATCTATAGGCAATGAGAATAACTCAGAGCATCGGGATGGTGCTTGCATGAGCAATGCTATTGCAGAAGTAAAATATTCTGCTTCAATACCTAATGAAGGTGCGTCATGAAATAACTTAGCAAATAACATCATATCCTCTTCTGAGGGCAATTTATTTTTACGATGTTCTTTTCCATTCTCGTCAAGTTGAATAGTTAAATCTTTTACTTTTTGATATGGATTTGACCACCCAGGAAGACTCGGTGTTATAAAGTTGTCACGGCAGAAATTAAGAAGAAGCTCCATTTGATAGCCCGCTTTATTTCGACCTGCCAGATTTGATATGCGTCTATTAAAAATATCGCCTAGCCTTTCTAAAACTAGGCCATCGAGCATCAGAATATCTGCTTTATGTTTTGATAGAATCAATGCTTCTTCAAGTATTCGAATAGCTTCGAAATGTCTGTGAAGAGTTGTTATGGGTTTTAATGCGTAAATGTAGCGAATGTATGCTTTTGCAAAATCAATAAATGGTGCACCTAGGGGAGAGAAACTATAGGAAGTTGATGGCTCTAAATTTGTGGAGAAACGGGCAACAACACGGCGAGTATTGTGAAAAGTGTGCCATAAATTATGATCCCAGCAATCTTCACCGAAAACAGTTAATTTGTTTTTGCTACTTTGAATGAATTTTTCTAGATTTGCTTCTGAATTCAGTTCTATCGCAGGCTTAAAATGGAAAATGTTACTGTCCACTGACTATCCTCATGCTCGTTGTTGTTTCAGTTCAAAGCATTTCTGCACAACCCATTCAACTGCTAAAATTAGCCTATCTTTTGTTGCCGCGTACTCTTCACTTTTTGTCGTTTTCAACCTTACCTCTTTCTCTGCATATAGATGGGATAAGAATTTCTCGTGAGGAGCATCTAATAATGGTCTAAATTTTTCACAAGTGTAACAACTTTCATACCCCTTAACGCAAAAGTCATTGGTGCCGCATGCTCCTACGATATCGTTATCCTTGTTTGGTATGCGAGCAGCAAGGTCATGTCCTCGCTCACCCTGCTCTAAGTCAACGATAATGCGACCTAGGAATGCATTAGCAAAGGGGGCCAGTTGTTTGCCAATGGCCTTGTCAATATAGGTCACGGTATCTGCGGTATTTTCCGTATAGACCTTAACGTTTTGTGTATCGTTGTGATCCAATGCCTCCGCTATGATCAACGGCCCCAAACCTTTTCGACCAAGGTTTGTTCCTCTTGTATGACGAAACCGCCTAGCCGTTATATGAATATAGTCCCCAGTTCTTTCAGAAATAGCTTTTTGTTTTCTTTGGAAATTTTTTAGCAGGTGTTCTCTTAGATCTGTTGATGACATATTTAAAATGTCAGTATCTAATAAATCATCAGTCAAAGATGTTTTTTTAACCGCTAACTCAAAAACCATTGCCCAATCAATAAATAATGGGATTTTTGTTGCTTGAGAAGCAGTCAGTTTTATTGAGAGTTTTGATTCAAACTTCTCTGTTTCATCTCTAATTAAATTACGCAACGTTAGATAGAGCTCTTCCGTAATGGGGAATTTTTTAAAAGAGAAACGAAACCCACCACCACGCTGCTTTGCTCTAGGTATATTGAGGTAAAAATTTGTCACATTCTTACTATGATCATGTTCTTTAAATAAATCAGCAGCCTTTATTTGTCGTAACTGTGTGGGGCGTCTAGCAGTAGCCTGCAATAAACTCACATATGCATAGCATTGAAATGAGATATAGTTATTCCTGAATAAGCGAATAAGTTCATGATTTAATGCAAGTACCTCATTGCTAGTAAAGGCACCTGTTTCAGGGCAACGATTAGCGACAGACACTCCTTTCTTGTTTCCTGATAGAGTTAGTATTTCGAGTGTTTTCACCATCTCTGTTGTTACACCATAATATCCATATTCATTCCAGCTAATAAGAAAACCACGGAGTGCACCTAAGTACCATTCATTGTTTTTATCAAGCATCGCTCGCCAATTGAGCAATACATCCTCATCTAGATTTTTGAATTTAGTGTCTCGCAATAGTCGTTGAAAGCGTAGATACATATTTGATGTATGGTGTGCTGATTGTTCTTCAGCATAGGTTGCTAGTGTTTTTTTAAATCCATCCAGCAGTTTTGGTTCCATAGATAAAACATCCGGCATGAATGCAATGCTGACATCTTTATTCAACATCCAGTATTCTGAGTGAAAGTCAAAGCTGTATCCATCTTTTGATACTAATTTTTTTGAGCTGAATGTTGATGGGAGATCGTCATTTTCTTCCTCAATGTAATCATATTTATTCATTCATATCCTCTATTTTTTTGAGATTCAATAATTAGTCTCTGTAATTCTTCTTGCTCTTCAAGCACTAGCTTGTTTGTCTTATTGCGAATATGGCGTTCAACATATGGTTTGGCAGAGCTCTCTGATGTGTGCCCCATTTGATACATTCGGCTTTTTGCTTCTTCACTAGATGAAATAAAATTACGGTTACTGTTTGGGTCTTTAGATAGATCATTGTTTTTGTCAATTATTTCGGAGAACCACTGGTTCCAGTTATGCCTAAAATAATGTGGGTGGATCGATTTGAACCGCTCATCCACAGATTTCATTGTTGGCACGATGATACTGTCAAATGTGCTGGTCGATATTGGCTGTCCTTGAGTTTTCCCCTTCCTATGTGTAACAAACAAGTATGGATGCTTGTTCGCGTTCGGAGTCTTTGCCCGTATGTTTATGATGTAGTCATCAATGAGTGCCGCAGTTTCATCTCTAATTCGCAACATTCTTTCTTTCGTCTTTGCTACAGGCTGATTTTTGCGAGGATCATATATGTCATCATGGTGGCGTTTTACCCATATGAATTTTTGGGGGCCGTGAAGCATTAGAAAGTTCGATTCAATAGATAGTGAGAGTAACTCACCTCTTCGTATGCCTAGTTCTTTTAAAAGTAAAAACATAAGATGATTTCGCTTTTTTGTCGAAGCGTGTTTGAACGGATTTTTTGGGTGGTCAAATTGTGCCACAGCCATAAATTCCTCAATTAATCCATCTGGCAAGTCTTTACCATCTAGTTTATCTAAAACATTCTTACCTTTGCCTTTAGGGCGAACAGCAAGTATGCGCTTATTCATACTGTTAATTTCTGTGAGCAGTTTAGTGCTATTACAGTTCTGTACAGCTACTCTAGCAATGAAATCTAAATAACTTGCAATAGCTGTCACACGATTGTAAATGTTATTACGTCCCACTGTGGGGGTGACACTGATTAGTCTTGGGGTGTTAAATAAATCAATGACCTTATCTCTGGTTTTTTTGCTTTTAGCTAAGCCTTTGAAATGAGAAATATCATGACTGAGATGTTCTCTGATGTTGTCAATGTCAGTGTCGCTAAGAAACTTACCTTTCTGAAACTCAGAGAACAGGTCTCTGTGTTTATTTTCTTCCCATTGAAGAAACCACTTTAATGCACCTAGGCGATTTGAAATGGTATTCACCGACAAGCTGCTACGAAGTTTTGTTGTCACCCAGAGGGTTGCAAGAAAATGAGGCATACCATCATTGCCCATTAAGACTGGATAACGTTCACCATTTGCAAAAATCAATCTATCTAGCTTGTACACTGTGCATCCTAATCTTACATTTTCCTCATACATAAAGTTATAGTGCTGAAAATCGCGATGGCAAGTGAAATGCAAAAATAAAAAAACCCAGCATTTCTGCTGGGTTGCTTTGCACTCAAGATGGTGAAAGTGATTTATTCTTACACTTTCATCTTTTACAAGATCTAGAACGGGATATCGTCGTCGAAATCCATCGGCGGCTCGTTATATACCGGCGGCGCAGATTGCGGCTGCTGGGCAGGACGGCCATAACCGCCTTGCGGCTGCATGTTCTGCTGCGGAGCCGGTGCCGGGCGCTGCTGATTCATCGGCTGCTGGGCAGGCATGCTCTGCTGTGGTTGACCCCAGTTACCCTGGGATTGGCCACCCATGTTCTGGCCCATACCCTGACCGCCTTGCGGACGGCCACCCAGCATCTGCATCACGCCAGTGAAGCTGTCGACCAGCACTTCAGTGGTGTAGCGCTCCTGGCCGCTCTGATCTTGCCATTTGCGGGTCTGCAGTTTGCCTTCCACATAGACCTGGGAGCCCTTCTTCAGGTACTCGCCAGCCACTTCGGCCAGCTTGCCCATGAAGACGACACGATGCCATTCGGTACGCTCTTTCTGCTCACCGGTCTGCTTGTCGCGCCAGGTTTCGGAGGTAGCCAGAGTAATGTTGGTCACAGCACCGCCACTCGGCATGTAGCGTACTTCCGGGTCTTGCCCGAGGTTACCGATCAGAATGACTTTATTGATGCCTCGACTGGCCATAATCTCTCTTCCACCTTATTTACCGGCCAGGTCGAAACCTGGTCCAACACGACTAGATACCTGATTAGTTGCTGTGTGCGGGGCGCAATGTCCCGCAGACGCATGTGACGGTCATAGTAACAGTTGCGAAGCGGATTGGCAGCATCCTTAACCGGCTTGATGTGCCAAAGGTAACTGTTGGCTCCTGCCGCAGTGATGGTCGGGTTACAGCTGTTTCCGGCGCATCCGGCATCACATTTCTGCCATATATTCCTGTTATGCTGGCCGATTGGCGAATTGGAATCGGTTTTTAAATCGACTAAAAACATATGGTTACGATATTTATGAGATCCATTCTCATACTTTTTTAATATTGTGCTCCCATACCTCCTTGGTAGACTCAGTCGGCCAGATTAGGTGGTTTACAGGTTCAAGGAAGAGCACACAATGAAAGCCGCATGCCCGATCGCACTGGTCACTGAAAATAATGTGCAGGCCAGCACATTTGCTGCATACCTCATCTCTCATTTGAGCCGTCCCGTCCAGCTAATCCACGAGATTAATCAGCTAGATAACCAGTGTGACGGCACGCTGTTTCTCATCGATCTCGACTATATCCGCTCTGGCCAGTCACTGGGCTGGAACCGGGCGATCTCCGAACGCTTTGGCATGGCGGCCACCGTGCTGCTCAATGCTCCCACTGCGACGGATCGCGACCTGCTGCTGATGTGGCCGCAGATTTGCGGTCTGTTTTTCCGTCAGGATCCGCTCGACCGACTGGTTGCCGGGTTGCAGAAAATCCTGTTGGGCGAGTACTGGATGCCGCGCCACCTGCTGTGCGAGCTGGTCGAATACTATCGCCAGGGCAATAGCTACCTGCTGCGTAACGACACCCTGCTGACAGCCAGAGAGCAGGAGATCATCCGTTATCTGATGACGGGCGCCTCCAATGTCGAGATCGCCGACAGCCTGTTTGTCAGCGAGCACACCGTCAAATCCCACCTCTATAACGTCTTTAAAAAGCTGAACGTGAAGAACCGGATCCAGGCGGTGAGCTGGGCCAAAGAGTATCTCGATGCTCCGGACTCCCACTGATGAAAGCGTTATCTCTGGCGTGTTGCCTTGTGCTGCTCTGGGGCTTCACGACCGTTGTGGCGGCCGAGGCCGATGCACCGCTGGAGTCGGTACAGCCGGAGCAGGAGAGTGATCGGCTGGATGTGGATGGTTTGGTGCTGGACCGCACTTTTACCCGCTTCGGTCAGGGCTTTTATAACGAATTTACCCGGTTGCGCAGTGATGAAGACCCGAATGCCAGAGAAAATCTGACGATTCATGAGCGCCCGACTGCTCGCTGGGGCAGCCTGATCTGGATCACCCATAACCGGAAGGTGATTTTTAAAACCGCGCTCTCTCCCGGCCGCAATCAGCAGGAGCAGAGCGCCAAACTGGCTTGGTCACAGGTCAGGCAGACCCTCGAACAGCAGAAGATCGCGACCCTGTTCATGGATACCTTCGATTTGGAACATGATGAACTATAAGGATATTTCTCATGCGTGCCCGGTTATTGCTAGTTGCAGCACTGATAGCGCCAGTGCTCCATGCGTCGGAGCTTGTCTATCGCCCCGTCAACCCCAGCTTTGGGGGTAACCCTCTCAACAGCAGTCATCTGCTTGGCACCGCCAATGCGCAGAATGATTACAAGGATCCCGCCAGTGGCAGTGGTAGCAGCGGCACCTCGGCGCTGGATCGCCTGACCTCCAACCTGCAATCCCGCCTGATCAGCCAGCTGTTGGCCGATATCGGCAAGGATGGCAGCCAGAGCGGCAGTCTGGTGACCGATGATTTTGCCATCAATGTGGTGGATGAAGATGGCACTCTGGTGGTTTCGATCACCGACCGGGTGACCAACCAGACCACCATGATCGAAGTGAATGGCCTGATTGCTGATTGAGGGCGCGATGAAACGACAACTGTTATTGATAGTGCCCCTGCTTGCGCTGGCTGGCTGTGCGACCCATATCGGCTCGCCCGTTGCCGATGAGAAGGCAACCCTGATGCCGCGATCCGTCTCTTACAAGGAGCTGATCAGTCTGCCCAAGCCAAAAGGGAAAATTGTCGCGGCCGTCTACGATTTTCGCGACCAGACCGGTCAGTACCTGCCAGCACCGGCATCCAACTTCTCCACGGCGGTCACCCAGGGCGGGGTAGCCATGCTGAGCACGGCTTTGTGGGATTCCCAATGGTTTGTGCCGCTGGAGCGGGAGGGGCTGCAGAACCTGCTGACCGAACGCAAGATTGTGCGGGCGGCCCAGAACAAACCCAACGTTCCCGGCAACAATGCCAATCAACTGCCCTCGCTGGTCGCCGCCAACATCCTGATCGAGGGGGGGATCGTCGCCTATGACAGCAATGTACGAACCGGTGGGGCGGGAGCCAAGTATTTTGGCATTGGTGCCAGCGGGGAGTATCGGGTCGATCAGGTGACGGTCAATCTGCGTGCCGTCGATATCCGTTCTGGCCGGATCCTGAACAGTGTCACCACCTCCAAGACAGTGCTGTCGCAACAGGTGCAGGCAGGGGTATTCCGCTTCGTCGAGTACAAGCGCCTGCTGGAGGCCGAGGCCGGTTTCAGCACCAATGAGCCGGTACAGATGTGTGTCATGTCGGCTATCGAGTCCGGGGTGATCCGGCTGATTGCCAATGGCGTGCGGGACAATCTGTGGCAACTGGCCGACCAGCGGGATATCGACAATCCGATCCTGCAGGAGTACCTGCAAGACAACGCCCCGCTACTTTGAGTTTTCCCTCTCTCGCAATGCCCTCCCTGGTGGAGGGCATTTTTTTGGCCTCTATCGAATACGACTTAAGACTTTCTGCTCAGCGACAGGGCGGTGTTTTTCATCCTCGAATCAGCGGAGTGCCTGATAGGCCGCCTCTTGTCTGACAGGGATACTGTGGGCGTTTTCCAACAAGGCGATGGCGCGATGAAACATCTGTTGAGTGCTCTCTTTTTTCTGCTGATATCGGGCGCCCCGCAACTCGCCGCAGAGCCTGCCGTCTTTGATGAGCTGGCGATGGCAAGCGAGCTGGATTCCGGTTTGCAGAACGACGGGAATCAGGCGCTGTTGTGGCAACTCGGTAGCGAGCAGCAACTGCACCTCACCCAGCAAGGGGAGCTGAATCAGGCGCGCCTGCTGCAACAGGGTTGGGCCAATGAGTTGGCGCTCTCCCAGGTAGGAGATGAGAACTGGGTCAATGGTGCGCAACTGGGTGAGGGCAATAGCGCCGAACTCTATCAGGCGGGCATCAATAACCGGATTTGGCTGCTGCAACAAGGCAGCGGCAATGAAGCCTGGATCAGTCAGCAAGGGGCAGACAATCAGGCCCGGGCGATCCAGCTGGGTGATGGCAATCAGGCCAGCATCGAGCAGAACGGAATCGGATTAACGGCCACCGTCATCCAGATGGGGGCCAATCAGCAAGTAAATGTCGTTCAAACCAACTGAGCCTAGGCTCAACCATTAGCACGAGAGGGAAATCATGTTTAAACGTACCATCATTGCCTCGGCAGTTCTTCTGGCGACCAGCACCGCTTGGGCGGCATCTACTGGCAACCAGGCTACGGTGAACCAGGCCCAGAGCGGCAATATCGCCACCATTAACCAGGTGGTGGGAAGCGTCGATAACAAGGCTAACATCGATCAAGCTGGTAACAACAACACAGCTGTTACCACTCAAAAGAATACCGGCCAGTCAGATGCCGATACTCGGCAGGTAGGTGACAGTAACGAGGGTTACATCTTGCAACAAGGTGACACTAACCTCTCCAAAGCCTCCATCGATACAAAGGGGAACGACAACTTTGCTGATGTGATTCAGCAATTTGAGAATGGCGGTGCGGTTGCCGGGGTTGTGCAGGATGGGGATCGCAACGACGCCAAGATCAAGCAAGATAATGGTGACTTAGCTGACTCCAGGATCACTCAAATCTCGGATGGTAATCGGGCTGTCATTAATAACCAGATATCCGATTTCGCTCGGGCGAGTGTACAGCAGCTAGAAGGGGGGGCTCACCAGGCTGACGTGACCCAGACAGCGGCTGATGGAGCCAACGCCGAAGTGGTACAACGTGGAGAGAGCAATATCACCAAGGTGCTGCAGGCAACCGGTAACTATGACTATGCACCGGCGGAAGGAACATCTGCAGTGGTGACTCAGAGTGGTTCTTTGAACAATGCAGACGTCACTCAATACGATAGTGCCAACGTAGCGACTGTTGAGCAAAGTGGAACCCGTGGTGAAGTGGTGACTCTGCAGCAAGGGTCTGATGCCGGGAATGGCAACGGCCTGTTGGCCAAACAGTCTGGAACCGGGGAGTTTGCTGACCTGACACAGGATGGTAATCGCAACCGGATTGAGACCGACCAGCAAGGTACTGGCAATGATGCCTTGGTCAACCAGACAGGTGATGACAACAAGGCCGTGGTCAACCAGTTAGCCAGCAGTACCGATGGTGCGGTCACCATTGATCAGGTAGGTAATGACAACTATGCCAATGCAGTGCAACAAGCAGGCAGCGGCAATACCATCGATATCGACCAGAACGGAACTGGCAACCAGGTTGCCTCTGCTCGTGATGGTGAAGGCAAAGGCGCCTGGACCTGGGGCTCGGACAACGAGCTGGTCGTTGCTCAGAAAGGCACTGACAACTGGGCCTATGCCGATGCGTCTCACTCTGAGTCTGTGGTCAAAGTGACCCAGGATGGTGAGTTGAACAATGCCAAGGTTGAGTCCTACTTGGGTAGCGAGAACAAGCTCACAGTGACCCAGAACGGCGCTGAGCACGAGGCCAATGTCTACGTCAATGCTGGGGTTGGTGGGGGGCGCAACACCGTTGATGTGGTGCAAAACGAAAGCTTTAATACTGCCAATGTGACCGTATTGGGCAGCGATAACCATGCCTATGTCTATCAAGGGGCTGGTAGCAACTGATGGTCATCTCCGGATTCAGGGGCCTGCGGGCCCCTCTTTTATTGGTGCTGCTCTGTGGGTTGATGCTGGTTCATCGCGTCGCTTCCCCAGCAAGCGCCAGGGGAAACGAGATGGAGCCCGATCCGTCGATCCGCTTGTCCCTCAATATGGCGCAGAACGAGCAGGGGCTGTCACTTGCGCCAACGCTGCTCAGCAAGCGCGACTTGATGGTGAGTGTCAGGTTGCTGGTGCGCAGCGAAGGGGCGGCCGGGAGCACGACTCAGCGCCAGAGCCGTAATCTGTCGCTGCAGGCAGGAGTGGTCATGGCGGTTGGCAAAATAGGGCTGGGTTTGCGTTGTCCCTATCGGGTCGAGGTCACCGCTCTGATATGGCAAAACGAGCGGCTGCTGGTGGAGAAAAAAGAGCAGATGGCGTGCGCCGGATGATGCGCATTTCATCTCATGACTGTCTATTCATCCAGTAGTCTCTATGCCATACTGACTCGCTCAGGTTTCTGTATCGAGCGTGCAACAAGATGGAAAAGATCGTGGTCCGGGGTGCTCGCACCCACAACCTCAAGAACATCAATCTGACCCTGCCCCGCGACAAGCTGATCGTGGTCACCGGCCTCTCCGGCTCGGGCAAATCCTCTCTGGCGTTCGATACCCTCTATGCAGAGGGGCAGCGCCGCTATGTGGAGTCCCTCTCCGCCTATGCTCGCCAGTTCCTCTCCCTGATGGAGAAGCCGGACGTCGACCATATCGAGGGGCTTTCGCCCGCCATTTCCATCGAACAGAAGTCCACTTCCCACAACCCGCGCTCGACCGTCGGTACCATCACCGAGATCTACGACTACCTGCGTCTGCTGTTTGCCCGGGTCGGTGAGCCGCGCTGCCCGACTCACGCCATTCCGCTCGCCGCCCAGACCATCAGCCAGATGGTGGATCAGGTGCTGGCTCAACCGGAGGGGAGCAAGCTGATGCTGCTGGCCCCGGTGGTGCGCGATCGCAAGGGGGAGCACACCAAGCTGCTGGAGAATCTGGCGGCCCAGGGCTACATCCGTGCCCGTATCGACGGCGAGGTGTGCGATCTCTCCGATCCTCCTACGTTGGAGCTGCACAAGAAGCACACCATCGAGGTGGTGGTGGATCGCTTCAAGGTGCGCGAGGACCTTGCCTTGCGTTTGGCCGAGTCGTTCGAGACGGCGCTGACCCTCTCTGGCGGCATCGTACTGGTGGTACCGATGGACGGTGAAGAGGGGGTTGCCCCCATGACCTTCTCCGCCAACTTCGCTTGCCCGGAGTGCGGCTACTCCATGTCGGAGCTGGAGCCGCGCATCTTCTCCTTCAACAACCCTGCAGGTGCTTGCCCGACTTGTGACGGCCTCGGGGTGCAGCAATATTTCGATCCGGCCAAGGTGATCGGCGATCCGGCCATCAGTCTGGCCAACGGCGCTATCCGTGGTTGGGACAAGCGCAGCTTCTACTACTTCCAGATGCTCAAATCCCTCTCCGAGCACTACAAGTTCGATCTGGAGACGCCGTGGGAAGATCTGCCGGTCAAGACCCAGGAGGTGATCCTGCGCGGCTCAGGTCGTACCGAGATCGAGTTCCGCTACATGAACGACCGCGGCGACGTGGTGGTGCGCAAGCACCCGTTCGAGGGGATCCTACACAACATGGAGCGGCGCTACCGGGAGACCGAATCCAACTCGGTGCGCGAAGAGCTCTCCAAGTACATTGCCAACAAATCCTGTACCAGCTGCGGTGGCAGCCGGCTGCGGGAAGAGGCGCGTCACGTCTTCGTCGACAACCGCAACCTGCCGGCCATCGCCGAGCAGTCCATCGGTGATGCGCTCGCCTTCTTCGAAGGGTTGAACCTCACCGGCCAGCGCGCCCAGATTGCCGAGAAGATATTGAAAGAGATCGTCGAGCGGCTCGGCTTCCTGGTGAATGTTGGTCTCAACTACCTGAGCCTGTCCCGCAGTGCCGAGACTCTCTCAGGCGGCGAAGCGCAGCGCATTAGACTGGCCAGCCAGATCGGTGCCGGGCTGGTGGGCGTCATGTATGTACTCGATGAGCCTTCCATCGGTCTGCATCAGCGCGACAACGAGCGGTTGCTCAAGACCCTCACCCATCTGCGCGATCTGGGCAACACTGTGATCGTGGTGGAGCACGACGAGGATGCCATCCGCCTCGCCGACCATGTGCTGGATATCGGCCCGGGGGCTGGCGTGCACGGTGGCGAGATTGTTGCGCAGGGCACCCCCCAGCAGATCATCGACAATCCGGAATCGCTGACCGGTGACTACCTCTCCGGCCGCAAGCAGATCGCCATTCCGGCCGAGCGCACGCCGCTCACCGGCAAGTGGCTGAAACTCAAGGGGGCAAGCGGCAACAACCTGCGCAACGTCAACCTGGATCTGCCCATCGGGGTGATGACCTGCGTCACCGGCGTCTCCGGCTCCGGCAAGTCGACCCTGATCAACGACACCCTGTTCCGCATCGCTCATCGCGAGCTCAACAAGGCGACCGAGTCCACCCCGGCACCCTATCGCAGCGTCGAGGGGCTGGAGCATCTGGACAAGGTGGTGGATATCGACCAGAGCCCCATCGGTCGTACCCCGCGCTCCAACCCGGCCACCTATACCGGTTTGTTCACTCCGATCCGCGAGCTGCTCTCCGGCACCCAGGAGGCGCGTTCACGCGGCTACCAGCCGGGCCGTTTCTCTTTCAACGTGAAGGGGGGCCGCTGCGAGGCGTGCCAGGGGGATGGCGTCATCAAGGTGGAGATGCACTTCCTGCCGGACGTCTACGTGCCGTGCGATGTCTGCAAGGGCAAGCGATATAACCGCGAGACCCTGGAGGTGAAATACAAGGGCAAGAACATCCACGAAATCCTCGAGATGACGGTGGAAGATGCCCGCGAGTTCTTCGATCCGGTGCCGGCGGTGGCGCGCAAGCTGCAGACCCTGATGGACGTGGGCCTCTCCTATATCCGCCTCGGCCAGTCGGCCACAACCTTGTCTGGCGGTGAGGCACAGCGGGTCAAGCTGGCGCGGGAGCTCTCCAAGCGGGATACCGGTCAGACTCTCTACATTCTGGACGAGCCGACCACCGGGCTGCACTTCCACGATATCCAGCAACTGCTCAAGGTGCTGCACCAGCTGCGGGATCGTGGCAACACCATCGTCATCATCGAGCACAATCTGGATGTCATCAAAACTGCCGACTGGATCGTCGATCTGGGTCCGGAGGGGGGCGCCGGTGGTGGCCGCATTCTGGTGACGGGGACGCCGGAAGAGATTTGCACCAATAAAGAGTCTCATACAGCTCGTTTTTTGCGGCCACTATTGGCGCGATAAGCCGTTATAATCGAGGGGCCTTTGGCCCCTTTTTGTTATAAAAATCGGGAGCATAGGGGGAAGCTCGTCAAGTGTGGGCAGGCTTGGCATCTCAGCATCATGGTAATGGATATATCGGGTTATGGCTCAGGCTCCGCGTACGATTGATCATCAGTTGGCTTACTCCATGCTCCCTATCTGGCTGGGGGCTATCCTGCTATTGCTGGTCCTGCTGGCGTGGGCCCAGATCCCGGCAGCCAGCCGGATTGAAGAGCAGCGAATGAAGGAACATCTGCTGCGCGTGACCAAGGCGGTGCAGGCGGATGTGGCCGCTCTGGACGCATTCAGTCGTGATTGGGGCATCTGGGATGACAGTCACCGCTTTATGGGCAACAAAAGCAGGACATATATCGAATCCAATCTGCTTAGTGATATGCCAATGCAGGACTTTCGCCTTAATCTGATGAGTTTCATTGACCTCACTGGTTACGAGGTCTGGACGCGCACTCTGCTGCCTGATGCGCCGGGGATCAACCCTGATCAGTTTCCCTATTTCCTTGATGAGCTGAAAAAGCAGTTGAGAGCCCGGTCAGTGGCGCAAGGAGGTATCAACCTGCACGGCATCAGAGCCTCCCAATGGGGACCGCTGATGTATTCGTGGCAGCCGATCAGAGACAGCGATGACACCGCTCCCTTCAATGGCTTTTTGCTGGTTGTGCGCTGGCTTGATGAAGAGTATCTCAAGCAGGTATCTGAGCGTACTGCATTGCCTCTTGCTATCGAACACACCAGCCTGCATGTCATTACCCCCTTCAAACCGCTGAAACCACAAATGACCTATCGTCTGATCGACCTTGGCCTGACCCGGCTCAGGGGGGAGGTTCGTTTGCTTAACAGTGATAACCAGCCCGTATTGACGTTGGTAATTGAGGAAGAGCGGCAACTGTTGGGCAGTGTAATGGAAGGGGCGATCTGGACCTTTATCGGCATGCTGCTGATTAGTTTTGTCTGCGTCATGATCGCCATGTACCGGCTCAACGGCATTGTGCTTACCCCCTTGCAGCAGCTGGTGTCGGCACTGCAGCGCTTTGGGGATCGACCCGAGGCGGATTTGATCCCCTATATCGATAGCAGTGTCGAGATGGCGACCCTGAGCGGCAAGTTCAGGGAGATGGCCTGCAAGGTCACTCGGCAGCATGATGATTTGTTGGAGCGATCCAGCCAGATGGAGATGGCGGCATTTACTGATCCCCTGACCCGTTGCTTCAACCGTCGCTATCTGGATAGCTGGTTGCAAGACAATTGGGCCCGCCCTTGTCAGCTGTTACTGCTCGATCTCGATCATTTCAAACGGATCAACGACCGATTTGGTCATGATATGGGTGATCTGGTGTTGCAGCAGCTGGCAGAACTGCTGCACAAGCTGGTGGTGAGTGACGCCGAGCCCGTTATCCGGTTGGGAGGGGAGGAGTTTTTACTCCTGTTGCAGGTGGATAATGAGCAAGAGTTGGTACAGCGTGCCGATTATCTGAGGCTTCGTGTTGTTCAGCACCGTTTCGGTTCGGAGGAGAGGCCGCTATGGTTAACGGTTTCATCGGGATATTGTCGGTATCCTCTGCATCCGGCGTGCCCCGATACCTTCTGGAGCCACAGTTTCAAGCTGGCCGACCTGGCGCTCTATCAGGCAAAACTGAGGGGCCGTAATCGATGCTGTGGCTATTCGGGCACTCTGTCTGTTCGGGAGGTGATGGAACAGACCCCGGAGCAACTTGTCGAAGGGAATAGTCTTGCGTTGCAACATACTGTCAGCCCGGATTAGCCCTGCCGTACCAATACCAGATAGGCCAGGGCGACAATAAAACCGAGCAGGATAAAGAGAAAGGATCCGATTCCCCACACGGCCGCGAGAAAGGCCCCCACCTTTTGCCATTTCGACTCATTTTTCATAAATAAACCATTACTTCCCAGTAACTTGCATGGCGCAAAAAATACGCTGATTTGCCCACATTAACAACAATTAATAGCCACTCTGCCGCGCAATAAGATGTGGTTTGTTTGCTCCTTTTGGCGCTGGATACGGGTAGTTACAACCTGTCGAAACAGGTATTTCAGCTTGTTGTCTGGGGGCTCAACGAGATTGAGATGGCGTGCAAAGATGTCACACCAATCGATTTATTTCTGTGCAACCTTTGCTCCAAGTCAATAACTTTGCATTTACAAGGGCATATAGTCAGCGGGCTTACAGCATCAAATGAAAACAAAAAAAGGGATTACGTGATGAAAAAATTACTTCCTCTGATGATTGCCGCAGCAGTGACCTCTCCTTTCGCCATGGCCCATCAGGCTGGCGACATTCTGGTTCGTGGTGGTTTGGCATTTGTATCGCCGCAGGAAAGCAGCACGCCTGTAGAGCTGGAAATTAATGACAACATGCAATTGGGATTGACTCTCTCTTACATGATTACTGATAACTGGGGTGTCGAATTGCTGGCTGCAACCCCCTTCTCTCATTCAGTCAAACTGGGTGGCGCTGAAGTTGCCAAGATCAAGCATCTGCCGCCGACTCTGATGGGTCAGTACTATTTTGGCGATGCTCAAAGCAAGGTTCGCCCGTATGTCGGTATTGGCGTGAACTACACCACCTTCTTTGATGAAGAGGGTCGTGGTGCACTGTCAGGAACCGATGTCAAAGTCGATGACTCCTGGGGGGTTGCCGGACAAGTTGGTATCGATATGGCGATCACTGACCGCTGGTTTGTCAACGGTTCAGCCTGGATCATGGATATCGATACCGATGTGCATACTGCGATTGGCACCATTAATACCAAGGTCGACCCGATGGCCTTTATGGTGGGTGTTGGCTACCGCTTCTAATGATTCTGACTGCGGCTCTGATCGGACCGCGGAAGATAGCAAAGTACGTCTCTTTCAGCCCGGCTTTTGCCGGGCTTTTTTCGTATTGCTGATTTTGTCTGGACTGTGATCCAACCCGATACAAATCAATTAAATCCCTGTCGCTTTATTTCAGTTATTCGCCACCCTTGCCGATAGTGACTATGTTCACTTTACCTTCCCCCAATGAGTGAGGATGTCTCCATGGGCTTATCTATTGTGCAGCGGATCATCGCCGGATTCGTGTTGATGCTGCTGTTGCTGATCCTGCTTGGTGTGATCAGTACCTTTAAAATCAAGGGTATAAATGACGGCCTCTCTGCCGTATCTGACCGGGCAACCCCGCTGGTAGTGGCTGTCGCAGGTCTAAAGGGGGCACTGCAGGATAGTAACCGCTGGGTGCTGGTCTACCGCACCAGTGAAGATGCCGCCCAGTTGCCGCAGCTGGCCAATCAGTTCAAGGAGCAGCAGAACCGCTTCGCCCAGCTGAGTCAGGAGATGGGTAAATTTACCGACGTAGCGGATGCTCGTGCCCGCTTCCAACAGGTCGAGAGTGCTACCACCCAATTTTATGGCTTGGCAGATCAGGTGTTGGCCCAGCATCGGCAGTGGGTCAGCGCGCTGGAGCAGCGCCACAAGCTGGAGATGGAATTTATCCGTCTTGAGGATACCTACCAGTGGGCGGCGGATCTGCTGCTGCAACAGACTGCCAGCAAACGCTCCATGCGCAACAAGGCGGAGCTTATTACCTCGGGTATCGCCCGCGATCTGAAGAATATTCGCCGTGCCGATGCCAAAACCGACCTGAACGAGCTGGAAAAGGTACTCAGCAAGGATATCGAGATGGCCCGCAAGCGTCTGGAGCGGGTTCTGGTGCCCGATGATGTGAAAGCGCGCTTTGTCTCCAATCTGGATCGGATGCAGGAGTTGGCGCTCGGCGCTCAGGGCTTGCTGGCGACCATGCGTCAGGCTCAGCAACTGGAGCTGTCGCTGGCCACGCAAAATCAGCAGCTGGATGCCAGTCTGGTCAACAGCCTCAATTTGCTCGATGAGATGGGCAAGTCCGCCGGTGCCATAGCTAGCGATAGTCGGATCAACGCCGATGCCGCGGTCAGCAGTGCCAGCTTCTGGATCCTGGTGGTTGCCGCGATGTCGGCCGCTGCCGCACTGGTGATCGGCTATACCACGGCGCGCAGCATTCAGCGCCCGTTGCAGATGATCAACAAGGAGCTCGATTGCATGGCGGCCGGCGACATGACCCGCCGCATCAACTACCGCAGCAGTTGCGAATTTGGCAGCCTCTCTCGCTCCATCGATACGCTGGCGGGCAAGACCGGCGAGCTGCTCTCTCAAATCAATGCGGGCTCCCGTCATCTGGTGGATGAAGCGAGCCGCGCCGCCGAGATCAGCGAACGGGCCATGTCCCGGGTACAGGAGCAGAAGAGCCAGACCGATCAGGTGGCCGCCGCCATTACCGAGCTGGAAGTGAGCGCCACCGAGGTGGCCCGCTCTACCGATGGCACCAAGCGGGAAGTGGATCTGGCCGATGAAGAGGCGCGCAATGGTCGCCAGAAAGTGGCCACCACTCGCCGGATCACCGAGCAGCTGGCTGGCGCCATGGAGGAGGCGGTCGGCATCACCTACAAGCTGGGCGAATTCAGCAACAACATCGGCAGCATTCTCGATGTGATCCGCAGTATTGCCGAGCAGACCAACCTGCTGGCCTTGAACGCCGCCATCGAAGCTGCCCGTGCTGGCGATGCCGGCCGCGGTTTCGCGGTGGTAGCCGATGAGGTGCGGGCGCTGGCCAATCGCACCCAGACTTCGACCGAAGAGATCCAGGGGATGATTGAGAATCTGCAGAACTCCAGCAAGCATGTGGTTGAAGTGATGGGGCGTAGCCAGGAGCAGACCCAGAGCTGTGTTGAGCAGACTCGCGAGATGGATGTGGCGCTGCAATCCATTGCTGATCGGATGGGTGCCATCAAATCGATGGCTGATCAGGTGGCCCATGCCGCTCAGGAGCAGATCTCCGTCAGTCAGGGGGTCGCTCGTCATATCGCCGGTATTGCCGATGTGGCATATGAGACCGAGCGGGAGGCGCGCGAATCGGCCAGCAGCAGTGAAGTACTGGCCGACCTGGTCGCCAAACAGCAGCAATTGATCGCACATTTCAAGGTCTAGGAGGGCTTATGTCTAAAAAGTGGATTGGAGCCCTGAGTCTCCTGTTGTGTGGCCAGCTGATGGCCAGCGAGCTGGTGATTGAAAGCTGGCGAACCGATGACAAGGCGTTGTGGGAGCAGAAAATTATCCCGGCCTTTGAAGCGGCGCATCCCGGTATCAAGGTGAGTTTTCATCCGGTACAGAACGTTAACTACATGCCCACCCTGTGGGAGAGCCTGAAAGGCGGTAAGGCGGGGGATCTTATTACCTGTCGTCCGTTTGATGACTCGCTCGCCCTGTTCAAGGCGGGCCATCTGGCCGAGCTGACCGAAATGGCAGGAATGGAGAACTTCCCGAGTTTTGCCCAGTCACCTTGGCAGACGGACTCCGGTGCCCAGACCTTCTGTGTGCCGATGGCCTCGGTGATCCATGGCTTCTTCTATAACAAGAAGATCCTCAGTGAATTGGGGATCACCTTGCCTCAAACCCGCGACCAGTTCTTCGCCGTGCTGGACAAGATCAAGGCCGACGGGCGTTATGTGCCGCTGGCCATGAGTGGTTCCGAGAGCTGGGTTGCCTCCGAACTGGGGTTCCAGAACATTGGCCCCAATTACTGGAAAGGGGAAGACGGCCGTCTGGCACTGATTGGTGGGCAGGAGCGGTTGGACAACCCGCAATATGTGAAGGTGTTCGACGAGCTGGCCCGCTGGCGTTCCTACCTCGGTGACGGTGGTGAGAGCCGCGATTACGCGACCAGTAACGAGCTCTTCACTTCGGGCAAGGCTGCCTTCTATGTGGCGGGCTCCTGGGAGATTGCTCCCTTCACCGGCAAGGTCGATTTTGGCGTCATGCGTCCGCCGGTGGCCAAACAGGGTGATGGCTGTTTCTTTACCGACCACACCGATATCGGTATGGGGATGAATCCGGCCAGCAAGAATAAAGAGGGTGCAATGGCTTTCCTGCAGTGGCTGACGACGCCGCAATTTGCCGAGCTCTATACCAACTCGCTGCCGGGATTCTTCTCCCTCTCCAACCACTTCTTCGATGTCACCAATCCGGCGGCCAAAGAGATGATGGAGTGGCGCGATCAGTGTGACTCGACCATTCGGGTGGCGACACAGATCCTCTCCCGTGGTACGCCCAAGTTGGGGGATGAACTGGCAGAGGTGAGTCAGGCTGTGCTGCTTGGCAAGATGGAGCCCAAAGCTGCAGCGGAACGACTGGAAGGTGGCTTGAAGAGTTGGTATGCCCCTCATCAGGGCAATAAGGCCAAGAGCGCGGATTGTCTGTGTGATGCGGTTGCCCCTGCTCCTGTTTCAGCGCCGACGACTGAGGTGTCCGCAGCTCCCGCGACCACTGAAACATCGGCCGTGGTGTCACCTGCTGTGACTCCCGCAGAACCCGCATCAGCGGCCGCTGCCCCATTATCGGCGCCGTCGGATGAGGTGGAGCAGGCGCTCTCCAACGAGCTGGAAGCGCCACAGCAGCCACAGCAATAGGTCATCTGCATCAATAAGAGCGGGAGGCATCAGCCTCCCGTTTTTTTATGGCTCGCGGCCAGCATGTATCGCTTTATTGTGCTTCGTGGGGCCAGCGGCAGAGGCTGCCGATGCGGGCAACCGGGGCAAACCCCAAAGAGCGGTAAATGCGCTGAGCATGGTAGTGTTCGTCTGCCACTATGATTAGCTGTTTGGCGCGGGACAATCCTGCGCGAGCCACTTGACTCAGCAGCTGGCGGCATAACCCCTGGTTGCGCCACGCATGGTGCGTGCGTACCAACTGGAAGCGCCCAAGTGTGCCGCAAAAGAAGAGACCACAACTGGCGACCAGTTGTCCCTCTTGCCAGATCCCCCACCAGTCCCCGAGACCATCGGCAATCATGGCCTGATAGAGCGCCTGGCGGGATCGCAGATAGGGGAGATAGCTCTGTTCCGAGTGCCCCTCATCCCGCTCATGGAGTTCGAAGTCGAGCCACTCAGGCCAATCAGCAGTGGTGAAAGTACGAGCGTCAACCTTGTTCATGTCGTCGTGAGGGGGTGGGCAGCTCTGTTCATCCAGCGCCAGTACCACGCACTCCATATATTGGTAACCCGTTGCGACAAAACCGGCGATCCGGCTGTTTTGCCCGGCTGCTAGTGGCCATTGGAATGTGCGGTGGCGCACTCGAGGATCCTGGCCGATCAGCTGATCAAATGTGGCTTCCAGCCAGCCTTTGTCACGGTCGCTGGGTGGGTTGGGGAGTAGCAGGTAGTTGCCGAAGTAATAGTCGGGAGCATCCGGCGTGCGAACCGCCCAGAACTGATCGTGCTGAACAACCTCGCCCTGATAGCGATCGAACAGCAAGTCGGTGGCAAAGCCGGGGTGGGTATCCATGATGGTGCTCCTGCAAAGACTCATTCTGTTATCGGCAGGAGTGGGAAATAGATGAAAAGGGGCCGGAGAAACCTCCGGCCAAACAATCACACGCAGATTCAGAACGTCCAGGACGATCTGACCCCATCATAACTCGACTGGGGCAATTTTGGGATGGGCACTTTTCGGTTACGTACCGTTAATTTTGTAATTATGAAGTTCGTCAGATCGGATGTGAGGTAAATCCCTGTTGACTTTGTGTCGTTTTACTCATAAATATAAAGACGTTTAGACGTCCAAACATCCGTTTTGACGTAGGCAGATGGATTGCAGGACAGGGAGAAGAACATATGGGATTTCACAGTGCACGTCAGGTTGAGGCGCTCAACCAGAGCTTGGCAGATTTGAATGGCGATATATCGGTCAGTTTCGAGTTTTTTCCGCCCAATAGTGAAGGGATGGAAAATACCCTCTGGCAGTCCATCGAACGGCTGAAAGTGCTGGAACCCAAGTTCGTCTCCGTCACCTATGGTGCCAACTCCGGCACCCGTGATCGCACCCACAAGGTGATCAAGGACATCAAGGAGCGGACCGGCCTGATTGCCGCGCCGCACCTGACCTGTATCGATGCCAGTCGCGACGAGCTGCGCACCATCGCCCGCGATTACTGGAACAGCGGCATTCGCCATATTGTGGCTCTGCGCGGTGACTTGCCGCAGGGGTTGGAGAAGCCGGATATGTATGCCACCGATCTGGTTGCTCTGCTCAAGTCAGAGGCGGACTTCGATATCTCGGTTGCCGCCTATCCGGAAGGGCACCCGGAGGCCAAGAGTGCGCAATCCGACCTGCTCAACCTCAAGCGCAAGATTGATGCCGGTGCCAACCGCGCCATCACTCAGTTCTTCTTCGATGTGGAAACTTACTTGCGCTTTCGGGATCGCTGCGCCGCCATCGGCATCGATGCCGAAATCGTGCCGGGGATCCTGCCGGTCTCCAACTACCAGACCCTGGCCAAGTTTGCCGGTTTTACCAACGTGAAGATCCCGCGCTGGATGCATCAGCGTTTCGAGGGGCTGGATAACGATCAGATGACCCGCAATCTGGTGGGGGCGAGCATCGCCATCGATCAGGTGCGCGTGCTGAGTCAGGAAGGCGTGAAGGATTTCCACTTTTATACCCTGAACCGCTCCGAGCTGACTTATGCCATCTGCCATACTCTGGGGGTTCGTCCCAAGGGCTGATCAGTGCTCACTGCGATAAAAGCAAAAAGCCAATGAGTTGCTCATTGGCTTTTTCGTTATGGCCGATTATCAAGGTCTGGTCGGGGCGATCTCTTTTGGCTCAAGATCGATAACCGCATTACCGGCAGCCCCCGGATACTGGCGATAGACCTGATCCTGCTCCAGTGTGTAGAAGGTATCCAGATAGTCGTCGTTGTTGGTCATCCAAGAATCGGGCAGCGCCTTGACGATGCGACCGCCGAGATCGAGGAAGGGCAGGGCTTCCGGCACGCCACCCGCGGTAAAGCCGAGTTTGAGGGCTTCAATCAGCATGGCGCTCAGCTCCTTGTAGTTGACGTTGTCATCCTGCTCCATCATCACCACATCGACGGCACCCCAGCGATAGCGATCCCAGTAAACCAGGATCTGGTTGGGGGTGTAGTCTGTGTTGTCATAGTCGAGGTAGGGCATGTCGACAATATCGACCACAGGCTCATCCCGGCTGGGATTGACCCCTGCGACCACCGCATACACTTCGGCTGCGCCGAGCAGCCAGGGCTCCTGATCATCCTTCAGTCTGATCTTTTTCAGGATACTGGTCTTGAGCGGCGCCGTGCTGGCCGCCACTCGCGGGGCGCTTTGCAGATCCGCATCGGCCAGTGCTTTGCGCATCACCTTCAAGCCTGCGTTTTTGGCTTTGACGGGATCGGCTTCGACTACCAGAACCGGCCGGGCCGGAGCCTTGTCCACATCCAGATAGACGGGATTGCCAGCGCTGTCGAACGCTTCAATGGCGCTCCAGCTCTTCTCATCCCCACTAGGAACATAGGCGACCAGCGGTTCGACGCCCTGTTGTAGCGCGGCGGCCTGATCGGTGTTGGCCAGCCGCAACTGCATCAGTTGCTTGACCTCGCCATCCAGTCCTTGTCGGCTGATGGCCGCCTGGTTGGCATCGCTCGCCTGCCGTTTAAGTCGTGGGCTGGCCTTCTGCAGCAGGTTGGGAAGCGGGCTCTGGTATTGCTGATTGCTCAGCAGGGGCAGCAGGTTTTTCTGCTGAAGTGCGAGCTGGCGAGCCAGCTCTCGATCCGTATCGGCAGCCTGGACGCTCGTAGCACCCAGTATGGCCAGTAGTAACAAGACAGCCTGATTTTTCATTTTTATACTCCGTTGCATGGAACCTGACAGGGCACCATGTCCGGGAAGATTGGTGCCCTGACGCCACTAGAAGGAAATTAGTTTCACTTGTGAATCATTTTATCTGGATAGTGTGCAGAGGTTCACGGTTTGAGGTTCAATTGATTCCTTTGTCGATGTGGTTGGAACTGATAGATCGCCAGACCAATCAGCAGACCCCAGCAGGCTGCCGCGATGCCGAGCAGGCTGATCCCGGACGCGGTAATGATAAAGGTGAGCAGCGCAGCTTCTCGCGCTTCATCCTGGTGCAAGGCAGAGTGCAGGCTGCTGCCGATGGTACCTAGCAGGGCCAATCCGGCGACGCAGGTGACAAGGGCTGCCGGAAAGGCGCTAAACAGGGCCGCGACGGTTGCGCCGAAGCAGCCGGTCACAAGATAAAAGCAACCCGCCCATACCGCAGCTGGCCAGCGGCGCTTGGTATCCGGGTCGACCTCTTTGCCCATGCAGATGGCGGCAGTGATGGCGGCCAGATTGAAGGCATAGCCGCCAAAAGGGGCGAGCAGCAGGCCAGTCAGGCCGGTCCAGCTGATCAGCGAGGAGGTGGAAGGCTGATAGCCGTGGGCCCGCAAGATGGCAATTCCCGGCATGTTTTGCGATGTCATGGTGACAATGAACAGCGGCAGCGCGATGCCAAACAGGGCATCAAGGGAGAAGGCTGGCCATGTCCAGACCGGGCTGGCGAGTTGCCAGTGAAGGGTGCCCAGTTGCAAATCCCCCCGCACGCTGCAGGTCAGCATCCCCACTCCCAGTACCAGCACCATGGTATAGCGGGGCCAGAGATGACGACCCAGCAGGAAGGCCAGCAGCAGGGTGCCAAGCAACAAGGGATCTTGCGGGGCGACCTTGAACAGATCCAATCCGAATCTGAGCAGCACGCCAGCGAGCATGGCGGCGGCCAGTGGAGCCGGGATATGTTTCATCAAACGGTCGAACCAGCCGCTGATGCCACACAGAGTGATCAGCAGGGAGGCGATCACAAAGGCGCCGATAGCTTCCGCCAGAGTGAAGTTGCCCAGCGTGGTGATCAGCAGTGCCGCGCCCGGTGTGGACCAGGCGGTTAGTATGGGTATGCGGTAATAGAGAGAGAGGCCGATGCAGCTCACCCCCATGCCGATCCCCAGCGTCCAGAGCCAGGAGGCGACTTGAGCAGTATCAGCACCTGCTGCCGTGGCGGCCTGGATGATCAGGATGACGGAGCTGGTGTAGCCGACCATCACGGCGATAAAGCCTGCGACCAGATGGGGGATGACGAAGGGCATGACTCTTCCTCTTGGCGTTGTGACGCGCTGTGCGTTATTACGTACAATACAGCTTTGACTATATCGATGTGCGTTATGG
Source organism: Aeromonas sp. 603607 (assembly GCF_049171595.1). Lineage (NCBI taxonomy): Bacteria > Pseudomonadati > Pseudomonadota > Gammaproteobacteria > Aeromonadales > Aeromonadaceae > Aeromonas > Aeromonas sp. 603607. The sequence continues at coordinate 169,449 of NZ_JAAKOV010000008.1, forward strand.
CGCACAAGGTGCATCGTGCAAGAGTAATAAAGAGGCAGTTATGCAAGAGATGAGTCAGCATCTGGCTGCTCGACTGAAGGGGCTGCGTAGCGAGCGCGGCTGGAGCCTGGATGCCGCCGCGCGCGAAACGGGTGTCAGCAAAGCGATGCTGGGGCAGATTGAGCGGGGAGAGTCCAGCCCGACGGTGGCGACGCTATGGAAGATAGCCACCGGTTTTCGAGTCTCATTTTCCAGTTTCATTGAGCCCACACCCGCTGCGCAGGCTGAGGTGCTCTATCGCACCGCCGATGCCATTCGCCAGCAGCCAGCGGGAGAGGGCATGCAAGTGGCGCCGCTCTTCCCTTATGAAAACCGGTTTGGCTTCGAATTGCTTGAGCTGACCCTGTTGCCGGGTTACCAGCGTGAATCCGAGTCCCATGAGCCGGGAGTGACCGAACATGTCATCGTCATCAGCGGCATGATGGAGGTGCTGGTGGAAGGGGAGTGGCGTTCATTGGTGCAAGGAGAGGCGGTGCGTTTTGCTGCCGACCGTCCCCACGGTTATCGCAATCTGGGCATAGCCCCGGCGATTTTCCACAACCTCATCCACTATCCAGTGGCAACACCCTGAACATGTTCCGCAGTCATCAACCCGGTCGACCATCTGCTCTGGGGCGGATCAGTATCGGGGTATAGACCCAGACAAACAGACCATAGGCAGCGATCCAGGCAAGCGCGCTGAGGTTCCAGCCATGCAGGGTATAAGCAGGCCAGAACAGCGGAATCGTCACCCGCATTGTAGCGGCAGCGATAACCAGGGCGAATGCGCCAGTGATCCTGCGTCCTACCTGCAAGGCCCGACCGCTATGGCCGAGGGAGACTCGCGCAATCATGCCCAGGATCATGGTGCCCATACAGCCTGCGCTGAGCAGGTGACTGGCCATCGACAACGTGATGGGCAGACCCGCGCTATGTGCCGCAAGGGCGAGCAGGCCAAGAGGGATAAACAGATAGGCGAGATGGAGTGACCACAGCAGGGGATGCGCAAGGGTCGATGGCAGATGCCAACGCAGTTGCCGCCACAGATGCAAACTCGCCGCCACTATATAGAGAGGCACTATATATATGCTGGTGACCCATTGGGTGGGGAGCAGCAGCCAGCAGAGCAAGATAAGCCACAGTGTCGCGAGCGCCGCCCGCTCCAGCCAGAGCTGAGGTGCAGCTTTATCCTGACCGGTTGCTCGGGCGGTGAAGAACGGAATCACCCTTCCACCCATCACGGCGATCAGGGTGGTAAACAACAGCACTGTGGTGATCAATAGGTGCTCAACGGTGGTCCAATCGGCCTGCCATAACCAGCTGGCACCATTGAGCAAGGTCAGTATCAGCAACAGGGGCACGAAGAATAGATTGCGCCATTGCCGGGTTATCAAGATAGGCTTGGCAAGGAACCAGGCGCACAGCGGCAGCCAGAGCAGGTCTGCTACCATCAGGATCATGTTCTCCTCACCCAGCCAGGGTAACAAGGTCCTTGGCAATATCCACAACCCCACCACCATTGCCAATGGCCAGCTCCGAATACCGGGATGGGCCGTCCAGTTCTGCACCGCGGTGAGCAGAAAGCCCGCGACGATGGCTGCCCCGAAACCAAACAGCATTTCATGACCATGCCACCAGATCGGGTTGGCAATCCCTGGCAAGGTTAGCCAACCGTTGAGCTGCCCCAGCCAGAGCAACATGGCGACGGCAGCAAACAGAGCCCCGAACAAGAAGAAGGGTCGGAACCCCAAGCGGAACAGCGGGACGATTTGCTCTTCCTTATGGCTATCGAGGATTTGATGCATGAGGGTATTCCAATTGAACATTTGAAATGGCAATTATAAATTGGCTTTTCAAATGTTCAATTTAAATCCGGCAATAGTCAGGATTGATGCCATTTTGAGCAAAAAAAGAGGTGGTTGCTTGATATCTGAGCGAACGAACTTTTTTGCTGAAAAAGCCCTTGTCATCCCGGCGCGGCTCCCTATAATGCGCCCCTACCAGCACGGCGGAACACGCCGAACTGATGAGCCAGCTTCCTAGCGAAGTGGGCGCCGAAAGAAAAGCGAAAACAATCGCTTGACTTTCGAAGTGAGAAGCGTAATATGCGCCTCCTCAACGCGACAAGCGTGACGCTCTTTAACAATTTGAATCAAGCAATCTGTGTGGGCACTCACAGCATCGAACATCAAAAACAATTTTTGATTTTC
>NZ_JAAKOV010000009.1:0-171378 GCF_049171595.1 Aeromonas sp. 603607
TGGTGGCTATGACGGGATTCGAACCTGTGACCCCCGCATTATGAGTGCGATGCTCTAACCAACTGAGCTACATAGCCAACCTTGCTTCCGGTGAGTCGTTACCTCGTCACCGTGCGGGCCGAATTATGCGTATCTGGCTCTGGGGCGTCAACCCTTTTTTTGCCAGAAAAACGCAACTTGAGTGCGTTTGACCAGTTATTGGTCTCTGTTGCGCAAAAGCCCAACAATCTGCTTTTTTTTACGACATTGCCATGATTGCCCGGGCAATGGCAGATAAAAAACAGGCCAGCAAATGCTGGCCTGTCATGGGATTAGACGTTGAACAGGAAATTCATGATATCGCCATCTTTGACGATGTAATCTTTCCCTTCAGCGCGCATCTTGCCCGCTTCCTTGGCGCCTTGCTCACCCTTGTAGTTGATAAAGTCTTCAAAGGCGATGGTTTGGGCGCGAATAAAGCCTTTTTCAAAGTCAGTGTGGATCTTGCCAGCCGCTTGCGGGGCAGTAGCACCGACCGGAATAGTCCAGGCGCGCACCTCTTTCACACCGGCGGTGAAGTAGGTCTGCAGGTTGAGCAGCTGGTAGCCGGAGCGGATCACGCGGTTCAGGCCCGGCTCTTCGATACCAAGGTCAGCCATGAACTCGGCGCGATCTTCGTCGTCCAGTTCGGCGATGTCGGCTTCGATGGCACAGCAGACCACGACCACGACCGCGTTCTCGGCGGCGGCGATTTCACGCACCTTGTCCAGATAGGGGTTGTTCTCGAAGCCATCTTCCGCCACGTTGGCGATATACATGGTTGGTTTCAGGGTCAGGAAGTTGAGGTGGCTCACGGCGGCCAGCTCTTCCTTATCCAGCTTCATGCCGCGGATCATCTGGCCGTTTTCCAGTGCGACCTTGATCTTCTCAAGCACTTCTACTTCAAGCTTGGCATCCTTGTCGCCGCCTTTGGCGCGCTTGGACTGGCGGTGAATGGCGCGCTCGCAGGCGTCCAGATCCGACAGGGCCAGCTCGGTGTTGATCACTTCGATATCGTCAGCAGGGGAGACCTTGCCGGCAACGTGAATGATGTTCTCGTCGTCGAAGCAGCGCACTACGTGGCCGATCGCTTCGGTTTCACGGATGTTGGCCAGGAACTGGTTACCCAGACCTTCACCCTTGGAGGCACCGGCAACCAGACCGGCGATGTCCACAAATTCCATGGTGGTCGGTACAACGCGCTGCGGATTGATGATGGCAGCCAGCTGATCGAGGCGGGGATCCGGCATCGGCACCACACCTGTGTTCGGCTCGATGGTGCAGAACGGGAAGTTGGCGGCTTCGATACCGGCCTTGGTCAGTGCGTTGAACAGGGTGGATTTGCCTACATTGGGCAGGCCCACGATACCGCATTTAAAACCCATGGATTGTTACCTTACTTGATGGATGCTGTGAGGCTCGCCCGTAGGCGGCCCGTGTCATGCTTTATTCGGCTTTGAAGCTGTGCAAGCGATTCATGGCCTTGGTCATATCTTGTTTGAACAGGATATCGGTGGCGCGCAGGGATTCGTCCAGCGCGGCGTCGATCAGGTTCTGTTCACTGCTGGGGGCCCTGGTCAGGACGAAGCCAGCCACCTGCTCTTTGCTGCCGGGATGGCCGATCCCGAGACGCAGCCGGAAGAAGTTATTGTTGTTGCCCATCTTGGCGATGATGTCCTTGAGGCCGTTATGGCCACCATGACCACCACCCTGCTTGAACTTGGCGATGCCCGGCGGCAGATCCAGTTCGTCATGGGCCACCAGCATCGCTTCCGGCTCAATCTGATAAAAACGCGCCAGTGCGGCCACCGCCTTGCCAGAGAGATTCATGTAGGTGTTCGGGATGAGCAGCCGCACATCCTGCCCCTCGACCAGGATGCGGGCAGTATGGCCGAAGAACTTGGGTTCTTCACGCAGGCTAACATTGTGCCAGCGGGCCAGTTGCTCCACATACCAGGCGCCCGCATTGTGGCGGGTCTTAGCATATTCCGGGCCGGGGTTGCCCAGTCCGACGATCAGTTTGATTTCGCTTGTCACGCTTGATGTCTTCACTCGCAGCTGCCGTGGGCACACTACCCAGGGCAATAGGACGCAATATTCTAGCCGCCGAGTGGCGATCACTCAACCAATGCGCATGTTATGGCGGGATTTGCAGCATTATTGCGGCCAATGGGTGGCTAACGGTGGGCAAACGGGCCTCTTGCAAGAGGCCCGTTTCAGCTTACCGATGGATTGTGCCCGGTTGACTACCGTCGTTATTTGGCACGCAGCAAGGTGACGGTCTCTTCATCCAGTGCGGTCAGGGTGGGACGGGCATCGCGCACATACTCCACGAAAGACGCTGCATCGGTGCCACAATCCACGCCGCTGGCCTTGCAATCGAGGGCCTGGTCCGGGGCATAGACGGCGCTCAGCAGTTCGCCGTTTTGTGCCACTTTCAACACCGGGAAGGCGGTCAACTTGCCATTGACGCTGGCGATATCGACCCGCTCGCTCTTCTGACGCTGGGCATTGGCCAGTGCCTGCCAGCCATCGTTGCCGTTGGCGCTGTAGGCGTTCATCACCACCCGATAGCGCTGGCTATCCACCAGATCCTGCCACTCGCCGCTTGCGGTTTTGCGCTGCAATTGGGTCAGAGTGCCCGCCTTGCCTGCGTCGGTCTCCTGGAAGGTGTAACGCAGGTTACCGCCATAGGGGAACTTGCCGGCATGGGCGCTGGCGGGCAGGGTGGCGGTGATGGTCTCGGTCAGCAGGGCGCGTACCTCGGCACCGGTCAGGGTCAGCACCGAGAGCTGGTTCTTGAACGGCAGCAGGGTGAGGGAGCTGTCCCCCTCGCGCCATTCGCCAGCGGGCAGGTCGGCGCGCACGCCGCCCACCGCCACTAGAGCGAAGTCGACCGGGCCGCCGGTCAGGGCTTGCACTGCTGGGGTATTGGCCCAGTAGAACTCCCCTTCGGCAACCAGCGGCGCGACATCTGAGCCGTGGCTGTCGCTGCCGTTGTCGCCGGGGCGACGGGCATTTTGCAGCTGCTCGGGGATGGTGCCGATCACCGGGCCGTAGGCTTTCTCCAGCGCCGGTTTGTAGTGGCTGTCGATGATGCCGCGCAGACGCGGATCTTCATCCACGGTGACCAGATTGGGCTGGCTGTCGACAAACTGGCTTGCCTCTTTGCTGCGGGCATCGTCGAGCGCTTGCTTGCGCGCCGCATCGGCGAAGAAGTCGCGGCTGGCCAGCAGGCTATTGTGGCCCTGGCAGTCGGTCACCTGACCCTGGCTGTCAAAGGTTATCTGTGCCAGACCGATGGCCTGGGCGTAGGAGCCCGCCTGCACCACGCAGGTTTTGCCGATGCCATCCGGATTGGTCACCAGCTTGGCGTAATCGCCGGTCTTGCCCCAGCCGATATTGCGAAAATCGCCGAGCAGGCTGTGGGAGTGGCCGCCGACGATGGCATCGAGGCCGTTTACCTTGGCCGCCAGCGCCAGATCCCGCTCGTTGCCGATGTGGGTCAGCGCCACGATCTGGTGGATCCCCTTGGCTTGCAGCATGTCGACCGTGGCCTGAGCCGAGGCGACCTCCTTGCCAAAGCGCAGCTTGCCGACGTTGGGGGCGATATTGCCCATGTCTTCCAGCACCAGACCGATGACGGCGACCAGCTGTTTGCCTTGCGGCAGGTTGTCGAGATCGGTGACCGGGCTCTTCTGGTTGCCGTCAAAGGCGTAGACCACGAAGGGCTTGAGGTTGTCAGCCTTGCTGAGGGCCGGATCGGCCTTGGTGTCGAGGTTGGCGGCCAGCACCGGGAAGTTGACCCCCTCGATGAAGCGGGCCAGCTTCTGGTTATCCAGATCGAACTCGTGGTTGCCCAGCGCCATGGCATCGAGGCCGAACTGGCTCAGCAACTCGGCGTTGGCCATCCCCTCGTTGAGCTTGAAGTAGCCACTGCCCTGCCAGGCATCGCCGCCGTGCAGCAGCAGCAAGGGCTGGTTCTTGGCCAGCGCATCGGCCTGATAGGCTTTCGCCATGGTCAGCAGGCGCGGGTAACCGCCAAAGCGGGTATAGAGGGTGTCCGTCTCCCCCTGCTGGGCAAAGATCTGCCCTTTGATCTCGGCATTGACCGGATCAAACTGGGAGTGGGTGTCGTTCATGTGAGCCAGGGTCAGCACGAAGGGCGGGTTCTCTTTGACGGGCTGACAGGCGAACAGGGCGGAGGTAAGGGTCGCGAGCAGGAGGGGACGCAAGCAATTCATGGGTAAATCCTTAAGCCTGCCGGGGGCAGGGTCGTACCAGATAGCAGAAAGTTGGAAAGAGAAGGTCCAGAAAGACGAAAACCGCCTGATGGCGGTTTTCGTTATTGCTGAATCTATCAATGCTCAAACATGGCAGAGATGGACTCTTCGTTGCTGATGCGACGAATGGCTTCGGCCAGTACAGTTGACAGCGTCAGCTGCTTGACCTTGCCGACCGCTTTCATCTCCGCAGTGAGCGGGATGGAGTCGGTGATGATCAGTTCATCGATAACGGAGTTCTTGATGTTCTCGACGGCGGAACCGGAGAAGACCGGGTGGGTAGCGTAGGCGAATACACGCTTGGCACCGCGCTCTTTCAGGGCCTCTGCGGCTTTGCACAGGGTGCCGCCGGTGTCGATCATGTCATCAACGATGATGCAGTCGCGGCCGGCAACGTCACCGATCAGGTGCATGACCTGGGAGACGTTCGGGCGGGGACGGCGCTTGTCGATGATGGCGATGTCGGTGTCATCCAGCAGCTTGGCGATGGCGCGGGCACGCACGACGCCACCGATGTCCGGGGAGACAACGACAGGAGACTCGAGGTTCTTGGACTTCATGTCTTCCAGCAGCACCGGGCTACCGAACACGTTGTCTACCGGAACGTCAAAGAAACCTTGAATTTGCTCGGCATGCAGGTCAACGGTCAGCACGCGATCCACACCGACGCTGGAGAGGAAGTCAGCGACAACCTTGGCGGTGATGGGCACACGGGCGGAGCGGACGCGGCGGTCCTGACGGGCATAACCAAAGTAGGGGATAACGGCAGTGATACGGCCAGCTGAAGCACGACGCAGAGCATCCACCATGACGATCAATTCCATCAAATTGTCGTTGGTCGGGGCACAGGTGGATTGAATGATGAAGATATCGCCACCACGTACATTCTCATTGATCTGTACGCTGATCTCGCCGTCGCTAAAGCGACCTACGGCAGCATTGCCGAGTTTGATAAACAGGCGATCTGCGATCTTCTGGGCTAGTTCCGGCGTTGCGTTACCAGCAAACAGCTTCATGTCAGGCACGGTTTGAAACCTCGGGGTTGCATCCAGTATGTGGGGGAGTCTGAAATCAGACCCTATCGTTTTGGGGCAAACGATTTATCAAGATAACGTACAAGGTGTCTGCTGCCCAATGAATGTGATGATACCGGTAACCCGAATCCGTGGCCGAGTGCAAAACCGGCCACGTTAATCATCATCAATACCGTTCGGTAAAATTGGCTGGGGTACTAGGATTCGAACCTAGGAATGGCGAGATCAAAACCCGCTGCCTTACCGCTTGGCGATACCCCAATCATTTGAACTGTTGCAATGTGGAGAAGAGAGGTGATATGTTCTCGCCCTTGGCGACAAACCCATCAAGTCCCTTCGGCACGCAGGCCAACACTTCCCGAGCAGTCACTTCGTCTTCAAATTGAGCAAAGACGCAGGCTCCTGTGCCCGTCATTCTTGACGGCGCGTATTCTAGCAACCAGCCGAGCGCATTGGCAACCTCGGGGTGGCGCTTTTTCACCAGTGATTCGCAATCGTTTTTCCACTCGCCTTCCAGCAGGTTGTCCAGCGACATTTTCGGCGTGGCTCTCGGCAGCTCCGGATCCTGGAATACGGCTGCGGTCGCTACATGGCAATCGGGTTTGAGTACCAGATACCAGGCATCGGGTAGTTCGACCGGTTGCAGCCGCTCGCCCACCCCTTCGGCAAAGGCCGCCTTGCCACGGACAAACACCGGCACATCGGCCCCCAGCTGGACGCCGAGCGCAGCCAGTTCATCTTCACTCAAACCCGCCTGCCAGAGGTGGTTAAGCGCTACCAGCGTGGTCGCTGCATCGGATGAACCGCCGCCAATACCGCCTCCCATGGGAAGCACTTTTTCCAGCCGGATATGGGCACCTTGCGGGCTCGACAGGGTTGCCTGCAGCAGGCGCGCCGCCCGGATAATCAGATTCTGCTCATCCGGCACACCGGGAATGGCCGGGCTCAGGGTGAGAGTGTCGCTATTCGGTATCACCTCGAACTCGAGCCAGTCGCTGTGGTTGAGGAAGATAAACAGGGTCTGCAGCTCGTGATAGCCATCGGGACGACGGCCATTGACGTGTAGAAACAGGTTGAGTTTGGCCGGTGCCGGCCAGCGTGTGGAAGCCATTAACGTGCAAGAGTCCATTGGTTGATCTGAAGCTTGAGGCGGCTGTTCTGGCCGGTCATGGTCAGCTGGTGCGGCAGGCGGTAGCCATCCTGATCCCGATAATCGCCATAGACGATCTGCCACTGGCCGTCGCGCACGCTGGCCAGACTGCTGTCGGGGTTGAGCGCAAATTCCGCCTGACCCGGCAGCCCCTTGATCCACTCTGGCAATCCGGCGACCGGAATATGCCAGCCGGTCAGTTGATAGATGAGCGCTTCGGCGTCTTGGCTCTGGTGGCGATTGCCGTCGCTGTCGAGCAGGGTGATCTCCCCCTTGCTGCGGGAGAGCTCCAGAATGTTGGTGCCAATCAGGCTGGTGAGGTTGAGACGATAATCCTCCCCATCCTGCTGCCAGTTGAGACGGGCGCTGCCCTTTTGCTGGGGGGTGATGATGGCCATCTTGCCGGATAGCTGCCAGTGGGTCAGCTGCTCGAGACGGGCCCGCTCCTGGTTCCAGTTCACCTGGTCACGCTGGGGCTGGGTGGTGGCACAACCGGCCAGCAACAGCAGGCTGGTGAGGGTAAAAATACGTAGCAGCAAGGGACGGCTCCAGAGAGAGGAATTTGCCACAGTATACGGGGCGGCCGTATTGCTTTTAAAGACTTACCCTTTCTCGTACAATTGGCAGCCTTTGCACCCAGCGTATGAAATGATCGTCGCCCACTCATGAGTTTGCTTGCCCTCGGAATCAACCACAACACCGCCAGTGTCGCCTTGCGGGAACGGGTCGCCTTTGGCCCGGACTGCATCGATCGCGCCTTGCGTGAGCTGGTGAGCCAACCCGGTGTCAGCGAGGCGGTGATCGTCTCCACCTGCAACCGGACCGAACTCTATTGCAATCTGGAGGAGGAGCGGCAGGAGCAAGTGCTGCGCTGGCTGCAGCAGTTCCACGGGCTGGACGCGGCCGAACTGGTCACTGCCATCTATCAGCATCACGATGAAGAGGCGGTGCGCCACTTGATGCGGGTGGCGTGCGGGCTCGACTCGCTGGTGTTGGGGGAGCCGCAGATCCTGGGGCAGATCAAGCAATCCTATGCCCACGCCCAGCAGGCGGAGTCGGTGAAGGGGGCGCTGGAGCGGCTGTTCCAGAAATCCTTCTCGGTGGCCAAACGGGTGCGTACCGATACCGAGATTGGCGCCAGTGCCGTGTCGGTGGCCTTTGCTGCCGTCAGCCTGGGTCGGCGGATCTTCTCCGATCTCTCCCAGACCAAGGTATTGCTGGTCGGGGCGGGGGAGACCATCGAACTGGTGGCCCGTCATCTGCGCGAGCAGAACGTCACCAAGATGATGGTGGCTAACCGCACCCTGCAGCGTGCCCAGACCCTGGCAGCCGAATTCGGCGCCCAGGTGATGACGCTCGAAGAGATCCCCGACTATCTGCACGAAGCGGATATCGTCATCAGCTCGACCGCCAGCCCCCTGCCCATCATCGGCAAGGGGATGGTGGAGCGCGCGCTGAAGGCCCGCCGCTTCAAACCCATGTTTCTGGTGGATATTGCCGTGCCGCGCGACATCGAAGCCGAAGTCGATGAGCTCTCCGATGCCTATCTCTACACGGTGGATGATTTGCAGGGGATCATCGAGCAGAACCTCGAAACCCGTAAACGGGCCGCGGCACAAGCCGAGGTAATCGTGCAGGAAGAGCGCGACGAGTTTATGGGTTGGTATCGCGGCCAGAGCTCGGTCGACCTCATTCGCGATTACCGCCATCAGTCACAGCAAGTGGCTGATGAAGAGTTGCAACGGGCCCTGCTGGCATTGGCGCAGGGCGAGAGTGCCGAACAGGCGCTCAAGGCGATGGCCCATCGCCTCACCAACAAATTGATCCACGCACCGACCCAGGCGTTGCGCCAGGCTGCCTCCCAGGGGGATCAGAGCGAGCTCTCCCGCTTGCGGCAGGCGCTGGGGTTGTCACAAGAGCCATAATTTTCGGGCAACCTGCCGGTTGTCCCGTCCTCCATTGAGAATGCAAGAGTTATGAATCCGTCACTGATCAGAAAGCTGGAAGGCCTCATCGAGCGCCACGAAGAAGTACAGGCCATGCTCGGCGAGCCAGACGTGGTCTCGGATCAGGATCGCTACCGCGCCCTGACCCGCGAATATGCCCAGCTGGAAGATATCGTTCACGCCTTCCAGCGTTACCGTCAGGCGCAGGATGATCTTGAGACCACCCAGATGATGCTGGAGGAGGATGATGCCGACCTGCGCGAGATGGCGCAGGAGGAGCTGCCGCTGGCCAAGGCTAATCTGGAGGCGTTGGAGCAGGAGCTGCAACTGATGTTGCTGCCCAAGGATCCCAAGGATGACAACAACTGCTATCTGGAGATCCGCGCCGGTGCCGGTGGCGACGAAGCGGCCATCTTTGCCGGTGACCTGTTCCGCATGTATTCACGGTTTGCCGAGCGTCAGGGCTGGCGTGTCTCCATCGTCAGCTGCAATGACGGTGAATATGGTGGCTACAAGGAGGTGATCGCCAAGATCGACGGCGAGCGCGTCTATGGCCGTCTCAAGTTTGAATCCGGTGGTCACCGGGTACAGCGGGTGCCGGAGACCGAATCCCAGGGCCGGGTGCACACCTCCGCCTGTACCGTCGCCGTGCTGCCGGAAGTGCCGGAAGCCGAGCAGATCGAGATCAACCCTTCCGATCTGAAGATCGACACCTTCCGTGCCTCCGGTGCCGGTGGTCAGCACGTCAACAAGACCGACTCGGCCATCCGCATCACCCACCTGCCGACCGGTCTGGTGGTGGAGTGCCAGGACGAGCGCTCCCAGCACAAGAACCGCGCCAAGGCGATGTCGGTACTCTCTGCCCGCCTGCAGGCGGCCGAGGATGAGCGCCATCGCGCCGCCGAGCAGAGCACCCGCCGCAATCTGGTGGGCTCCGGCGACCGCTCAGAGCGCATTCGCACCTACAACTATCCGCAGGGCCGCCTCTCCGAGCACCGCATCAACCTGACCCTGTACCGCCTCTCCGAAATTTTGGAAGGGGATCTGGACTGCGTCATCACCCCGCTGGTGCAAGAGTATCAGGCCGATCAGCTCGCCTCGCTGGCCGAGAACAACTGATGCAAATGGTGATCCGGCAAGCTCGCATTAAGTGTTCTGCCCATAAGGTGGAGTGGCACTGATGCAGATCCAGCAGGCCCGCGCCCATATCATGACTGTGTTGGCTGAGGGGGAGTCCCCCCGCGCCGATGCCGATGTACTGCTCTGTCATCTGCTCGGGTGTCGTCGCAGCTATCTGATGACCTGGCCCGAGCGTGAGCTGGATGCCGCCCAGCAGGCCACCCTGCAGGGGTGGCTGGCTCGTCGTCTCAACGGCGAGCCCATCGCCCATCTGGTGGGCGAGCGGGAGTTCTGGTCGCTGCCCCTCAAGGTGAGCCCGGCGACCCTGATCCCGCGCCCCGATACCGAGGTGCTGGTCGAGCAGGCGCTGACCAGAATCCCGCAAGGTCCTTGCGCCGTGCTGGATCTCGGCACCGGCACCGGCGCCATCGCGCTGGCGCTCAAGTCCGAGCGGCCCGAGGTCGATGTGTGGGCGGTGGATCGGATGGCGGATGCCGCGGCGCTGGCCCGCGAGAACAGCGCCGCGCTGGGGCTACCCATCGAGGTGCGCGATGGCAGCTGGTTCGAGCCCCTTGGCGAGCCGGATCGCGACGAAGCGCCACGTTTTGCGGTGATTGTCTCCAATCCCCCCTATATTGATGGCGCCGATCCCCATCTCGAGCAGGGTGACGTGCGCTTTGAACCCCGCTCGGCGCTGGTTGCCGATGACGCCGGGCTGGCCGATATCCGCCACATCGTGGCCCATGCCCCCGCTTATCTGTTGCCTGACGGCTGGTTGCTGCTGGAGCATGGCTGGGATCAGGGGGAGGCGGTGCGTCAGTTGCTGCGTGATGGCGGCTACCGTGAGGTAGCCACGGTGCGCGATTACGGGGATAACGACAGGGTGACGCTGGGCCTCTGCCCGCTGCGCTGACGGTTCCTCACTGTTACACGGCGGGTTGCCTGTGCGCCCCCATGCAAGGATTGAATATGGTTTTTGTGCTCAAACACCTGCACCTCACCCTGATTGCCGGGGCAGTGCTGATGTTTATGCTCCGCTTCTACTGGGTACAGACCGCTACTGGCCGTGCCTATAGCGCGCCGGTGATGAAGGTCAGCGGCTGGCTCAACGGGCTGGTGGTGCTCTCCGGCGTATTGCTCTGCATGGTGCTGGATCTCAACCCGCTCAATAACGGAACGCCCTGGCTCAGCGAGAAGCTGATGGCCATTCTGGTGCTGGTATTTCTGGCGGCGATGGCGCTGCGGCTGGCCAAAAGCAATTTGGTGCGCTGGTGCTCCTTTCTGGGGGCGCTCGGCTGGATCTACTTTATTGCCAAGTTGGCAGTGCTCAAACAGACGAGTGTGTTCGGCTAAGGCATGAAGAGAATGTTACACATAGACGAATGGACCGATTTCGAAGCCCACGACATCACCGAGCTGGCGTTGTCAGTCAGCGACGAGATTTATGGCTCGGTCGAGGAGGGGATCCGCGAGTTGAACCTGCTGGACGAGTGGCTGGACGAGCAGATCGAAGAGGGCACCTGCGACGAAGTGCGCCAGCAGTTGCTGCAGGGCTTTTACCACAGCCTCGGTTTTCATGGCGACTGGCAGGATTATTTCTCTGCCAACAACTGCGATCTCAATCAGGTGCTGGTTCAGCGCAAAGGGATCCCGGTCAGCCTCGGCATTCTCATCATCCAGCTGGGGCGCAAGCTCGGGCTCGATGTGGAGGGGATCTGCTTCCCCGGCCACTTCCTGGTGAGCTTTGCCGGTGGCGAGGGGGAGGTCTATGTCGACCCCTTTACCGGCGACGAGCTGAGCCTGGCCCGCATCGAGCTGCTGCTGCGCGGTGCGTTGGGGGACTTGGCGACCCTCACTCCCGACTACCTGCAGCCCTCCGGCCAGTGGGAGATCATCGAACGGCTGCTCAACGTCAGCAAGGGTGCCCTGCTGCGGGAAGATCGCATGCCCGAGGCGCTGCGTTGCAGCGAGCTGTTGTTGCGGATGAAGCCCGGCGATCCGCTGGAGACGCGGGATCGCGGCTTTATCTACGAGCAGCTCGATTGCCCGCGCCAGGCCGCCGATGATTTTGAATATTTTATTGAACAATGCCCGGACGACCCGGTCGCCGATGTGCTGAAAGTGCAGCTGGCCGCGCTGGATCTGAGCCCCAAGCCCCTCCATTAAGGGGTGCTTGAAACTGAAACAGAAGAATATCAAGACCGCTGCGTCCGGTCGCAACGGATTAACTAGGCTTCAGGCCCTTTTATTAAGGATGTCTTAGATGGAACAGAAGAATATCAAGATCAACCAGATCGACGTTGCCAACGACAAACCGTTCGTGCTGTTTGGCGGCATGAACGTGCTGGAATCCCGCGACATGGCGATGGCGGTGTGCGAGAAGTACGTGGAAGTGACCAGCAAGCTGGGCATCCCGTTTGTCTTCAAGGCGAGCTGGGACAAGGCCAACCGCTCCTCCATCCACTCCTACCGCGGTCCGGGTCTGGAAGAGGGGATGAAGATTTTCCAGGAGCTGAAAGCGACCTTCGGCATGCCGGTCATCTCCGATCTGCACGAACCCCATCAGGCCAAGCCGGTCGCCGAGGTGGTTGACGTTATCCAGCTGCCCGCCTTCCTGGCGCGCCAGACCGATCTGGTGGAAGCCATGGCCCGTACCGGCAACGTCATCAACATCAAGAAGCCGCAGTTCCTTAGCCCAAGCCAGATGAAGAACATTACCGACAAGTTCGAGGAGTGCGGCAACGATCAGCTGATCCTGTGCGAGCGCGGTGCCAACTTCGGTTACGACAACCTGGTAGTGGACATGCTGGGTCTGGGCGTCATGAAAAAGAGCACTGGTGGCTATCCGGTTATCTTCGACGTAACCCACTCCCTGCAGTGCCGTGATCCGCTGGGTGCCGCCTCCGGTGGCCGTCGCGAGCAAGTGACCGAGCTGGCGCGCGCCGGAATGGCGGTCGGTCTGGCAGGTCTCTTTATCGAATCACACCCGGATCCGAAAATTGCCCGCTGTGATGGCCCGAGCGCCCTGCCGCTCGACAAGCTGGAAGGCTTCCTCAAACAGATGAAGGCCATCGATGACCTGATCAAGGGTTTTGAGCCCCTGGATACCTCTGCTTGATGGGACAAGCACTTATCACAAGGCCTCGCAATGCGAGGCCTTGTTTTTTGCGCTTGCCCAGTGAAAGCACGTATAAAAAAACGGCCGACAGGCCGTTTTTTGTGCTGATACAGCAAGTATCAGCGGTTCACTGCAGGACGCTGATTACAGGCTCTGGGTGAAAGTACGGGTAACCACGTCACGCTGCTGTTCCGGGGTCAGGGCGTTGAAACGCACTGCGTAGCCAGATACGCGGATGGTCAGCTGCGGGTACTTCTCCGGATTCTCGATAGCATCTTCCAGGGTTTCGCGACGCAGCACGTTGACGTTCAGGTGCTGACCACCTTCAACAGCCGGTTCGGCCTGAACAGGCAGTTCGCGGTATTCGAACTGACCCAGATCAGAGAGTGCGACTTCCTGATCGGCAGCAAAGGCATCGCCTTTGACACAGATGCAGCGAGCCTGTTGCTTCTCTTCGTCCAGCAGCCAGAAAGAGTTCAGCAGGGCGGTGTTGGCAGCCTGGGTGATTTGAATGCCTTTGATCATGGTATGACTCCTCAATGGGAACGCGAATCCAACTGTAAGGAAATTACCCTGATGTATTTAAGCTACCGTTAATTGTGGTGGCTTAAAGGGCCCTTGCCTTACACCTTTGCTTTGATGAGGTCATATATACCATGTTGGTAATATTACTAAAATTGATCTAGATCAATAAAAATCAATAAAGCGCCATTTGAATGGGATTAAATTCTTGAGTTG
This sequence comes from Aeromonas sp. 603607, assembly GCF_049171595.1. Lineage (NCBI taxonomy): Bacteria > Pseudomonadati > Pseudomonadota > Gammaproteobacteria > Aeromonadales > Aeromonadaceae > Aeromonas > Aeromonas sp. 603607. The sequence goes on from NZ_JAAKOV010000009.1 coordinate 13,407, forward strand.
AATCAAAAATAGGTCATTTTTCTGATTTTGTAAGATATCAAAATTATGCATCTTTTATCTTTTTAATCTAGTAATTTAACTACATCTTTTTCGGCTTTTCTGTGGTGGATTGAGGAGTTGGCTACACTCAGCAGAAAGCAAGGAGAGTGTCGGGTGAATATCAGGTGGCGAATGTGGGGATGGTTGGCCCTGTTCTGTTGCTGGGCAATCACAGCTGTGGTCCGGGCCGAAACAGTACGCATAGCGGTGGGCGAATGGCCGCCTTATATCAGTGAGTCGCTGCCCAATCAGGGGTTTCTCTGTCAGGTGGTACGTGAGGCCTTTGCCGAGCAGGGGGTCGATGTCAGCTTTCATTTCTACCCCTGGTCTGAGGCATACAGCCTGACTCTTGAAGGGCGTTATATGATTACCATGCCCTGGTTTCGCTCTCGCGAGCGCGAGCAGCACTTCTATCTCTCTGCATCGCTGGGCAAATTTACGACCCGTCTGCTTGCACTTAATGGTTCGCCATTGGTCAGTTTGGGTGAGCTGAAAAACGAGCCTGTCGGGGTTACCCGTGGCTATTTTTATGGTGAAGGGTTTGCAGCAAGACAATCCGAGCTGTCTCTTGAGTGGTCCGACTCCGATGAGGAGAGCATGGAGAAACTGCTCACCGGACGCATTCGTTATCTGGTCATGGATGAACAGGTGGCACAGGTTCTGTTTCAGCAGGTTCTCTCTCGTCATCCCCAAGCGGCAGCATTGAGTGGTGCCCCCGATCCCATCTGGTCCCAGCCGGGCTATCTGCTGATGCGCAAGGCCGATCCCGATGCCCGCCGCTTGATGTTGCTGTTTAACGCCGGTCTGCACAAACTGGAGCGCTCCGGCCGGCTCGCCAGGCTCTGGAAAGTGTGAGTCACGGTTGCGTCTTGCGGGCTGCCCCCCTATCCTGACTCCTTCGCCGTATCAAGTGAGGAGGCCGGGGTGCTGACCTGGAGTGATGTGATTGGCTCTGAAAAAGAGCAGGACTATTTCAAGTGTACGCTGGCGACCGTCAGGGCAGAGCGGGAAGCGGGCAAGGTGATCTACCCCCCCCCGGCCGATGTGTTCAATGCTTTCAAACTGACCGAACTGGATCAGGTCAAGGTGGTGATCCTGGGGCAGGATCCCTACCATGGCCCGAATCAGGCACATGGTCTCTGCTTCTCCGTCCTGCCCGGGGTGCGTACTCCCCCCTCACTGGTCAACATCTATAAGGAGATGCAGCGGGATCTGCCTGGTTTCGTCACACCCAATCACGGTTTTCTGGAGTCCTGGGCCAGACAGGGGGTTCTGCTGCTCAACACAGTGCTGACAGTGCAGGCCGGTCAGGCACACTCTCATGCCCATCTGGGGTGGGAAACCTTCACCGATCGGGTCATCGAGCAGATCAATGCCAGTTGTAACGGGGTGGTATTTCTGTTGTGGGGCTCCCATGCCCAGAAGAAAGGGCGTTTTATCGACCGGCAGCGCCACCACGTGTTGACGGCACCCCATCCCAGCCCCCTTTCAGCCCACCGTGGTTTTATCGGCTGCGGCCACTTTTCCGAGACCAACCGCCTGCTGGAATTGCAGGGTAAAAGCCCGATCGAATGGCAATCTGTCTGCCAACCACTTGATTGAGTGCAAAGTTCGGGCGACAAATGACCGTATACTCAGGAAAGTAACATTTTATTTCAGCGCCAAGGAGTGCCCATGTTATCGAGTTTGCACAAGGATCACCTCAATATCGCCCGACTGCTGGATCTGCTGAAGCAGAAGCTAGCCGCCATTCGTGCCGAGCAACCTATCAGCTATTTTCTGGTGCGCGATGTCATCGATTATCTGCGGGAGGTTTCTGACAAGTATCACCACCCCAAGGAAGATCTTGTCTATGACTACTACCTGAAATACCGGGTGGTGGAGGGGGATGTCGCGAACCGCTTGCATGAGGAGCATCTCAAGTTGCTGGAGGCGGGGACCGAGCTCAAGGAGATGGTGGAGATGATCCTGATGGATGCGGTGATCCCGCTCGATCAGTTCACCGCCAAGCTGGAGCGCTTCGTGGAGCTGCAAGAGGCACACATGAACTACGAAGAAGGGGTGATCTTCCCCCATCTGCGTGACTCCCTGACCGAGGATGACTGGCGTCATCTGGAGCAAAACTGGCAGAACCGAGCTATCGGTGATCCTCTGTTTGGTGCCGAGATCAGCCAGCACTTCCAGGCGCTTGCCAAGCGCCTCTCCCTGCCTTTTGCTGCCAGCTGACGCACGCGGCTTTCGGTCATCAGTCATCTGACTGTGCAGGTGTTACCCGGCCAATGTGCCGGGTTACTTATTGTTACTCACGCCACATGATTTTGTTGTGCCATTTGTCGGGCACAGTGAGCTGCCAGCGGGCCAGCTCGCTCTTGCTGAAGACATATTCGCCGCGCAGGGCCGCTCGCGGGGAGATAGTACGGGGCAGGGTGCCCGCCAGTATGGTGTTGATAAGGGACGCTGCCTGCAACCCCTGATCGTGGCCGTCCAGTACCAGCCCGCCGATGGCCATCCCCTTGCCGACGGCAAACTCCCAGAAACAGAAGAGAGGAACCGGTGTGTTGGCGCTGGTCCACTCCAGCACCGTCTGTTCGCTCACATGCTTGCCATTATCGTCGACCAGCGTGTGGTAGAGGCCGAGGAAGATTGCCTGATAGCCATTCTTCTTGGCGTTGAGCACCGCCTCCTGCCAGAGGCTGTAATCCCCCATCAGCTGGCTGTTGACCCGGGTCTGGCCGACTCGCAATTCGGTCTGGGTCTTGAATTCATCCTCGATAGCGGTGAGGGCCACATTGCTGGAATCAAACAGTACCAGCGCCTTGTCAAGCCCTCCCATCATCTGGCTTATTTCGCTGATGTTGCGCTTGAGCAGGGGGCGTTCCAGCACCCCGGTGATCTTGGGGTGGCCGACAAAGCCCTTGAGGCGCGGATTCTCGTTCATGCCGAGAAATACCACCGGGGTGCCCAGCGAGGCGATCTCGTTGGCCAGATAGTTGATGGCGTTGTCATCCCCCAGTACTACCAGATCCGGTTTGCTCTTCAGATAAAAGGCGATGGCTTGCTGGGCGATCTCGTCGAACTTCTCCCGTGGATGGCGTTTGGTGTCCATATAGAAGTGGGTGATCTTGTGCTCCCCCTGCAAGCCATCTAGCAGCCCTTTGTTGTAGCTTTGCTCCCACAGGTATTCGGGATGGTAGCTGCTGATCACCAGAATGTTGGCGGCCCAGAGCGGCAGTGAGAGGGTTGATAGCAGTAGCAACAGCAGGGAGGTGCGCATGGGTTATCCCTTGTCGAGGGGGAGAGAGTTCTTGTTCAGTATGGGCGGTTTTGGTTGACGCTGTCATCTCGAAACCTGTGCGGTGGGAGGCGATTTTTTTTCGGGTTGATGGATCAGACTCCAGCCCGCACTCTGCTTGAGGTTGGATTTGAATGGGGCTCTTTTTTGGTTGGTCGTGAACTGTCCCGCTCGCTGAAAAACCTGTTCTGGATCAAGAAATGAGGATGCGCTTTGGTGCCTAATAGACACCACATATAGGGACGCATTCGTTTTTAATCCCTATATGTTGTGTTATTAAGCTGTGTATAAGCTGTTCCCCTCCTATCTTCAGCCCAGGCTTGTCAAGCCTCGGCTGAATTTATTTGCGTCCAGGACGAGATGCCGGGAGGGGGGCCCAACAAGGGTGAGCCAGAGGCAAATGCCTGGCCTTTTAACGGGGAAAATCCATGAAACCGGTTGTGATCAAACGTGACGGATGTCGCGCACCATTCAATGCCCAGCTGATTGCAGAGGCGGTCAGCCGTGCGGCGGAAGCGGTCAATCAGGCCAATCCGGCACTCGCCTCCCGCATTGCCAATGCCGTGAGTCAGGAGCTGGAAGGGCGTGGTGAAGTTGATATCCACGAGATCCAGAACCGGGTCGAAAACCACCTGATGGCTTCCGACGACAAGGCCATCGCCCGTGCCTATATCGAATATCGTCACGACAGAGATCAGGCTCGCGAGGCGCGCGGCCGTCTGGCGCAGGAGATCCGCGGTCTGGTTGAGCAGACCAATGCCGCCCTGCTCAACGAGAATGCCAACAAAGACTCCAAGGTGATCCCGACCCAGCGCGACCTGCTGGCCGGTATCGTCGCCAAGCACTATGCCACCAGCCACATGCTGCCCCGTGATGTGGTTCAGGCTCATGAGAGCGGTGATCTGCACTTCCACGATCTCGATTACTCACCTTTCTTCCCGATGTTCAACTGCATGTTGATCGATCTGAAAGGGATGCTGACTCACGGCTTCAAGATGGGCAATGCGGAGATCGATACTCCGAAATCCATCAGCACCGCCACGGCGGTGACCGCCCAGATCATCGCCCAGGTGGCGAGCCACATCTATGGCGGCACCACCATCAACCGCATCGACGAAGTGCTGGCCCCCTATGTGACCATCAGCTGGCAGAAACACCGTGAAGTGGCTGAAGAGTGGGGCATTGCCGATGTGGAAGCCTACGCCATGGCTCGCACCGAGAAAGAGTGCTACGACGCCTTCCAGTCGCTGGAGTACGAGGTCAACACCCTGCACACCGCCAACGGTCAGACGCCGTTCGTCACCTTCGGCTTTGGTCTGGGGGACAGCTGGGAGTCGCGGATGATCCAGCGTGCCATCCTCAGCAACCGTATCGCTGGCCTTGGCAAGAACAAGAAGACCGCCGTGTTCCCGAAACTGGTGTTCGCCATCAAGGATGGCCTCAACCACAAGCAGGGCGATCCCAACTACGACATCAAGCAGCTGGCGCTGGAGTGTGCCTCCAAGCGGATGTATCCGGACATCCTCAACTACGACCAGGTCGTGAAAGTGACCGGCTCCTTCAAGACCCCCATGGGTTGCCGCTCCTTCCTCGGTGCCTACGAGGAGAATGGCGAGCTGATCCACGAAGGTCGCAACAACCTGGGTGTCGTGAGCCTCAACCTGCCGCGCATTGCCCTGAAATCCCGTGACGAAGCGGACTTCTGGGATCGTCTGGATGCCTCTCTGAGGGTCGCGAAGAAGGCGCTGATGTACCGCATCACCCGTCTGGATGGGGTGAAAGCGCGGGTTGCTCCGATCCTCTATATGGAAGGGGCTTGCGGCGTGCGGCTGAAGGCGGACGACAACGTCAGCGAGATCTTCAAGAACGGTCGTGCCTCCATTTCCCTCGGTTATATCGGGGTTCACGAGACCATCAACGCCCTGTTTGGTGACAAGGTGCACCTGTTTGACAGCGCTGAGCTGCAACAGAAGGCCATCGCCATCATCGCCCGTCTCAGGGCAGCCATTGACGAGTGGAAAGAGGAGACTGGCTACGGCTTCAGCCTCTACTCCACCCCGAGCGAGAACCTCTGCACCCGCTTCTGCCGCATCGACGCCAAGGAGTTTGGCGTGGTATCCGGCGTGACCGACAAGGGTTACTACACCAACAGCTTCCACCTCGATGTGGAGAAGCAGGTCAATCCGTACGACAAGCTGGACTTCGAGGCGCCCTATCCGCCCATCGCCAGTGGCGGCTTCATCTGCTACGGCGAATACCCCAACATCCAGCACAACCTGGAAGCGCTCGAAAACGTCTGGGATTACAGCTATGACAAGGTGCCTTACTACGGTACCAACACCCCCATCGACGAGTGCTACGACTGCGGCTTTACCGGCGAATTCGAGTGCACCTCCAAGGGCTTTACCTGCCCGCGCTGCGGCAACCATGACCCCGCCAAGGTGTCGGTGACCCGCCGTGTCTGCGGCTACCTCGGTAGCCCCGATGCGCGCCCCTTCAATGCGGGCAAGCAGGAAGAAGTAAAGCGCCGCGTCAAACATATGTAAGCGCACAGGCGATGAAGAGCTGGCCCCTGACTCAAGGGGCCATTTTCATTGGAGGGCGGCAGTTATGCCGCTGTCCCGTGAACGAGGCAGGAAACATGCGATGCACTACCACCAATACTACCCGGTCGATGTGATCAACGGCCCCGGCACCCGTGCCACCCTGTTTGTCTCGGGCTGCGAGCACCAGTGCCCGGGTTGCTACAACCAGAGCACCTGGCGGCTCGATGGAGGCAAGCCGTTTGATGAGGCGATGAGCGATCGCGTCATTAGCGACCTCAACGACAGCCGCATCAAACGGCGAGGTCTGTCGCTCTCCGGCGGCGATCCGCTCCACCCGGCCAACGTGCCCCACGTGCTGGCGCTGGTGAAACGGGTACGCGCCGAGTGTCCGGGCAAGGATATCTGGTGCTGGACCGGTTATCTGCTCGGCGAACTGTCAGAGGCCCAGCGCGAGCTGGTGGCCTTGCTGGATGTGCTGGTGGATGGCAAGTTTGAAAAGGCGTTGGCAGACCCGGGCCTGCTCTGGCGTGGCAGCAGCAATCAGCAGATCCACGACCTCAACGCCTGGCGTGATGCGGGTGAGCGAATTCCCTGTCTGGTTTGCAGTTGAAGCCCGGGATGTTTATGGTTAGCCCATTCCAATCCTGACGACATTTTTGAAAAGGAGAGCCGAGATGAACAATCTGCTCAAGATCCTGCTGGCCATTTTCCTGCCCCCTGTGTGCGCTTTTATCCAGGTGGGCTTTAGCCTGCACTTTTTAATCAACATAGTGCTGACCCTGATGGGCGGTCTGCCGGGCATGGTGCATGCGCTCTGGCTGGTGGTGAGTGACAAGCGCGGCTGATGCCAGCGGCTGGTTAGTGAGCTCATTGACGATAAAAGGGCCAACCTCTCGGGGTTGGCCCTTTTGTTCATGTTCATACGAATACTTTTTCGTTAGGATGGGTGACTGACCAAGCGGGCCGCGTTGAGCGCCCTGCAGTCCGGCAACAAGCACCGGCAGAGAACAAGGAGCGTTACATGAAGTGGAAAGTCGCAGTATGGTCAGGTCTGGCAGTGACACTGTTGCTGGGGTGCTCATCCCGTCAGGAGGTAGCGCACGAGCGCGCTCCGATCGCTATCTCTCTCGAGCAGTTGTCCAGCTACTGGGTTCAGGAGAAGCAGTGGTCATGGCTTGGCAATGACGAGCCAGCCCTGCCGGCCAAGCCGGTCAAGGGGTATGTGGAAGTTCGCTATCAAATCGACGCCAGCGGCACGCCGGTCAAGCCGGAAGTGGTAGCGGCCGAGCCCCCCGGCGAGCTGGAGCAGAGTGCGCTGGCGACCCTCTCGCGGATCCGCTACAGCCCTGCAGAGGGCAACCCGGATGCCATTCCGGTCGAGGTGACCAACCGCTTCGAGATCGAGATCAACTGATCCCCCATCACTCTGATGCCAGAGAAAGAGAGACCCCGGCCAGGCCGGGGTCACGTTTATTGTTGTTTGCAGTCGTTGTAGGCGGTCTGCCACTCGCCATCCTGATCCCGCAGCTCGACAAAGCCCTCATCCCCCTTGTTCCACCAGACGGCCTCATGTTCGTCCGTATAGCGGGCGCCGGAGGCCGAAATGGCCTGGGGCAGGGTGTAATCCTTGCCGTCCGGCAGTGACAGCTTGATAAAGTTGAGGCTTTCGTCGGAGAGGGAGAAGTAGCGCACCTGCACCTTTTTGCCTTGCTCGCACTGGTAACTGACCGGTTCGCCACCAGTGACTGAGAGGGTATTGCCCTGATTGCAGCCAGCAAGCAGGCCGAGGGCCAGCGCACCAGCGGCCATCATATGTACCTTATTCATGATTACAGCTCCATTGGTGTCATACGGGCGTGAGCCTAACAGGTTGCCGTTATTGTGCAATCAGCGGGGCCATTCGGTGCGTCGCTCGCTGTCCGGCATACCGCGCGAGTATGAGGGGGCGCTATCAGGAAGGAATCGTCAATCAGTAGAGGCCAAGTCTGGTTTCAAACTGGCGGATCAGCGTCTCATAGATGCCGTTGTTCTTGATCTTCTGCAGCCCCTGTTCGAACTGCTTGGCCAGCGCTTCCCCTTGAGGTGTGTTGCGGGAGAAGGCGAGCCAGAAGCCATCAGTGGAGAGCTTGCCAACCTTGACCACCTTGCCGGTCAGCTGCTTCTGCTGGATCTTGAGGTAGCCCGGCATGCCGTTCATCAGGATGTAGTCGACCCGGCCACGTACCAGCATCTCGAGGATCTGGGCATCGGATTTGGCCTGAAAGCGGGTGATCCTGGGGTTCTCCATAAAATCGGTAGGGTAGGTGTAGCCGAGGGTGATGCCCACCCGCTTGCCTTCCAGCGAGGTGAGCTTGAGATCCCGTTGCGGGTCGCTGGCAAGGGCGAAGATGGCAAGATCCTCCTCGAACATGGGGGTATCGTGCCAGTGGTACTGGTAGCGGTTCTCTTCGGTGATGGTAGCGTTGAAGCACCCCGCAAGTTTGCCGCTTTTCGCATCGTGCATGCAGCGGGCGAAGGGGAGGGTGCGAAAGACAATCTCGATCCCTTCGGCGGCGAACACCGCCTTGACCAGCTCAGGCGCCAGTCCGTGGGGCTGGTCATCCTCATTGTCCTTGTCGCGCTCGCAGTAGGGGGCCCAGTCATCTTCGGCACCAATGACAAGCGGGGTGGCCCCGAGCGGGCTGGTAGCCAACAGCATCAGACAAACCAGCCATTTTTTTAACAACGCGACCATAGGTGCACCTCATCGACAGCAGCCTTACAAGCATAGCCGTACTTCTGCGCTGACTTGTAGTGGCAGGAGTATTGGTGAGGGAGGTAAACGAGGGCGAGAAAAAAAGCCCCGGCAGGCGACGGGGCGAAAGAGAGCTCATCCATGGGCTGACAACAGTGTTTACAACAGGAGATCAATAACCGAAGCTGGTCGCCTCGAAGCGGTTGAGCAACCGGTGGACGAGGTAGCAGGCCAGTAGTGTGACCACGATGGCAAACAGTATGCTGCTCACCCGGTAGAGGGCGCTGAACACCAGATCGTTGCCCGGGGTGAGGTACTGGCCAAACAGGATGCCGAGGGTAGTGAGGGCGCCAAAGCCGACCCCGGAGCCACCAGCCTCCTTGACGTGGGCATGGCTGAACAACATGGCGCCGAGCCACAGCAGTGGAGCGACAAGCAACAGTTGCCCTGACCAGTCATAGAGCAGCAGCTGGCCGAGCAAGCCGAAGGTGACCCCCAGCAAGGTGCCCATCGCCCGTTTGCGGGCATAACTCAGCGCACCGTTCCAGTGCATGGGGAACAGCACCAGCAGGGTCGTAGCCTGGGCAGACATGGAGTCGCGCAGGTCAAACACCTGAAATACCAGAAACGACAGGGTGGCCACTGTGGCCCCCAGCAGGGCTTCATGGCGCATCCGGTGCGGCGACTTGGGGGCCGAGGCGGGCTTGGGTCTGGCCTCCACATCCGGGATCAGCATGGTCATCAGATAGGCGATTAGCACCGACAGCACGCTCGCCCAGATATTGTTGAGGATCAGGTCGTTGAGGTCGGTCTGCGGATAGCTGGCAAAGTGCAGCATGATGCTGAGGCTCAGCACCCCGTTGGCCCCGAACAGAAACAGGCTGCCCCGCGACATGGCAGCGAAGCGGTAGAGAAACAGCAGAAAGGCGATGGGAGTCATCAGCGCCGGATGGCTGCCAAACAGCCCTCCCAGCAGCCCGACCTCCACCCCACAGACCACCGCCGCCGCGATCAGCTGGCGCGCGGCATGGCCATTCATCACCGGCACCATCCCCAGCAGCAGCACCGGCGTGACCGTATAGAAGACCCCGTAATTCCAGCCAAACAGCTTGCAGAGCAGAAAGCCGGTGGTGCAGCCAAAGGCGATGCGCAGGCACTGGCGCAGCTCGTTGCCGGTGAGGGGCCGATACCAGAGGTGAGTGGCAGCACCACCGGCGGGGTGGGCTGGGGCAGTATTGACCGACGGGTGAGTGGCGTGGTTAGTAGACATAATGGAGCAGGCTGAGCAAGTGGATCTGGCCCCGTGCCAGCATGGCGGTCAGGGCATTGTCCGGCAGCAGTTGTACCGTGGCCCGCGCCCCGGCTGGCAGATGGTCGGGGAGTTGGTCCAGCTCGAGGTGCAGCCGCATCCGCTGGGCATCCCGTACCCAGCGATCAGACTCCACCGGCGCGGCCAGTCGACCATTGGCATCAAACTGACCGGCGCTCACTCCGGCATCCAGACTGCTTACCCGGGCAGGATAGAGCTGACCCGGCTCGCCATCGAAGGCGACCAGTGCGCGGGTTTGCTCGCCGACATGGCGCAGGCTTTTCTCCCGAAAATCGGCAATGACGTCCACCTGTTCCGACACCAGCGCCAGCAGCGGGCTGCCCGCGCTGGCGATACTGCCCGGCTTGAGCTGCAGGTTGGTGATGGTGCCATCCTGATCCGCGTGGACCTGGCTGTAAGAGAGGGCCAGCTGCGCTTGCGCCAGCTTGTTGCGGGCCTGGCGCAGCAACAGATTATCCTCACCGGTTACGCCACGACTGGCCTTGATCTGGGCCAGTTTGGCTTGACTGGCGCGCAGGTTGGCCTGGGCGCTGCGCAGGGCGCTGTCAGCCTCATCTTTTTGTTGCAGCGAAACCATGTGACGTTGGTAAAGCGCATCGATGCGCTCAGCCTCGCGCCACTTCTGGCTGGCCAGCGTCTCCTTGGCGTTGATCTCGGCAACGGCGGCGGTCAGGGCGGCATCCAGTTCACTGTTCTGCTGCTCTGCCTGCGCCAGCGCAAGGCGGGCCTGCTCCACTGCCAGTTCAAAAGGGGCCGGATCCAGCCTGAACAGCAGATCCCCCTTCTTGACCTGCTGGTTGTTGTGAACGGCGACCTCGATCACCTTTCCGCTCACCTGGGGGGCCAGCTTGGTGACCACCCGGGTCGCCATCGCCTGAGGGGTGAGGGGCATCAGCAGGTCGGCTATCAGAAAATAGGCAAACAGGGTGGCAAAGCCCGCCATGGACCATTTGATCCAGCGGGTAAATTGTTGATCCGGGGTCATCTTATTCTCTCTCTGTGTCGGTCTCGGGAGGGCTTGTATCGCCTCCGGCTTGTCGGTCGTGGTGTTGTTCAATTTTGCTGAGGGCGTTGGCCGAGATCCGCTGCACAGTGGCTTCAAACAGCTGCAGGGTCTGCTCGTCGATGCCCCCCAGCAGCTCCCGGCGGATATTCATGATGCGGTCGGCGATCTGATCGAGCAGGGTCTGGCCAGCCGGGGTCACGCAGACGATGCGGGCCCGCTTGTCCTGACTGCAGCAGTGACGCTCAATCAGTCCCTGCTCTTCCAGCTGGCCCAGGGTGCGCATCAGGGAGGGGAGCTCTATCTCGAGGGCTTCGGCCAGGGTCTTCTGGCTGACATGGTTCCCCATGCGGGAGAGCTTCCACAACGCGGTCCAGCGGGGATGGGTGAGGCCAAGGGGAGCCAGTTCCAGATCGGCGGCAGTACGCCATAGCCGGTGCATCCGCGCTATCTGCTCGGCGAGCGACAGCTCGCGCAACCTTTCCAGATCCGTCATCTTCTTATCCTCAATGTACTTAGCCTGCTAAGTATCATACTTGTTTAGCAGGCTAAGTAAATAGTGTGATACGGATCATGTTTCTGGTCGGATTTTTCGCTGGTGCGAGTTAGCATCGTTCGAGCCCCTGATATTATTCTCGGGGCTGATCCACTCGAGGCTCTCTTGCCGCTTCGGATATTTCGCCGTGAATGGAGGATATCCGGCGATTATTTTCATGAAATTTTCAGCTTCAGTGAGCAGCTCTTTTTTTATCCGCTAATATTGATGGGGTTATAAAAAAAGGGGGAAACGGGTTGTGGATGGATATGACAGTGGATGTGTGTATCTGGCAATTGAAGCTCTGTTGAGTGATGGGGAATATGGTGCAGAGTCACACCATGGCGTGAATCGGGAAGGCGTTATCAGAAGTACCGATATCAGTCATGATTTTGACCCCGCCAATATTCCATTGCTGTTGGCAGAATAGACCTGACCGTGTGTGATCCTTGTGAGTTCAAGCCAGTGCTCTGGTATTCGCTGGCTTGACTCATCACTATTTCAATCTCCCCTTTTTGCATCTTTCTCCTCACCATTTTCATCGTGAGGCTTCATATATGCTGACTCAAACCCTGATGTGGCACGCCGTGGCAGTCGCGCTATGGCGATGACATTGCCCGCTGCTTATCACTCACCGGAGCTGTGACGATAAATGGTCGCAGAGCTTGTCATCTGGCTCTGTTATTTCTCCGAAGGGGGAGAGATCATCGCATCGTTATTACTTCTGATCATCCCAATATCCGTCATTGGGCTCGCTCGTTTTATCGCCCTATTTCCTGACTTGGTCGGGTATCGGATGTCTGTTGTTCTATTGTGCTGCGCACGTTGGTGGCGCCATGATGTTTAAGTTTTTAATGTTTTTATATGGCTTTGCAATCTGGTTAACCGACAGGGGCGAGGGGGATCAATAAAGTAGCGGCCACAATCACACGCAGAGTCCATAACAATGAAAAACCTCTCACCCCTACAAACCACACAAGAAAAGGCCGCCTTTATGGGCGGCCAACAAATTGCCGGTATGCCGCTCTTTATATTTCTGGGGTTGGCGACCTGCGTTCTCTTTTCCGGCTGGAATGGCTCGTTGCCGCTGGGCATGGTCGGTGCGCTGGCGCTGATGTTCGTGCTGGGCACCCTGCTGACCGAGTTGGGGGAGCGGATCATGCCGATCCGTGAATATCTGGGTGGCGGCACCATCCTCGCCATCTTCGGCGGTGCCGCCCTGTTCGAATACCAGCTGCTGCCGGTGCAGGCGGGACAGGTTATCACCCACTTCATGAAGGAGGGAGGCTTTCTCAACTTCTTTATCGCCAGTCTGGTAACCGGTTCGGTGTTCGGCATGAGCGGCGCTTTGCTGAAAAATGCCGCCATGCGCTACCTGCCGGTCATTCTTGGCGGCGTCGCACTGGCGCTGCTGAGCGTGGGGCTGGTCGGCTCCCTGATGGGATATGGCTTCAAGAATGCGGTGCTGCTGATCGGCCTGCCGATCATGGGCGGTGGCATGGGGGCTGGAGCGGTGCCTCTGGTGGAGATCCTCTCCGGCCCCATGCAGATGTCCAGTGCGGATCTCTTGTCACGCATGGTACCGGCGGTGGTGATCGCCAATACCCTGGCCATTCTGGTGGGCTCCCTGCTGGCGCGCCTTGGTCGCCGTTACCCCTCCCTGACCGGCAACGGCAAGCTGATGGTCAAAGAGAATAGCCATAGCATTGCTGACGAGCAGGCCGAAGCGCCGACCCTGCAGAGTCTGGGTATGGGCCTTTTCATCAGCTCCAGCATGTTTGTGCTGGGCTCCCTGCTTGGCAACTTTATCCCCATGCACCCCTTCGCCCTGATGATCCTGGCGGTCGCTTTTATCAAGGTGAGCGGCCTGCTGCCGCGCCGTTATGAGCAGGCGGCTGCCGACTGGTATCAGTTTGTGGTGAGCAACCTCACTCCCTCCCTGCTGGTGGGGATCGGCGTCGCCTATACCAGTATTCCGGAGCTGATCAGCGCTTTTTCCATCAGCTACTTCGTGCTGGTCATGGTCACCGTGATCGGTGGCGCCCTCGGCGCGGCACTGGTGGGCCGGATGATCGGCTTCTATCCCATCGAGGCGGCCATCACCGGCGGGCTCTGCATGGCCAACATGGGGGGCACCGGTGACGTAGCCGTGCTCTCGGCGGCCCAGCGGATGAAGCTGATGCCCTTTGCCCAGATCTCCTCCCGTCTTGGCGGCGCCGTGATGCTGATCTTGGCTACTGCTCTTATCTCCCTGCTCGCCTGATACCGGATTGAGGAACAAACAAAATGAACGACATCATGATGGGCACCAGCCTGCCCTATGCAGAACGCAAGCGTCAGGGCGTGCGGGGGCGTATGCCCCACAAGGAGGAGTCCCTCTCCCAGCAGCGGCGCCGGATCTATCGGTTGGTCAGCGCCATGCAGAGTCCGTTTGACCAGCATCTGCTGCTGCGTCAGCTGCAGGAGGACAACCCGGTGCTGTTCTACGATCTGGTGCGCCACCATCTGCCGGAGTTGCTGCCAATCATCTACACCCCGGTGGTGGGGGAGGCGTGCCAGCGCCACAGTGACCTCTATTTGCGCAGCCACGGGCTCTATCTCTCCTGGCATGACAGGGACGATCTTGACGACATCCTCGAGTCGGTGGAACAGGAGGTGGATGTGATCGTCATCTCCGATGGCGAGCGGGTGCTGGGGCTCGGCGATCTCGGTATTGGCGGCATGGGGATCTGTATCGGCAAGCTGGCGCTCTACTCCGCTGCTGGCGGCATCAATCCGGCGCGCACCCTGCCGCTCTGTGTCGATGTGGGCACCAACAACCCCGAGCTGCTGGAGGATGACTCCTACCTCGGCTGGCAATCCCCGCGCATCGACGGCGAGAGCTACTACCACTTCATGGACAAGGTGGTGGCCGCCATTCGCAAGCGTTGGCCGCAGGTGGTGCTGCAGTTTGAAGACTTTGCAGGCAAGCATGCCGCCAACCTGCTGACCCGTTATCGGGACGAGCTCTGCATGTTCAACGACGATATTCAGGGCACGGCGGCGGTTGCCTCCGCCTGCGTGCTGGCCGGGTTGCAGCAGGCGGGTACAGCCCTGTGCGATGCCCCGGTGCTGATCGTCGGCGCGGGTTCTGCCGGTTGCGGCATCGCCGCCATGCTGGCCCAGTTGGCGGGGAGTCACGACGGCGTCTGGCTGTTTGATCAGGACGGGGTGGTCTGCGCCGATCGTCCCAACTTGACTCGCGCTCAACAGCCGTTTGCCCGTGCCGTGGAGGAGGGGAGCAGTTCGCTGCTGGAGACCATCCGTCAGGTGCGCCCGGCGGTGCTGATCGGGGTGAGCGGTCAGGGCGGCCTCTTTACTGGCGAGGTGTTGCAGGCGATGGGGGAGGTGTGCGATCAGCCGGTGATCCTGCCACTCTCCAACCCGACCCGCAGTGCCGAGGCTACCCCCGAGCAGGTGTGGGCGGACACAGATGGCCGCGCCCTGCTGGCCACCGGCAGCCCCTTTGCGCCGGTAACGGTGGCCGGGGAGCGGCGGGTAGTCTCCCAGTGCAACAATGTCTATGTCTTCCCGGGGATTGGTCTCGGTGCCTGCGCCGTCAAGGCGCGCCGCATCAGCGATGGCATGTTGCTGGCCGCGGTGCGGGCTGTCGGCGCCTATCCGCTGGTGGCGGGTAGGCTGCTACCCCCCATCGAGCAGGTGGGAGAGGTGGCCCGCGCCGTCGCCAGAGCGGTGGCACTCTGTGCCCGCGAGGAAGGATTGGCCGATTTTGTCGGCGATCCGGCACCTTTGATTGACCAGACCTGGTGGCATCCGCACTATTGGGCAGCGTCCTGACGTTTTAAGGTATGTGCATGAAACTTCGCCACCAGTTGGTCACCCTCTCTCTTGGACTTTCCCTGCTGCTGATCCTCATTCTGGGCAGCCTGCTGGCCCTCTTTATCCGTCATCTGCTGGAGAGCAATCTGCAGGATAAGGGGAGCGATCTGGCACGGGTGATGGCGGCGGATACCCGGGTGGTCGAGGCTCTGCGTCAGGGCAGTGATCCTACCCTGCGCGACTATGTGGAGGCGGTCTGCAACCGCACCGATGCCACCTATATGGTGGTGACCGATGAGCATGGTCGCCGCCTCAGCCACCCCAACCCCGAGCTAGTGGGGCAGAAGTTCCGCGGCGAGGATATCTGGCCCGCGCTGCAGGAGCGGCGCAGCTATTGCTCCAAGGATCGGGGCACCATGGGGCCGGCGATCCGCTGCTTCTCCCCGGTGGTGGGCGGGGATGGGCGCGTCATGGGGGCCGTGGTGGTGGGCTACCTGATGCAGCAGGTGGAGGGCATCTATATGGAGCGGGTGGCCCTGCTCATCAGCGCCATCGTTGCTGTGCTGGGGTGCGGCCTGCTGCTGGCACTCTGGGTGCAATATCTGCTGCGCAAGACCCTGCTCGATCTGGAGCCGGAGGCGATCGTGCGCCGCTTCACCCTGCAGGATCTGGTGCTGGAGCACATCACCGAAGGGGTCATCGCCCTCGATGGCCGCGGTAACATCAACATGATCAACAGCACCGCCAGCTATCAGCTGCGGCTGCCGGTCACCGGGCGCCACGCCCTGCAGGGGCAGTCGCTGGCGGAGCTGGTGCCGCCCCTTGCCCCCTGTCTGGAGCAGGAAGGTGGGGAAGTGAGCTTCACCATTCAGGGGGAGTCCTTCGTTGGTCGCTGGCAGGCGGTGCAGGGCAAGGCACCGGGGCGGCTGCTGATCTTCAGCCGTCCGGAGGTAGCTGCCAGTCTGGGGGTGCAGGTGACCCACCTGCGCCAGTATGCCGAGATGCTGCGGATGCAGAGCCACGAGTTCGCCAACAAGCTGAGCAGCCTCTCCGGCCTGTTGCAACTGGGCCATGTGGATCAGGCGGTGGAGCTGATCCAGCAGGAGAATGAGGCGTGCCAGACCATGCTGCAGGAGCTGCTGCGGCTGATCGACAACAAGCCGGTGGCGGGGCTTATTCTCGGCAAGTTCAGCCGGGCTCGCGAGCTGGGGGTGACCCTGGAGCTCGATCCCGATTCGGCGCTGGCGGAGTATCCGGCCTCGGTCTCGGCCGATCTCATCACCCTCATTGGCAACCTGCTGGACAACGGCCTGCAGGCGGCCTGGCGCAACCGCCAGCAGCGGCCGCCCCGGGTGCTGCTCTCTCTGTGCGATGTGGGGCGGCGACTGGTGATCGAGGTGGAGGATAGCGGCGAGGGGGTCGACGAGGAGCTGGCCGATCATCTGTTCGATTACGGAGTGAGTCGCCAGAGCGGCGATCACGGGGTGGGTCTGTTCCTGGTCAAGGAGACCGTGGGTCGGCACGAGGGTGTGATAGAATGGCGGCGAACCGCCGAGCAGACCACCCTGTTTGGTATCTACTTGAATAAAAACCAATTAATGTGAGCCATGGACCCAATAATCACGCTTGTTATTGAAGATGACGATCGGATCGGTGCCATCTTGTCAGAACTGGTGGCGGCGACACCCGGTTTCTCCCTGCTGGGGCGGGCCGGCACCCTGGCCCAGGCCGATGCCATGATGGCCGGTGTGGTGCCCCAACTGCTGCTGGTGGATGTCTCCCTGCCCGATGGCTCCGGCCTTGAGTGGGTGAGCCGCCTGCGCAGTCACAACCGCGAAGCCTATGTCATCATGGTGACTGCCTCGCGGGATGTGGAGACCATCCAGCAGGCCCTCAATCTGGGGGTTCATGACTACGTCATCAAACCATTGCGGCTGTTTCGCATCCAGCAGAGTCTGGACGAGATCCTGCAACTGCACAGCCGTCTGTGCGAGCGGGGTCGGCTGGAGCAGGAAGATCTCGACAAGCTGCTGGGCAAGGGGGGGCGCTCCCAGATTAAGGAGATGCGCGTCACCCCCAAGGGGATCGACAGCATCACCCTGCGTCAGGTGCTGGACCTGCTGGCGGGTGAGCCGGAGAGCGTCTTCTCCACCGACACGGTGGCGCTGCGACTCTCCCTCAGCCGCACCACGGCGCGCCGCTATCTGGAGTATCTGGAGTCGGAAGACCGGGTTGATGTGGATCTCAACTATGGTCAGCGGGGGCGGCCGGAGCGGCGCTACCGCTGGCGCCGGGCGGGTTGAGGTGCTCACTGGCGTGTATTGCAGAAACAACAAGGGAGCCCATGGCTCCCTTGTTGTTTCCGGACGATGTTGGTTCTCAGGCGGCTTCCCGTTCTGCTACCGGTGCACGCCCCTTCAGCTGGGAGGCCATCACCCCGCCCAGGATCAGCCCGCCCCCCAGCAGGTGATAGCCGTGGATCGGTTCACCCAGGCTGACGACGGCGATCAGTGCCGTACAGAGCGGCATCAGGTTCATAAAGACCGAGGTGCGCTCTGCCCCCATACAGGCGAGGCCGCGCATCCAGCAGTAAGCCGCCAGCAGGGAGGAGGCGAGCCCGGCGAAGAGCACCAGACCCCACCCTTCGGCCGGCACCGCCATCGAGTCGGCACTGAGAGCGAGCGGCACCAGCAGTAGCACGGCCAGCAGGATCTGCATGTAGAGGTTGAGCCAGGGGCCAAACGGCAGTTGCCAGCGGCGGATCAAGAGGCCGTAAAGGGCGTAGCTGGCGGAGCCGAGCAACATCATGCCATCCCCCGGGTTGATGCCGTTATGGAGCAGGGCGAGCGGTTCGCCCTTGCCAAGCAGCCAGAGCACCCCGAACAGGGAGATACTCATGCCGAGCAGTGCCTGTTTGCCGGGACGCTGGCCGAAGAAGAGCGCCCCTTGCAGCAGGGTGAGCAGTGGAATGAGGGAGCCGATCACCCCCATATTGGTGGCCGAAGTGCTGTGAGCAGCGTAGTAAGCGAGGCACTGGTAGAGCACCATACCGAGCGCCGCCAGCACCAGCAGCTTGCCGAACCAGGGGCGAACCTCGCTACGGCGGCGCCACAGCTGCGGCAGGCAGAAGGGGGTCAGTGCCAGAGCGGCGATCACCCAGCGATAGAAGGAGATAGCCGCGGGGTCGAGCACGCTGGCGGCCGCCTTGGACACCACGGTATTGGTAGCCCAGATCAGCACCGCCATCAGCGGAAAGAGAAGAGGGGAAAAGATTCGCATCAGAGGCTCCTTATTAACAGGGGGCCAAGTCTACCCTTGTCTTTATATTATCAAGTAGCGTAAAACAGACAGATGACCCAGCAGAAAAGACAACTCTTTCTGATGCACCTTTTTCCGGCCCACACGGGCTGCGTCTGCCCGCAACTGGTGGCTGCTTTTGGCCTGTGCCGGCGACCGAGCCAACAGGGCGTTGCATCACGCCTGCTCCTCTCTCTCGCTGACAAGGGGCGCTGATGGCCACTCACCACTTTCAGCCGGTAGATGTCGTTCTGCCCGCTCCCAATCCGCTCTATTTCAGTTACCAGCAGATGCTGGCCGACAGCGCGACCGTGCTGCACTCCCACCCCTGGGGCCAGCTCAACATGATCAGTCTGGGGATCATGGAGATAGAGCTGGGTGATCAGCGACTGGTGGCCCCTGCCGACTATCTGATCTGGGTGCCGGCGGAGCTCGACCATACCTCCTACAACGAGCAGACCCTCGACTACACCTCCATCTACGTCAGCCACGAGCTGGCGGCCAAGCTGCCGTCAGAGCCCAGATTGCTACTGCTCACCCCGCTGATCCGCGCCCTGCTGAGCGACTTTTGCGAACGGCGGGTAAGCCATATGGCGGATGAGTGGGATCAGCGTCAGGCCGAGTTGCTGGTGGAGCGACTGGCGCGCACCCGCTGTCAGGAGAGCTACCTGCCGATGAGTCAGGACAAGCTGCTGGCTCCTATGCTGGCGGCGTTGCACAGCGATCCTGCCGATCCCCGTACTCTGGCCCAGTGGGCAGGACAACTGCACACCACAGAGCGCACCCTGGCGCGGCGCTGCCTGCGGGAGCTGGGGATGAGTTTCGGTCAGTGGCGGGCGCGGCTGCGGTTGCTCAAGGCGCTGGCCTGGCTCAAGGGGGACATGCCCATTCAGGAGATCAGCTGGCGGCTCGGTTACGGCTCCACCTCGGCCTTTATCGCCATGTTCAACCGGGAGCTGGGATGTTCACCCCAGCGTTATCGCCAGCAATCGGCAGAACGGGGGCTCTAATGGGAAAAAACGGGAGCGATGCAGTGTGAATGCCATGATAAGTAGCCTGTTTCTTGTCGTTACAGGGATTATCATAGAGCCCTGTTATCATGGGCCATCTGGCAGCAACGATCGGTTGTCTGCCCGAGTGAATGGCTGTGCCTTCATATTCAGGGGTTAGGGTAAGCATGATCGCGTCCGGTTCCCGTTTGGCCGAGTCACTATTCTGGTATCTGCTGGTGCTCACCGGTTGTGCCATCCTGCTGTTCGAGTTCGGGCCAGAGCGAGTTCTCGATATCAAGGAGTGGCCGCTCTCCATCACAGTGCAGCAGCCACGGGATGCTGGGCCGGGGGCGGTGCGCTATCAACCCTCGGCGGATGATCATCCCGGAGTGGTCTGTACGTTAACCGCCAATCCGGCCAGCTACCCAAGTTGCGGCCTTATCCTCACCCTGACCCCCCGTGACAAGGGGATTAATCTGACCCGTTTTGGCACACTTCATATCCGTTTGAGCGTAACCGGGGCTGGCGAGCAGGATTGGCGCTTGTATCTGCGCAACTACAATCCGGTCTATGACCGGGTTGATGAGCCTGAGCAATCCAAGTTCAACGAGATCATTTTTCGGCCGGCGGATTACGGCCGGGATCACGAGGTGCCACTGGATGTGTTTACCCCGGCGACCTGGTGGATAACCCGTTACAATGTGCCGTTGCAGCAGCAGGGGGCCAATCTGGATCGGGTTTATGCCATCGAGGTTATGGCTGGTTCAGATATGCCGCCCGGTAAGCATGGCGTGGTGATCGAAGCGCTGCAGTTTCACGGTAGCTGGCTCGATGCCACCCTCTTCTATCGGCTGATCCTGTTTGTCTGGTTTCTTTACGGTTGTACCGTTTTTCTGATCAACCACCTTTTGATGAAGCAGCGCTTGCAGCATGCCCATCAGGCCAAACTGGAGGCCGAGGCGCTCAACCGGACCTTGAGTGAAGAGAATCGCCGCTCCCGCGAGGAGGCCTGTTATGATGCCCTGACCGGCGCCCTCAACCGGCTCGGCGGTGAGCGACTGCTGCTCGAGATAGGTGAGCAGCCCTGCACTCTTGTCTATATCGATGTGGATCACTTCAAACAGATCAACGATAGCCATGGCCATCCGGTGGGAGACGAGGTGCTCAAACTGCTGGTCAGCGAGATCCTGCGCCACTGCGATCCCCTCTGCCATCTGGTGCGCTGGGGGGGAGAGGAGTTTGTGTTGGTCTGCCTTGATTACGATGAGTTGCGGGCGTGTATCCTGGCCGAGCGGCTGCGTACCCTGCTGGAGGCATCTCCCCATTGGCCGCTGGCCTTGCGGGTGACCGCTTCGTTCGGGGTGGCCGAGCGGGGGGGAGAGCCATGGGAATGCGTACTCAAACGTGCCGACGAGGCGCTCTATCAGGCCAAGACGCAGGGACGCAACCGGGTAGTGGCGCATTGAGGGCGGTAGCATGACATGTTAAAGACGAGAGCAAGATGACCAGACAATCTATTGGTGCCCTGACCCTGCTGGTGGCCGACTATGACGAGGCTATCGCCTTTTTCACCGAGGGGCTGGGGTTTGCGCTGCTGGAAGATACCCGGCTCGACGAACCGGGCAAACCGGGCAAACGCTGGGTGCGGGTTGCTCCCGCTGGCAGCTCGGGTTCCTCGTTGCTGCTGGCGCGGGCTGCGACCCCGGAGCAGCTGGCCGCCATTGGCAAACAGGGTGGCGGACGGGTATTTCTGTTCCTCGAGACCGATGACTTCTGGCGGGATTACCGGCGGATGCAGCAGTATGGTGTCCATTTTTGTGAACAGCCTCGACAGGAGTCCTACGGCACCGTGGTAGTGTTCGAGGATATCAGTGGCAACCGCTGGGACCTGCTGCAACGCGCTGCTGCCAACTGAATCTGAAAACGTTTATCATCCCGCCTGTCATAAAGTCATAAAAGTGTCACAGAAAATTCTAATAATTGGCGCACCCATCTTCACAGAGGAGAGAGAAGGGAATGGCTAAGCGAATTCTGGTGGTCGAGGACGAAGCACCGATCCGCGAAATGCTCTGTTTCGTGCTGGAGCAGAAGGGGTATGAGACGATTGAAGCGGAAGATTTCGCCGACGGACTGGCGAAGGTGCGTGAACCCTACCCGGAACTTATCGTGCTGGACTGGATGATGCCAGGCGGCAGTGGCATCCAGTTTATCAAACAGCTCAAGCAGGATGAGGTGACCCGCCAGATCCCGGTGGTGATGCTCACCGCCCGCGGTGAGGAGGAGGACAAGGTGCGTGGTCTGGAGGCCGGTGCCGACGACTATATCACCAAGCCGTTCTCGCCCAAGGAGCTCACCGCTCGCCTCCATGCGGTGATGCGCCGAGTCTCCCCCACCTCGGTAGACGAGGTGATCGAGGTGCAGGGGCTCAAGCTGGACCCCGTCTCCCACCGGGTCAGTGCCGAGGAGAAGGCGCTCGACATGGGGCCGACCGAATTCAAGCTGCTGCATTTCTTCATGACTCACCCCGAGCGGGTCTATAGCCGTGAGCAGTTGCTCAACAATGTCTGGGGTACCAATGTGTACGTCGAGGACAGAACCGTGGATGTGCATATTCGGCGCCTGCGCAAGGCGATTGAAGAGACAGGGCACGACAGATTGATCCAGACGGTGCGTGGAGCCGGATACCGCTTCTCAACCCGTCTCTAGAGGCAGTTATGTTGCAACCTTACGCCTGGCGGCGACAGTTGTGGCGAATGGCGTTTTTCTACGCCCCCTTCGCATTGGTTGGCTGGTTGATTGATCATCTTGCCCTCTGCCTGTTGGTGGCGGCAGTGTTGCATCTGGGCTGGCATTACCGTTTTCAGAAGCGGCTGTCTGATTGGCTGTGGCACGACCGCAGCCTGGTACCACCTAACGGCAGTGGCAGCTGGGAGCACATTTTCAACGGGATCTACAAATTGCAACAGCGTCACCGGGCTCGGCGGCGCGAGCTGGCGGGGCTGATCCGCCGCTTTCGGGAGGGGGCCGAGGCGCTGCCCGATGCGGCCGTGGTGTTTCGCGAAGATGGCAGCATCCTCTGGTGCAACCGGCTGGCAGAGCAACTGCTCGGTTTCCGCTGGCCGGAAGATGCAGGTCAGCACATTGGCAACCTGATCCGCCATCCTGCCTTTGCCGCCTATCTGGGGAAGGGGAGCTATGATGAACCACTGGAGATGACTTCTCCGATCAACGAAGAGAAGTTTCTCGAGTTTCGCATTATGCCCTACGCCTCCGATCAGGCGATGCTGGTGGTACGCGATGTCACCCGCCTGCGCAGTCTGGAGAAGACCCGCAAGCACTTTGTCTCCAATGTCTCCCACGAGCTGCGCACTCCGCTCACCGTGCTCAAGGGCTATCTGGAGATGACTGAAGATCCGCCCCCGCCTGCCATGTGGGCCAAGGCGCACCGGGTGATGATGGAGCAGACCATCCGGATGGACAATCTGGTCAACCAGCTGCTCACCCTGTCGCGCATCGAGGCGGCCCCGACCGTGGATCTCTCCCATCTGGTGGACATGCCTGCCATGCTCGGACTGCTGGAGCAGGAGGCGCGGGCGCTCTCGGGCGAACGGGCCCACCAGATCGAATTCATGGTGCAGCCAGACCTGTTTGTGCGCGGGGATAAGGAGCAGCTGCGCAGCGCCGTCTCCAATCTGGTCTACAACGCCATCCACTACACACCGGCAGGGCGCAAGATCAGCGTGGAGTGGCGCAAGCAGGGGGCAATGGCGCTGTTTGCCGTGAGGGATGAGGGGGAGGGGATTGCCCCCGAGCATCTGGCGCGGCTGACCGAACGGTTCTATCGGGTCGACAAGGCCCGCTCCCGCCACACCGGTGGCTCCGGACTCGGCCTTGCCATCGTCAAGCATGCCCTCAGTCATCATGACTGTCAGCTCGAGATTGAAAGTCGTGTCGGCCTTGGCAGTCGCTTCAGCTTCCTGATACCGGCTCGTATGGTGGTGTTAAAATAGCTTTTATGACAATGGGTTAGTAAATTCGAGAGGGCCACAATGCGGGCCCTCTCTGCATTTGTGCAACTTTGTTGTCATGTCATTAAAGTGTCACATTTAATCCATAAATTTGTCACTGCCAGGTCAGATACTGGCGCCGTCTTAAGAACGGACCTTCTGTAACTTTGGAGAGATTGGATGAAACTCAACAAACTGGCTGGTGTAATCGGATTTACCGCAGCAACCCTGTTTTCTGCCAGCACCCTGGCCTATGGTGTCGACAAGGATCTGCCGGATTACACTCCGACCAGCGGTATCTCAGGCAACCTGTCCTCTGTCGGCTCTGATACTCTGGCCAACATGATGACCCTGTGGGCAGAAGAATTTAAGCGTGTCTACCCCAACGTAAATGTCCAGATCCAGGCGGCCGGCTCTTCTACCGCACCGACCGCCCTGACCGAAGGGGTTGCCCAGTTTGGTCCCATGAGCCGCGCCATGAAGGCCGGTGAAATCGAAGCGTTCGAGAAGCGTTATGGCTACAAGCCGACCGCTATACGCGTTGCCGTCGATGCCCTGGCGGTATTCGTCAACAAGGACAACCCCATCCAGGGGCTGACCATGCAGCAGGTTGATGCCGTTTTCTCCAGCACACTCAAGTGCGGCGAAGCCAAGGCGGCTACCAAGTGGTCTGATCTGGGTCTGGATGGCAGCTGGTCCGGCAAGGATCTGCAACTGTTCGGTCGCAACTCGGTATCCGGCACCTACGGTTACTTCAAGGAGCACGCGCTCTGTAATGGTGACTTCAAGAGCGGTGTGAACGAGCAGCCGGGTTCCGCCTCTGTGGTGCAGTCTGTTTCCGCTTCCCTCAACAGTATCGGTTACTCCGGTATTGGTTACGTTACCTCCGGCGTTCGTGCCATTCCGCTCTCCAAGGATGGCAAGACCTTTGTCGATGCGACTGCCGATAATGCCATCACCGGAAAATATCCGCTGTCACGCTTCCTGTACGTTTACGTGAACAAGCATCCGAACAAGCCGCTCTCTCCGATGGAGCAGGAGTTCGTCAAGATGATGCTCTCCAAGGCGGGCCAGAACATCGTTGCCAAAGATGGCTACGTACCGGTACCGGCCAAGGTGGTGCAGGCGGATCTGAAAAAGCTGGGCATCATGTAACCGCTTGCTGCCAGCATCTACTGATAAAACGAGCCCCAATCGGGCTCGTTTTGTTTTTGGTGACTGTCAGTTCTGTTAATAGCGCTGGATGGATGTTTTTCCGCCAGCCGGGGGCAGGTTCCCTTGCGTAGCAGGGCTGCATTTCCGAGAATAGGGCAACGTTATGGCAAAGGATCCCTTCATGATTGCGTCCCTCTCCAAGTTTGGCCTGGTAGCCCTCTGTAGTTCCCTGCTGGTCGCCTGCGCCCAGTCGCCGACTGGCCGCAGCCAGATGCTGCTCTACTCCCCCCAGCAGATGAACCAGCTTGGTGCCGACTCCTTCGAGCATATGAAAAAGCAGGAGAAGGTGAGCAAGGATGCCAAACTCAACGCCTATGTCTCCTGTGTCGCCAAGGCGGTGACCGCCCAGGTGCCGGCCAGCTATGGCATCACCAATTGGGAAGTGGTGGTGTTTGACTCCAAGCAGGTCAACGCCTTCGCCCTGCCCGGCGGCAAGATCGGGGTCTACAGCGGCCTGCTCAAGGTGGCCAAGAATCAGGATCAGCTGGCGACCGTCATCGGTCACGAGTTGACTCACGTGCTGGCCCAGCACTCCAACGAGCGACTCTCACGCAGCCAGTTGGCGGGGATCGGTCTGGCGGCTGCGGACATTGCCATGGGCACCAGCGAGTATCGCGGCGCCACCATGGCCGCCCTTGGCCTCGGGGTCGAGGTCGGAGTGATGCTGCCCTACGGCCGTACTCAGGAGAGCGAAGCGGATCGGCTGGGGCTTGAGCTGATGGCGCGTGCCGGGTTCAATCCGGCCGAGGCGATCCCCCTGTGGCAAAACATGAGTGCCGCCGCCGGTGGCAACACGCCGCCGCAACTGCTCTCTACCCACCCGAGCAACGAGAACCGGATCGCCGAGTTGCAGGCGCAACAGGCGCAAGTGCTGCCGCTCTATGAGCAGGCCCGCGCCAACGGTCTGGAGCCCCAATGCAAGGCATAAGCCTGCGCATGGCGCGCAGCGACGATGCCGCCGCCATGACGGTGATGCAGCGAGCCAGTTGGCTCGCTGCCTATGGCCAGGTGCTTGGTGCCGACCTGCTGGAGCAGCTGGACGTTACCGCCCATCTGCAGATCTGGCAGAGCCGTCTGGCCGAGCCGGGCCCAAGGCCCATGCTGCTTTGTCTCGATGAGGTAGTGATAGGCCTGCTCTACTGGCAACCACAGCAGGAAGCGGAGCAGAGCAGCGCCCTGATCCGCGCTTTTTACCTCCATCCCGACCACTGGCGACAAGGCTATGGCAAACGGCTGTGGCAGGCGGTGGCGATGCAGATGCGCCACGCCGGTTGCCATAGCGTCAAATTGTGGCTGCTCGATGGCAACCACATTGGCGAGGGGTTCTACCTGCGCCGCGGCTTTGTCTTTGATGGCGAAGAGCGCACCCTGATAAGCCTCGGGCAGCCCTGCCTGCAGCGACAAATGAGCCGTTTGCTCTGATCACTCTCCCGTTTTTCGCCTTTGGTCACTTTATTTTTTTTGCGAATTAATACAATGTCCCCCTTGAAACAGAGTTGGATAAACACGGGCTGACAAGGGAGTGCTGGTATGTATTACGGCTTTGATATCGGTGGCACCAAGATCGCCTTCGCGGTCTATGACGGTGCATTGAACCTCTGCCACGAGGAGCGCATGAGTACCCCGGGCAACGATTACGAGGGGTTGCAGCAGCTGATCCGCTCCCGGGTCGAGCAGGCAGATGCCCGCTTCGGCGCTCGGGGCTCGGTCGGTATCGGTTTCCCCGGTGTCATCAACAGCCAGGATCACAGCATAGTGGCGGCCAATCTGCCCTCCATCAATGGTCGCCATCTGGGCGCCGATCTGGCCGAGCTGCTGGAGCGGCCGGTCAAGGTGGATAACGACGCCAACTGCTTCCTCTGGTCCGAAGTGCATCAGGGTGCCGCCGACGGCGCAGGCAGTGCGCTTGGTGTCACCATCGGCACCGGCATCGGCGGCGCCGTTTATCTGGCGGGCAAGCTTATTCAGGGGCGCAACTGGCTGGCTGGCGAGATTGGTCACTACCCCTTGCCCGCGACCATGCTGATGAAGTACCCCGAGTTGCCCCGTCCCCGTTGCGGCTGCGGCCGTTTGGTCTGTTTTGAAACCTATGCCTCCGGCACCGGTCTGGAGCGTCTCTATCACCATTTCCATGGCCAGCGCGCCACGGGTCACCAGATTGTGGGACGCTTCGAGGCCCATGAACCCCATGCGGTCGAGACGGTCGACTGCTGGCTGGAGGTCATGGCCGCCGGGCTTGCCACCGCCATTTCGGTGATTGATCCCGAAGTGGTGGTGTTGGGGGGCGGCCTGAGCGGCCTGCCCGCCCTCTATGAACAGCTGCCGCTGCGTCTGCCCGGTCACTTGCTGCCCGGGGTCGCCCTGCCCGAGATCCGCCAGGCTCGCTTCGGCGGTGCCGGTGGTGTGCGCGGCGCAGCCTTGCTCAATCTATGAGATCAGATGTGGGGTCTGATCTCCCCGAAAAAGGAGTCCTCATGACCCGTCTTGAAATCTGTATCGACAACCTGGAATCCCTGTTTACCGCCCAGCAATCCGGGGCGGAT
This sequence comes from Aeromonas sp. 603607, assembly GCF_049171595.1. NCBI lineage: Bacteria > Pseudomonadati > Pseudomonadota > Gammaproteobacteria > Aeromonadales > Aeromonadaceae > Aeromonas > Aeromonas sp. 603607. The sequence continues at coordinate 40,759 of NZ_JAAKOV010000009.1, forward strand.
CGCATCGAGCTCTGCTCTGCGCTGGGGCTGGGCGGTCTGACCCCCTCCTACGGCTTTATGCAACTGGCTGCCCGCCACGCCACCGTGCCGGTGTACGCCATGATCCGCCCGCGCGCCGGGGATTTTTGCTTCAACGACGGCGAGTTCGAGATGATGCTGCAAGATATCGCGGCGGCAAGCGCTGCGGGGCTGCAAGGGGTGGTGGTCGGTCTGCTGGATGAGGAGGGGCGGGTGCCTGCCGCCAAGCTCAAACAGCTGGTGGATGCAGCAGGATCGTTGGGGGTTACCTTCCATCGCGCCATCGACCTCTCCTCCGACTGGCGTCTGGATCTGGAGACCATAGTCGCGGCCGGCTGCGAGCGTATTCTGAGCTCGGGCCACGCCGCAACCGCGCTGGCTGGGCTCGAGACCCTGCAGGAGATGCAGCAGGCGCTGGCGGGACGTGCCAGCCTGATGCCGGGGGCCGGGGTCAATGCCGACAACGTGCGTACCATCATCGAGTTCACCGGGGTGAGCGAAGTGCATATGTCCGGCATGGGCTGGCGCGGTGGCATGGTGCCGCACGGAGTGAATATGGGCACTTCGGATGATGGTCGGGTCAATATCACCGATGGCGCCAAGGTGGCTGCGGTCAGAGTCTTGCTGGATCGCGGTTAAGCAGATCGCCGCCGTTGGGCGGCGTTCATCCGCATCTTGTGTGAAGTTCCTCCCACTGACGGGGAAATCAGGGGCGCCCCGGCAGCACCCCGGCCAAAAGTCTGATATTATCCCGCCTCTTTACTACATGGATCTGGAGCAACATCTCAATGTCCCAATACGACTCTATCGAACAGAAGGCCAGCTATGGCATCGGCCGCAACATGGGTGATCAGCTGGCGCAGCAAGCCTTCGCCGGTCTGGATATCCCGGCCCTGCAACAAGGTCTGGCAGATGCCCTGAATGGTCTGGAGTTCGCGGTCAGCCGTGACGATATCAATGATGCCTTCCAGGTGATCACTGCGCGTATGCAAGAAGAGCAGGAAGCCGCCGCCAAGGCCGCTGCTGCTGACGGCGAAGCCTTCCTGGCTGATAACGCCAAGCGCGCTGAAGTGAAGGTGACCGACTCCGGTCTGCAGTACGAAGTGCTGGTAGAAGGCAACGGTGCCGTTCCGGTAGCTGGTCAGTCCGTGCGTGTGCACTACCACGGTACCTTCACCCACGGTGGCGTATTCGACAGCTCCGTCGCTCGCGGCCAGCCGGCTGAATTCCCGGTGACCGGCGTGATCGCTGGCTGGGTTGAAGCGCTGCAGCTGATGCCGGTTGGTTCCAAGTGGAAGCTCTACATCCCCCACGATCTGGCCTACGGTGCCCGTGGCGCGGGCTCTATCCCGCCTTACTCTGCACTGGTATTTGAAGTCGAGCTGCTGGACATTCTGTGATCCTGCTGGCTTGATGCAAACGGCGACCCTCGGGTCGCCGTTTGTTTTTGGGTTATGTGATAGACAGCATTTGTCGCGACCAGCGGGCTGGAGAGCAGAAAAGGGCGGCACTTTTGCGCTTTTTACTGGTTTTTTCAGAAACGGGAACAGGCATACTGCGACTCATTAGAGAGGATAAGGAGAACCCGATGAGCAAGAAGATGAAGAAAGTAGCGGGGCTTGCACTGTTGCTGCTGAGTATTCCGGCCAGTGCTGATGCCATGCGCTGCAAGAACGCCCTGATCACCGAGGGAGACACCACCGCCGAGATGCTGCTCAAGTGCGGTGAGCCGATGTTGCGTGAAGAGCTCAACCGCAACGAGGAGAACCAGTTTGGCAACATGGTGCAGGTCAAATATGGTGAACGCTGGACCTACAACTTCGGCAAGAACGAGTTCATGCGCTTTGTGACGGTGCGCAACGGCATCATTACCGATATCGAAAACGGCCCGCGCGGCCAGTAGCCGGCGGGCAAAGCATGGATGCACAACAGACAGTAGGGCAAGACCCTTTGACTCACATATCCGGCAAGGGGTCGCGGTGACCAAGTTGTCTGACAGCCAGATTGATCTGGCGAGCCAGTCTTAGCCGCTGGCGGCAGGTCAGGCCATGGAGGCTGATCCTGCCTGCGTTGAATTCAAATGTCCCCAGCGACTCGATGGCAAAATAGCCTCGATGAAAGCTCTTGATGTAGCGAGCGATCTGCCGTGGGGATAACTGCTTGAATACCTTCATCACACGGTTCCCTGATTGCCTGGACAGGGCACACTATGGTGTCGGTCGATGACACTGATATGACGGTTTATAAAGATTTGTGTGAATCCTTACTCTGGCTGTGGGCATCATAAAAAGGGCCGTTCCGGCCGAAAAAGTAGTGCCATGACAACGAGCTGCACCGATATACTTCGGGCTTGAATGGAACAAATAAAAGGGCCTGTGCGTGGAATGGGTTGATGTGGTGGACGGGAACAACCGGGTGATTGGCGTGGCCGAGCGAGCCAAGGTGCGGCGAGAGAATCTCTGCCATCGCGCCAGCTATATTCTGGTGCTCGACGACGCGGATCGGATCCTGGTGCAGCGACGCACCCTCAGCAAGGATTTCTGCCCCGGCATGCTGGATGCCTGCGCTGGTGGCGTGGTCACCACCGGTGAGGAGATGGAGCGCTCCGCCCGCCGCGAGCTGGCCGAGGAGCTGGGGATTATAGATGTTCCTCTGCAGGGCTTTGGCAGCTTTTATGCGGAAGGGGAGGGCTACCGGGTCTGGGGTGGCCTCTTCAGTTGCCGTTATCAGGGGCCGCTGCAGTTGCAGGCCGAAGAGGTGAGCTCGGTGCACTGGATGAGCCTGGCCGAGATCGCCGAGCGTGCCAGCGAATTTACCCCCGACTCCCTGCTCGCCATCGCCACCTGGCAGGCGAGGCGCTGACCAATTTCATATATCCTCTTCTTCAGAGACAAGACGGGCAGCCTGATGGCTGCCCGTTTGCCTTTGTGCATTTACTTGGCCTGCTACACCAGTTTTAGGCGCCGGTTGGAGCGACCGCACGGGCTTGGCGTCGTGAGCCAGTGCCCCTGCCAGTCGGTGACGAGGCGCAGCAATGGATACTCCAGGTCAAGCCTGGTCAGCACCAGCTGGCCGGTCTCGTCGCCGCTCACCGGCTCGCCGCTGGCGGGATCGATGATCTCGATGATGCAACTCTCGCTCACAATAAATCCCTCTCCTGGTCGGCTCTCGTAAGCCACTACCCCCACATCCTGCCACACCAGACAGTTGAGGGCCGCAATGCCGTGAATGGCGCGCAGCGGCGTGGTTTCCGGGTGAGTGGCTTCACACAGCAGTGCGCGGCGCAGCGAGTCGGTCGGGATGTCGGCCGCTTCGGCCGCTTCCAGCAGATCGAGCAGGGTCACCAGCGGACCGACGTAGCCGGTGGGTTGATAGCGCAGCAGCGCCTCCAGTTGGCGCTGGGTATCGTGGGGCCCGCAAGGTACCACGGGGGCACCCAGCTGTCGGGCACCGTTATCGAAGATAAAGGCGGTGGGGCCGGCATGATAGTCGTGGCCATTGAGTATTACCTCACCCGGCTTGAAGCCGGCGGCAAACAGTGCTCGAGCGGCCCCCCACCAGTCTGCTCCCGCATACTCGGGGATGGCCAGCTGGCCCGGACAGGAGAAGACCCGCAACGCCTGACTGGCGGGGCGGCCGGTGAGTCCGGCGAACGGAGGGTGAGCCTGCTGGGCGGCAAACAGCTCTTTGCTGTCGAGCAGTGGCAGGGTGGCCAGCTCTGCCAGATCCTCGAGGCGGCACTGGCGATAGACGCTGGAGTAACCGGCGCAATATTGACTGACATGGGTAAGCTGATGATTGAGCTGCTCCAGCTGCTGTTGTTCGCGCAAGGCGGGGGGGCGAATTTCCAGTCCATCGTAATAGTGCTGCATGAGGCTTCCTTGGTCGGCTGATCCTGCTCAAGGTTAGTTCAAATGATCCCGGCAAAGGGAGGTCTGTGTCACAGCTCGGCAGTGGGGTAGACTGGGGCCTCCTCCCTCCACTTAAGGACGAGCACAATGATTGCGATGGGTCAGACTCTGCCTTCGGGCGAATTTACCTTTATCACCGCCGAGGGCAAGCAGCTGCGGGATAGCCAGACGCTGTTCGCCGGTAAAAAAGTAGTGCTGTTTGCCGTGCCCGGTGCTTTTACTCCCACCTGCTCCAATGCCCACCTGCCCGGTTATGTGGTGCTGGCCGATCAGTTTATGGCCAAAGGGGTGGATGCCATCTGCTGTCTGTCGGTCAACGATGCTTTCGTGATGCGGGCCTGGCAGACGGCCCAGAATGCCGAGGCGATCACCATGCTGGCGGATGGCGACGGCAGCTGGACCCGGGCGTTGGGTCTGGCCAAGGATACCGGCGCCTTTGGAGGTATCCGCGCCCAGCGCTTTGCGTTGATCGCCAACGATGGCGTGGTCGAGCAGCTGTTTGTGGAGGCGCCTGGCAAGTTTGAGGTCTCCGATGCCGCGAGTCTGCTGGCTGTGCTGTGAAATGTTAATCGCAGTTTGATTTTCCCTTGAAATGGGAGGCTGGCTCGTTACACTGGCGCCACTTTTGAATTGGGTCAGGAGCTTGTCCTGACTCTGTTGCTTACTGGCGATGGGATGGAGATGTTATGACCCTGGCTGTTGTTGCCCTGATTGCCGGACTGGCGCTGCTGGTCTGGAGTGCTGACAAGTTTGTGGATGGTGCTGCGGCGACCGCCCGTTATGCGGGGATGCCACCGCTGCTGATCGGCATGGTGATCATCGGTTTTGGTACATCGGCCCCTGAGATGGTGGTCTCGGCGCTGGCGGCGTCACAGGGCAATCCCGGGTTGGCGCTTGGTAATGCCTATGGCTCCAACATCACCAATATCGCGCTGATCCTGGGTCTGACGGCACTGATCAGCCCTATCGCGGTGGCCTCTCAGGTAGTGCGCAAGGAGATCCCCATCCTGCTCGGTATTACCCTGCTCTCAGGTGCCCTGCTGATTGATGGTCATCTGGGCCGGATGGATGCGGTCATTCTGGGGGCCGTCTTCGTTGCCCTGATGGGCTGGTCCATCTGGGCTGGCATGAATGGCAAGGGAGATGCGCTGGATAGCGAGACCGCCGAGGATATCGAGAGCGAGGGGATGTCCCTCAAGAGCGCCGTTTTCTGGTTGGTGGTCGGGCTGGTGCTGCTGATCGGCGCTTCCCGCCTGTTGGTCTGGGGGGCGGTGACCATCGCTCAGGCGCTTGGTATTAGCGATTTGGTGATTGGTCTCACCATCGTCGCTATCGGTACTTCGCTGCCGGAGCTGGCTTCGTCTCTCATCGCCATTCGCAAGAACGAGCATGATCTGGCCCTTGGCAACGTGCTGGGCTCCAACCTGTTCAACACCCTGGCGGTGGTGGGGATCGCGGCGGGTATTCATCCGTTGGATGTGGCGCCGGAAGTGCTCTCCCGCGACTGGAGCATCATGATGGGGTTGACCCTGCTGCTGCTGGTGATGTGTCTGGGCCGCAAGGGGCAGGGCCGTATCAACCGGTTGGAGGGGGGCGTGCTGCTCACCTGCTTCGTCGCCTACACCGGCTGGCTGCTGACCAGTCAGTTCGTCTAGCCAGATCTGGCAAGATAAAACGAAAGAGGGGAAGCCTGGCTTCCCCTCTTTGCATTCAGGTGTCGGTCTTAAGCGACGGCCACCAGTTTCTGCCCCTTCTGACTGCTGTCCAGAATCAGGATGCTGGCCTTGGGGAAGAAGTTGAAGGTGGAGGCGGAGGCCCAGGTGTAGGCGCCCATCACCTTGCCAACCACCAGTTCGCCGATAGCCAGGTCCGGCAGCATGATGCCATCGCGGATCACATCCACGCTGTCGCAGGTGGGGCCTGAGAGTACCGAGTTATGCAGCTCGCCACTGGCATAAGGCGTGCTCACCGGATAGGTGACGTGGTCATAGAGCTGGCCGTTGTAGCTGCCGTAGAGGCCATCATCCAGGTAGTACCAGATCTTGTCGCCACGGTGGGCCTTGCCCATCACGCTGGATACCGAAGTCATGGCCGGCGCACTGATAAAGCGGCCCGGTTCGGCAATCTTCTGCACGGTGGCGGGCAGCTTGGCCAGTGCTTCGCGGATCGGCGCGCAGAAGCTGTCGATATCGAACTCGCCCCCCTCATAGTCGACCGGGAAGCCGCCGCCGATATCCAGCACCCAGGGCTTGAGCCCGAGCGCCCAGGCCTGCTCCATGATCTCGCGGCAGGCGTCGATAGCCTGTACATGGCGACGGGCGTGGGGTACCTGAGAGCCGACGTGGAACGACAGCCCCATCACCTTGATCCCCTTGGCGTGGGCCAGTTGCAGCAGCGGCAGCGCCTGCTCCGGAGTGCAGCCGAACTTCTTGGAGAGATCGACCTTGGTCTCGGGGTTCGGGAAGCTGACCCGCAGCAGCAGTTTCACTTCGTCCTTGTAGGGAATGAACTTCTCCAGCTCCAGCGGGTTGTCGTAGACAAACACGGTGCAGCCGAACTCCAGCGCATAACGGATATCGCTGTCGCGCTTGATGGGATGGGTATGAATGCAACGTCCCGGGCGAACCCCCTGACTGCGCACCAGATCCACTTCGCCATTGGTGGCCAGATCGAAACAGGCCCCCTCTTCCTTCAAGACAGAGACCACCGCCTCATGGGGCAGGGGTTTGAGTGCATAGTGCAATCGTACATCGGGCAGGGCGGCGGCCAGGGCCCGATACTGTTTGCGGACGGCTGCCTTGTCGAGCAGCAGCAGGGGGGAGCCGAATTGTTCAACCAGCTGACGGTAATCTTGTGCGACCACATCTTTTGCAACCAGGGTCTCGTTCATTCTCTTTTGGTCATCCTTAGGGGGCGTGATATGCCCAAGCCATATGCGATTGAACCGGCGACGGCCGGGTCAGGCGAGCGGTCCGGTGGGACCAACCGAACACAGTGCATAAATTGATAACAAAGTGCTTGGTTATGCAGCGGATTATCGGCTTATTGCTTCTGTGTGCAAGCATTTTGATTGGATATGTCGGCAAGATTTTCTTGGCGAAACGAGAGGGATCACTGTTCTCTATCCGCCATTTTTCCCGTTTGGGCCACATTTGATCCGTGAGAACCTAACTTGTTGATAGTTAACTAACATTTAACATTCTTGTCGCTGCTCTGGCGGTCACTAAAAAAATATAAATGGGGGCGGCCAAGTGCGAGACAGCTCACATTTTTTGGATTAACATGCCGACTTCCTAATCCAAACTAGTTCGGATGAAGGTAGCAGGAGAGCGATGGGCAACCATCCACCGAAGAAGTGAATCTTTCAGGTACCGGGCAACCGGTGTGGACTGCTACTGGACGATACTCTGGAGAGACCCGTTAAATCGGGCGCCGAAGGAGCAAGGCACCATGGCTACCCGCAAGGGCAGGCTGGCGCCGGAAACTCTCAGGCAAAAGGACAGAGGGGATGGGATGGTTGTACCTGGGCTTGGCCCGCATCCGATCGCCTCTGGCCGATCGCGACACCTATGGGAAGATCATCCTTCTCCTCCTTAATTTCTGTTTCTTAAGGAGGATGCATGTCATCAATTCAATCGGCGTTAACCGCCATCGATAGCTTTATCTGGGGGCCACCCCTGCTGATCCTGCTGGTCGGGACCGGTATCTATCTCACCCTGCGTCTGGGTCTGCTTCAGGTGGTGCGCTTGCCGCTCGCTCTGCGGCTGGTCTTTGGCCGCGATCAGGGGCAGGGCAAGCAGGGGGATGTCTCCAGCTTCGGCGCCCTCTGTACCGCCCTCTCTGCCACCATCGGTACCGGCAACATCGTCGGAGTGGCTACCGCCATCAAGCTCGGCGGCCCCGGTGCCCTGTTCTGGATGTGGATGGCGGCGCTGTTCGGCATGGCCACCAAGTACGCCGAGTGTCTGCTGGCGGTGAAATATCGCGAGCAGGATGCCAACGGCCAGATGGCGGGTGGTCCCATGTACTATCTGGAGAAGGGGCTCGGCTCCAAGCCGCTCGCCAAGTTGTTTGCCCTGTTTGGCATCGGCGTGGCTTTCTTCGGGATCGGTACCTTCCCGCAGGTCAATGCCATCTCCGACGCCATGAGCCTCTCCTTCTCGGTGCCCCGTGAAGCGACCGCCGTAGTGCTGACCCTGATCGTGGCGCTGGTGACCCTGGGGGGGATCAAGTCGATATCCAGCGTGTCGAGCAAGGTGGTGCCCTTCATGGCCATCTTTTACATCGTCGCCTGTCTGGGCGTGCTGGTGAACAACGCCAGCGCCCTGCCCGATGCCGTCATGCTGGTTATCGAGAGTGCCTTTACTGGCCATGCGGCGACCGGCGGCTTCGTCGGTGCCAGCATCATGCTGGCCATTCAGTCCGGGGTGGCGCGCGGGGTTTTCTCCAACGAGTCAGGTCTGGGCTCTGCACCCATCGCGGCGGCGGCGGCCAAGACCGATTCGTGCGTGGAGCAGGGGCTGGTCTCCATGACAGGTACCTTCATCGACACCATCATTATCTGCACCATGACCGGCCTGACCCTGGTGGTCACCGGCGTGTGGAGCGGCGATGCAAGCGGCGCGGCCATGACCAGTCTGGCCTTTGCCCAGGGGCTCGATGCTCATGTCGGCCAGTATCTGGTGAGCATTGGCCTGCTGTTCTTCGCCTTTACCACCATCCTTGGCTGGAACTACTACGGCGAGCGCTGCACCGAATACCTGTTCGGGGTGAAGGCGATCAAGCCCTATCGTCTGGTCTATCTGGCGCTGGTTGCGAGCGGTGCTTTCCTCCATCTGGACATGATTTGGCTCCTTGCCGATATCGTTAACGGCCTGATGGCGGTGCCCAACCTCATCGGCCTGATTGGCCTGCGCCATGTGGTGATCGCCGAGACCCGCGCCTACTTTAGCCGGGATCTGGATAGCGAAGCCGAGCCGGAGCCGCAGACGGCCTGAATGCCCCAGCCCGTTTCACGTTCCCATTGAAAAGAACAAGCCACGACTCCGGTCGTGGCTTTTTTGTGCGCAGTGTCTATGGATGGGTACTTTCCCTCTCCCTTCGGAATAAGGTCAGGATGGGGGGGATAGCCCCTCGCTCAGCAGGCTATCCAGACGTGCTCGCACTTTCTCTACCAGTGCCTGATCGCTACCGTGCCAATCGATGCAGCTTGCCAGCGTGGTGGAGGTTCCCGCCATAAAACGCAGCTCGCCGCCCGCCAGCTCGTAGAAGCGGCTTGCCATCCTGGTTCCCTCATCCACATCACCCGCCACCAGCAGCATGGCTTGCGCCAGCACGGCGCCCTGGTGATCCTGCCCCGGCGCCAGCCAGCGCTGGGCAGTGCCGGTGATCTTGCGTCCCCCGATCACCAGATTGTACTGACCATCGCAAAAGGAGCCGGGCACGAAGTCATAGCTTCCCTCAAGGCCGTACTCTGCCAGCAGGGTCAGCAGTGGCGTCCCCAGCAGCCGATAGTAGTGGGCGAGATCTGTGGTGGTACGGGGCAGCAGCAGGGATAGGTTGAGGATCCCCGCTCCGTGGGGTACGGCAGTGCCGCCGCTGTCGCGCACATGCACTGGCCAATCTTCAGCTGCAAGTTGCTGGCAGGCGGCTTCGTAATGGGGGAGGCGGGTATCCTTGCGGGTGACAATCAGGCATTGGGGGGCTTGCCACAGGTGAGCGCGGGGCTGGCCGTCATGGGCACAGTCGCGCAACCAGCGCTGCTCTTGCGCCAGTATCTGTGCGGGTGAAGCGGTATCGGGGAGGGGGGAGAGCAGGCGATAGAGCATGGCGGCATCCTCAAAAAAGGCTGCCCAGCACACTACCCGTGGCGACTGGCAAGGTAAAGCCCCGCAGTGCGGGGCTGTTTGCTATCGGTAGGCTGTGTCTCAGGAGTGGCGTGCTTCGCGCTTGGGCAGCAGCAGGTTGAGCACGATGGCGGTAATGCCACCGGTGGCGACGCCGTAGGAGAGCACGCTCTTGGCCAGCTCCGGCAGGTGTTGCAGCACTTCCGGCACCTGCGCGACTCCCAGCCCCATGGCCAGCGACACTGCCAGGATCATCAGGGCGCGGCGATCCAGCTCCTCGCGGGCAATGATGCGCACGCCAGCGGCGGCGATGGTGCCGAACATCACGATAGTGGCGCCCCCCAGCACGGGCTCGGGGATCTGCTGCACCAGGCTGGCGACCGCCGGGAACAGGCCAAGCAGGGCCAGCATGGCGGCGATAAAGAGACCGACGTGACGGCTGGCGACGCCGGTCAGCTGAATGACGCCGTTATTCTGGGCGAAGGTGGACATGGGGAAGGTGGAGAAAACCGCCGCCAGCATGGAGTTGGCACCATCGGCCAGCACGCCGCCTTTGATCCGCTCCATATAGACAGGCCCTTCCAGTGGCTCGCCGGAGATATCCGAGGTGGCGGTCATGTCGCCGATCGCTTCGAGCGCCGTCACCACGAAGATGATGGCGAGCGGTACGAACAGCTGCCAGTCAAAGCCGAGACCGTAGTGGAGTGGAATGGGCACCATCACCAGGGGGCCGTCGAAGGTGGGGGCGCTCACTTTGCCCAACAGCAGGGCCACGGCATAGCCCGCCAGCATGGCGATCATGATGGCGGAGAGGCGCAACCAGGGGTTGCGACTGCGCTGCAGCAACACGATAAGGCCGAGCACCAGCAGGGAGAGGAAGAGGTTGGTGTGACTGGCGAAGCTGCCATCAGAGAGGGCTGCATAGCCGCCGCCCATGCTGATCAGGCCCACTTTGATCAGGGTCAGGCCGATCAGCAGCACCACGATGCCGGTGACCAGCGGGGTGATGATCCGTTTCACCAGATGGAGGAAGCGGCTCATCACCACGATAGTGAGTGCGGCAACCATCATGGTGCCGAACAATGTGCCCAACAGATCCTCGGTGGGCATGGCGGCCTGCTTGAGGGCGAGACCGGAGGCGATGATGGGGCCGAGGAAGTTGAAGCTGGTGCCCTGTACCGAGAGCAGGCCGGAACCGATGGGGCCGAAGCGGCGGGTTTGAATGAAGGAGGCGATGCCGGACATGACCAGCGACATAGAGACGATATAACGGGTGTCGGCGGCAGGGAGGCCGAGGGCATTGGCGATAATCAGGGGCGGGGTAATGATGGCGACAAACATGGCGAGCATATGCTGCAGGGCGGCGAACAGCGTCTGGGGCAGAGGCGGGACATCCTCTATGCCATAGACCAGTTCGCTATGGGCTCGCCTGGGGGGATGGGCCTCTCGATTGGCGCGTGTGACAGCAGCCTGTTCCATAAGTACCTCGAATTGTGTGGGGAGGGGGAGAAAATTGGGCGCTATTGTAGTGATTGAAATGAGGCTGACCAGCGCTAATTATGCAAAAAAAGGTTTATTTTTTGATGGGTTGAAACGTTTGCGCGCTGCGATTATCATCTGTCGGTTTGTGTGATCAACCTCTCCTTTTTATTCTCCCCGCTAATGACATTTTTACCACTTTGTAGGTGTAGAATGAGCCCTCAGTATTCATCGTGGAGACTCTGGATGCTCAAGTTGTCAGAGTTCTGGAGTGCGAGGGTTCACTCCGAAGATTTTACTCGTACTCGCATGGGCTTTATGACGGTGCGGTTGCGCCTGCTGACCTGCTTGCTGATGCTTGGATTGCCCGCCTGGGCAGTGGTGGATTGGTTGACCTTGCCCGCCGTTCATTTCGAGCAGCTGTTCCAGGCCAGGATCTTCTGCACCCTGGCGCTCTCGCCACTTATTCCGCTCTCGTACCTCATCCACTTCAAGCGGGAGCGGATGAAGCTGGCCCTTGGCTACCTGATGGCCGTGATGATGCTCTTCTCCCTCTTTTGCCTGAACAGCTTTGGCGCCGGACAGGAGTTGCAGGCGGGCTATGCTGCCTTTCCCTATCTGCTGATCACCCTGTTTGCCATCTTCCCCATCCCCCTCTCCCTCGGCTTGCAACTGGCAGGCGTGGTACTGGTGACCATGCTGCTGGGCCACTGGCTGCTGGTGGGCCAGAGCATCTGGAGTCAGGCCACCCTGAATCAAGTGTGGGTGCTCGGCATGTTTACCATGGCCAGCTGCTGGGTGCAGTGTGGCCAACTCAACATGCTGCTGCGGCTATATCGGGAATCGACCACTGATGAGCTGACCGGCATGATGAACCGCCGCCTGCTGATGAAGCAGCTGGAGCAGGCCAGAGTCCGGCTGCAGCTCAAGAAGAAGCCCTTTGCGGTGATGCTGCTGGATCTCGATCGCTTCAAGCGGATCAACGATATCTACGGCCATCTGGCGGGGGATGCGGTGCTCAAGGAGGTGGCGACCACCCTGGGGGAGCAGCTGGAGCCTGATATGGTGCTGGGGCGTTATGGCGGCGAAGAGTTTGCCATCCTGATGCACAACTGCGCAGATCCGGCGCTGGCGAGCAAAATGGCCGAGCGGCTGCGCATTGCCGTCGAGGCGCGGCTGGTGAAGAGCCCCACCTCGGACGAATTGCTGGAGGTGACGGTGAGTATCGGGATTGCCATGGCCCGTTCCGACGACACCATCGATATTCTGATCAACCGTGCCGACGAGTGTCTCTATCAGGCCAAGATGGCGGGACGCAACTGCGTGGTGGTCGAGGGGCAAAACCGCGCAAAAACAGATGCCGCCTGAGGGCGGCATCCTGTTGGCAATGAGCTGGCGAGATCAGGCCAGCTTGTACTTGCCGGAGAGCTGCTGGGCCAGCAGCTTGAACATGTTGAAGACCGCCATGGTCTTGCCGGTCGGGGTGCCGTCTTCGGCCAGGAAATACTCCCCCTTGAACACCAGAATATCCCCCTTCTGCTCCACCGAATCGGCGCGCATACCGTGGATGAAGTCTTCATGCTCCTTGATGATCTTGTTGGCCATCTCAAGCAGGGCCGTCTCGGTGATCAGCTCTTTCTGTGGTTGCATGCTCGTCTCCTTAAACGACTACTGGACAGGGAAACCGTGGATCCCTGTCTCTGATTGAAGAGGCGCCCAGCATACTGCAAACAGGGTTTTTCTGTCATTGATATGACCCCGATTTGTGGCTGTTTATCCGATCACCAGATTCTTCAACCAGCAGCGTTGGCGAATACGGCGCTGCACCAGCAACACCTTGCTGAGCTCCTCCAGCAAGACCACCGCCACCACCCAGGAGAGGGGCCAGCCGAGCAGCGTGACCGCCACCCAGGCGAGCGGGATGCCGATGCACCACATGCCGACGATGTCGATAAAGATGCTATAGTTCACATCACCGCCAGAGCGCAGCACTCCGATGATCCCCACCATGTTGAACACCTTGAGCAGCATCCCGAGACACATGATGCCGAGCACCTGTCCCGCTTCCGTCATCAGCTCGGGGGGCAGGTTGCCGACCCACTGCAGCAGGTTGGCTTGCAGCAGCCAGACGATGATCCCCACAAGTAGCGCGCCAATCGGCGCCAGCAGCAGGAACAGCTGGGAGTGCTGCCAGGCGACCTCGTACTCCTCGGCCCCGAGCCGGTGGCCGAGCAGGGTGGAGCAGGCCACCGCCAGTCCGAAGAAGAGGGAGATAAGGATGCTCTCCAGGGTGCCGAGGGTGGTCATGATGGCCAGCGAATCGGTGCCAAGATGGGCATAGAGAAAGCCGTAAATCAGCATGCCGAAGGCCCAGAGGCCGTCATGGAACAGCAGCGGCAGGGCGATCAGGGTAAAGCGCACCACCTCCTTGCGCTTGAAGGCGGCCAGCCAGTCTGGTGCACGCGGGATCAGGCGCGCCTCATAACGCTTTACGTAGAGCAGCAGCAGGGCTGTCTGCAGCAGCCGGGAAATGGTGGTGCCCCAGGCCGAACCGGCGACCCCCATCGCCTCGAAGCCGAAGTGACCGAAGATGAGGGCGTAGTTGAGGATGACGTTGGCGATGATGGCGATAATGCCGATGCGGGTCGGCGCGGCGGCATTGCCGACCGAGCGCAGGGCTGATTCCAGCGGCACTACTATGGCGGTACAGAGGATGGTGGCGCCGGTGATCATCAAGAATTGATCCGCCAGAGCTCGCAGTGCCGGATCCTGACTGGCAAAGCCGAGTACGCTGCCCGGTGATAACACATAGATGAAGGCAAAGGGCAGGGTGACCAGCATGGCGCCCACTATGGCCAGCGCCAGGGAGCGGCGCACTCCGGCCATCTCCCCGCGCCCGAAGTATTGTGCTGCCAATACCGAGACCCCGCCCGCGAGGCCCGCTATCACCAGCAGATTGAAGAAGAAGACCCGGTTACCCAAGCCGACCGCCGCCACAGCCGTGGTGCCAAGCTGGCTCACCATCATGATATCGATGAGGCCGAGCAGGGAGAACATCATGGATTGCAGCGAGACAGGCAGAGCCAGCCGCCACAATCGGGTCATGAACTCGCGATCGGTGGTTTGTTTTAAAATCGCTTGCCAATAATTCATAGTTGTTAACCGGGTATGAGAAAAGCAAGGTTTGTCAGGGGTATGATAGGGGCTGATGAGGCTCTTCTCACTGTGAGTAGCTCTCGATTTTCTTGTGTAAAACTATCGTGTTGAGGTGTTATGCCATTTGCCAGCGAGTGTCTGGAGATAGCGCCAGCCTGTGAAGAGCAGATGCTGGGACGTGAAGGGCTGCCCCTGCTCGGCGAGGCGGGGATCTTCCTGACCGGCCTCTCCCGGGTGCGTGATCACTACCTCATCCGTCGCAATCGCCCCGAGTTTCACATCCTGATGGTGAGTCACGATGAGGGTGGCGCGCTGCTCACCGACGAGGGGGAGCAAGCCATTCCGGCCGGATCGCTGATTTTCCTGCCCGCCGCCGTACCCGGTGGTCTCAAACTGATTGGCGAAAGCTGGCAGATCAGCTGGATTTTGCTCGATGACGTGCCACGCTGGCAGCACCTGCATCGCCTTGGTCACCGTATCTGGCAAGGGGATGGCGGCGATCAGCTCTACCATCTGCTCAGCCTGATGCAGGGGGAGGGGGTTCGCTCTTCGCTGCAACCTCAACTGCTCAGCCTGTTGCTGGCGCTGCTGGAGCGGACCCTGCAAGGGGAGGTGCGCGGTACCCCTGAACTCAGGTTGCAGGCACTGTTTCGCCGGGTGGAGGCGCGCCTGGACGAACCCTGGAGTGTCGCCCTGCTGGCCCGACAGATGGCCTGCTCCGTTCCCCATCTGCACCGGCTCTGTCAGCAAGCGTTTGGTATGGGGCCGATGGCGAGGGTGACCGAGCTCAGAATGAACAAGGCGCGCCAGCTGCTGCTCTATACCAACTGGCCACTTGGCGAGCTGGCGGCCCGGGTCGGTTACAGCGATGGGGCCAACTTTGCCAACCGCTTTCGTCGTCTGACTGGTCAGACCCCCGGCGCCTTTCGTCGACTGGGTCGCAAACCTTTTGCAACGGATGTGCAAACTCTTTGAAATTAATGAGACAAGCCCCTAGGATCGGCGGGTCCCTGCGTCTAGCTAACCGTTTAGGTACCAAGATCCATGTTTGAAGATAATAACCAGAAACGTCCTCTCTACATTCCCTACGCCGGTCCCGCCCTGCTGGAGACCCCCTTGCTCAACAAGGGCAGCGCCTTCACCAGCGAAGAGCGCAGCAACTTCAACCTCGAAGGTCTGTTGCCCCAGAATATCGAGACCATCGAAGAGCAGGCCGAGCGCGCCTATCGCCAGTTTATGGCGTTTGGCAACGACATGGATAAGCACATCTATCTGCGCAACATCCAGGATACCAACGAGACGCTCTTCTACCGTCTGCTGCACAACCACCTGACCGAGATGCTGCCCATCATCTACACCCCGACGGTGGGCAAGGCGTGCGAGGAGTTTTCCAACATCTATCGCCGCGCCCGTGGCCTGTTTATCTCCTATCCGGACAAGGACAGGATCGATGACATGCTGCAAAACGCCACCAAGCAGAACGTCAAGGTGATCGTGGTGACCGATGGCGAGCGGATCCTGGGTCTGGGTGATCAGGGGATCGGCGGCATGGGCATTCCCATCGGCAAGCTGTCGCTTTACACCGCCTGTGGCGGCATCTCGCCTGCCTACTGCCTGCCGGTGGTGCTGGATGTGGGCACCAACAACCAGCAACTGCTCAATGACCCCTTCTATATGGGGTGGCGCAATCCGCGTATCTCGGGGGATGAGTACGCCGAGTTTGTCGATGCCTTCATTCAGGCGGTCAAGCGCCGCTGGCCCGATATTCTGCTGCAGTTCGAGGATTTCGCCCAGAACAACGCCATGCCGCTGCTCAACCGCTACAAGAACGAGCTCTGCTGCTTCAACGACGATATTCAGGGTACCGCGGCTGTGACGCTGGGCAGCCTGATCGCCGCCTGCAAGGCCTCCGGTGCCAAGCTCTCCGAGAAGCGGGTTGCCTTCCTCGGTGCGGGCAGCGCTGGTTGCGGCATCGCCGAGCAGATCGTGGCGCAGATGAAGGCCGAAGGGCTGACCGATGCGCAGGCCCGCAGCCGGGTCTTTATGGTGGACCGCTTTGGTCTTATCACCGACAAGATCCCCAACCAGCTCGACTTCCAGCGCCGTCTCTCCCAGCCGGTGGAGCGGATCAAAGACTGGCCAGTGGGGGACAATATCTCCCTGCTGGAGGTGATGGAGCACGGTCGCCCGGACATCCTGATCGGGGTATCCGGCCAGCCTGGGCTGTTTACCGAAGAGGTGGTCAAGACCATGCACAAGCACTGTGCCCGTCCCATCATCTTCCCGCTCTCCAACCCCACCTCCCGGGTCGAGGCGACGCCGGCAGACCTCATCCGCTGGACCGACGGTCAGGCGCTGGTGGCAACCGGCAGTCCGTTTGCACCGGTGGAGTACAAGGGCAAGCGCTACGTCATCGCCCAGTGTAACAACTCCTTCATCTTCCCGGGGATCGGCCTTGGCGTCATCGCCTCCGGCGCCACCCGGGTGACTGACGCCATGTTGATGTCGGCCAGCCGCGCGCTGGCGGAGTGCTCGCCGCTGGTGAAAGGGGAGGAGGGCTCCCTGCTGCCGGACCTGGCGGATATCCATCAGGTCTCCCGCTACATCGCCAAGATGGTGGCCAAGACCGCCATGCTGCAGGGCAAGGCGGTGCAGACCCCGGACGAGGTGATCGATCAGGCCATCGAAGCCAACTTCTGGCATCCGGAGTATCGCCGCTACCGCCGCACCTCCTTCTGATTGGGGAGAAGGGAATGCCACGGCAAAGCAAAAGGGATGCGAAAGCATCCCTTTTTACTGCACGTCTGACATGGTTATCGCCTCAAGATCAACTACTCGCTGGCGCCCTGTACGCCGGTGACGCGCACCTCGACCCGGCGATCCGGCCCAAGGCAGTCTATGAGGGCGGTTCTGGCTTTGATGTCGTCACACTGGTTGCCGGTGACCGGATTGCTCTCGCCATTGCCCTGAATGCTTACCTTGTCGGCAGGCAGCCCTTTGTTGATCAGAAAGTCGGCAACGGTTTGGGCCCGAGCTTCTGACAACCTCTGATTGCTGGCATCCGAGCCGATACGGTCGGTATATCCCATCACGACGGCACTGCCATCCTTGGGTTGTACATCGACGATCTGCTGGTAGAGAGCGTCCAGCGCGCTCATCCCCTCCGGTTTGAGGTCCGCTTTGCCAAAGGCGAACAACACATCGGAACTGAGGTTGAAGGTCTGATCTACCATCTCCGGTTCGGCCGGTGGCGGGGGGACCACGACCGGTGCGGGCGTGGGAGCCGGCTCTGTCGGCTGGCTGCGATTGGGATGGATCACTACTTCCAGGGTTGCTGTGCTGATGTCGCTGACCCAGCGCTGGGTGCCGCTGTTTGCCTTGTCATTGTCAGGATCATCGCCGACCCTGACCAGATAACGATACCTGGCCTGGAGATCGACCCAGTCATGGAGCCGGGCCGTCACTCCCAGGCCTGCCAGCGGTGCCAGGTTGTCGTCCCCGCCATTGATCGATTCAACGTGATAGATATAGCCACCACCCTCGGCAAACACCGAGAACATCTCGCTGAGCGGCAAACGACCAATCACAGACAGGGTAGCTCCCTTGCTGTTGAAGTCATGGCCGCTGATATCCCAGTCACCGGTGGAGAGGTAACCAATTTCG
The DNA here is from genome assembly GCF_049171595.1 of Aeromonas sp. 603607. Taxonomy (NCBI): domain Bacteria; kingdom Pseudomonadati; phylum Pseudomonadota; class Gammaproteobacteria; order Aeromonadales; family Aeromonadaceae; genus Aeromonas; species Aeromonas sp. 603607. The sequence goes on from NZ_JAAKOV010000009.1 coordinate 58,832, forward strand.
GCGCCCAGGTTCTCCGTGAAGTTGTAGCCGCCAAACAGGGAGAGCGCAGTCGCATCCTTGCTGACATCCTGGCTGAAATCATTCAGATCGTGGGCTATCGCCCAGCCACCGCCTATCCCGGCATACCAGTCATGGACCGGTACCGCTTGTGCGCCTGTGCTCGCCAATGCCAGTGCAATCCACACAGGTTTTAATCTTATGTTCATCGCGTATCCTCGTCGATGTGTGGTTTAGTGGGGCTGCTTGTTGGTCAAACCCCACACTTATGTATAGGTGACGGGTTGTTTTTAACCACTCAAGAGGTGTGGATTGCGGCAATAAGTGAACCTATGTCACTGAAACCATGCGGGAAGAGGAAAGATAGCCTGAGGTGGGCGGCATGGAAGACAATAAAAAGGAGGCCATATGGCCTCCTGCTTATCCAGGTGATCAGGATTATTGTGTGACTTGTTGCACACCGGTGACGCGCACTTCAACGCGGCGATCCGGCGCCAGGCAGGAGATCAGCTGAGCCTTGCCCTTGACGCTGTTGCACTGGGTGCCTGTGACCGGATTGGCTTCACCGCGGCCTTCGATGGCAACTTTGCCAGCCGGCAGGCCCTTGCCAACCAGGAAGTCGGCTACGGTACGGGCGCGTGCTTCGGAGAGTTTCTGGTTGTAGGCGTCAGTGCCGATACGGTCGGTGTAACCGACGACCACGGCACTGCCATCTTTTGGCTGTACGTCGACGATCTGCTGATACAGGGTGTTGAGCGCTGCGACACCTTCTGGCTTGAGGGTGGATTTGCCAAAGGCAAACAGCACGTCAGAGCTCAGGGCGAAGTTCTTGTCAACCACCACAGGCTCTGGGGTTGGCTCGGGTGCTGGTGCCGGAGCGGGGGCCACGTAAGTGGTGCGGTTCGGGTGCATCACCAGCTCCAGGGTTGCGACGCTCATGTCGCTCTCCCAGGTCTTCTGCTCGTCACCCAGACTCCACATGTAGCGGTAGCGGGCTTGCACATCGATAAGGTCGGAGAGCTTGGCAGTCAGGCCCAGACCCGCCAGCGGCGCAGTGCCGTTGTCGCTGTTGCCATTGCCGTTGACGTGGTTGAAGTAGGCACCACCTTCGGCAAACACCGAGAAGATGTCACCCAGTGGCAGGCGGGCGATACCGGAGAGGGTTGCACCCTGGGTTTTGAAATCGGCACCGTCAACGCCCGCTTTACCTGCGTAGAGGTATCCCAGTTCTGCCGAGTAGTAGTCGTTGAAGTTGTAGCCGCCGAACAGATTGAGCGCGGTGGCATCCTTGTCAGTGTCTGTCCCGAAGTCATCCAGGTTGTGAGCATAAGCCCAACCGGCACCGACACCGGTATACCAGTTATCGGCGGCCTGAGCCGTGGTTCCTGCGGCGGCGAGCGCCAGTGCAATCAGGGTAGGAGCCATTTTGAGTTTCATCGGTTTATCCTCGTTGTGTTAGCCCATGTCGGGCAATGCACTTGTTTTTATTGCTGCGAAAAAACCGCCAGCAAAGTGGATAGCGAAGGCTTATGGACACTCATGAGGCAGTGGCGTCATGGACAACAGACCGGACAAGAAGCGCTTTTTAGTGCTTATCCAATACCTTACAGGCGCAACTACTTTATGCTTTCGAGACGAGGCAGGCAAGGGCAGGGAGGCGGGAGTGAGGGATGCAAGCGAGAACGAGACAAACAAAAAGGGATGCCGCAGCATCCCTTTTTTTCGCACTATCTGAACGAGGTCAGATTATTGCTGAACTTCTTGTACGCCAGATACGCGAACTTCTACGCGACGATCCGGAGCCAGGCAGGAGATCAGTTGAGCTTTAGCAGTTACGCCGTTGCACTTGGTGCCGGTAACCGGGTTGGCTTCGCCACGACCTTCAATGGCAACTTTGCTGGCAGCCATACCTTTGCTTACCAGGAAGTTGGCAACGGTGCGGGCACGGGCTTCAGACAGCTTCTGGTTGTAAGCGTCGGAACCGATACGGTCGGTGTAACCAACAACAACAGCGTTGCCATCTTTCGGCTGGAACTCAACGATTTGCTGATACAGACCGTTCAGGGCTGCAACGCCTTCCGGCTTCAGGGTGTCTTTGCCGAAGGCAAACAGCACGTCTGAGTTCAGGGCGAAGTTCTTCTCTACAACTTGCGGAGCAGGAGCCGGAGCTTCTTCAACTACCGGAGCAGCTACCGGAGCTACGTAGGAAGTACGGAACGGGTGGTATACCGCTTCCAGAGTAGCGATGCTCTGGTTGGCTTTGTAACGCTCACCGTTGGCGTGCAGGTCAGCCACGTCCCACATGTAGCGGTAGCGAGCTTGCAGATCCAGCGCGTCATTTACCTTGTAAGTCACACCAGCACCGGCCAGCGGGGAAACTTTAGTGTCGCTGGTGCCCAGACCATCGGTGTGACCCCAGTAGGCGCCGCCTTCAGCGAACAGGGAGAAGTCGTTGCCAACCGGCATACGGGCGATACCGGACAGGGTGGCACCCTGGCTCTCGTAACGGTTGCCGTTGGTGTTGCCACGACCGGTGTACTGGTAGCCCAGTTCGGTACCGAAGTTTTCGGTGAAGTTGTAACCCATGAAGGCGTTGGCAGCAGCCGCGTCTTCCTGGCCTACATTGGTGCTTTCCAGCTTGTTCAGGCCGTTGAAGTGAGTAGCACCGACACCGGCACCGAAGTAGATGTCGTCAGCGGCGTGAGCAGCGGTAGCACCCAGAGCAGCCATGGCGATGGCGATCATGGAAGGAGCCATTTTCATCATAAAAAAATCCTCGTTGAGATCGCACGTTATTCACGTGCTTCACACTTTGTAATTTATGTAAGCTGCAGGCTCCGCCGTACGGCTGGCGTTGAGTCTGGCAGATGACCCGGTATAACCGGGTTGCACACTCTCCTGGTGTGTCGAGTGCGCTGGCATGGCACGCAATGCGTGAAAAACCACTGCCAGGCAACTGATGTCATTCCGATGACGAGGCGCACTCTATGCCGATTTTAAAACATGATCAAGCTCACAAATGAGCCTTGTGGCAAATTGTGTCGTGCCCTTAACTGGCTGTTTATCCAGATTAATTAGTGATCCAGATAGGCCCTGTGCAGTTTCTTCTCCAGCTTCATATAGGCCTGAACCCAGTCGCTATGCGGGCTGGCAGGATTCGCTCTGGCGGCAAAGACCGCGAGGTAATCTGCCTGGGTTGCACTCTGCAGCAGGGGGGTAAATGTCATCAAGAAATGCCGGGCCAGATAGGGGTCAAGGGGCCAGATGTTGAGGATGGCGCGAGCCACAGGCTGAACCGCAGCTGAACAGATGAAGTGGCGGTGTCCCGCCTCCAGCCAGTCGGCCATCTCGCACATACCCGATTCGGGCACCAGACCACCATCACCTTGAGTGGTTGCCAGAGCAATTGCCTGACCGTTTACCGTGATGAGCTGCTCATTGTTATGCAGGGTGCCGTCGTGGCTGCGCAAGGCCAGGTCCGGGCATGCCTGTTCGAGAAACAGGCTGCAGCTCTCCGGCAGGGCGGCCAGCAGTTCGCTGGCGTGGCTGGACATCAAGGCCGGAAGCCAGAATGCTTCGGCGCGATATTGTTCACCTTGCAGGCGCTGTTGTGCCAGTTCTTCTGTGCTGGATACGGGGTGCAGGCGAGAGATAATGCCGGGAAACGCCATACTTATTCCTCTTAATGGGTATCCGGCGGATTATACGAGTTATTGGGGGGGCCACAATAAAGGTTTCTTTTCGAGACTGTTTACCTGAGGCGGCTGAGCGATTACCATCCCCCCTTGAAGGCAAGGGTTGTCGCCGAAAGGCGCTCATAAGATAGAGGCTCGACCATAACGAGTCCGAACAAAACTGATACACTTGACTACGAGTCGTCGCGAAAAATAAAAGGCGGAGTAAATCCGCCAAACGGAGTATGGAACATTATGAATTCAAATATCGTCACTGTTGGCAAGAAGATCCGTCAGATCCGTGAAGCGGTCGGTTTGAGCCGTCCGAAGTTTGCAGATTTGCTGGGTGTTCCTCCCACCACGCTGAAAAACTACGAGCTGGGTTACCGTGAAGTTGGGGGCGCCTTCCTGGTTGCCCTGGCGCACCACCCGGATCTGCACAAGTTCACCCTCTGGCTGCTGGCAGACAAGAAAGTCGCCGAAATCGGCCAGATTGGCCCGGATGACCTCGCCAAGGCGTGATCATCGATGTGAATAGAAATGCCGCCTTCGGGCGGTATTTTTTTTGGGTTGCCGATCGATATTTTGATCTAACACGCTTTGAATTATCCATGCAGGCCAACGAGAATAAGCGGCCCCGAAAAGTGGGCCCCTGGTGGTATCTGGCCACCCGAACACTATTACATTCAGGATGATATGAGCAATCGGTATGGAGTATGGGTATGAGCAGTAATGAGTTGGATAAACGCTATGGCCTGATGACTGCCATTGCGATGGTGGTCGGCGTGGTGATCGGCTCCGGAGTCTTCTTCAAGGCCGATGATGTACTGCGTCTGACTGGCGGTAATCTGGCCATTGCGCTGCTGGCATGGGCGCTGGGAGCATTTTCGATGATCTTCGGCGCGCTGGTGTTTGCCGAGTTTGCCCAGCGGATCGAAAAGTCCAACGGTATCGTCGATTATGCCGAAGCGGCATACGGCAAAATGTTTGGTTACCTGGTGGGGTGGTTCAAAGGCGTACTCTATTACGCCCCTCTTTCCGCCATTCTTGCCTGGGTCGCTGCTCTGTACACCATGATCTTGCTCGGTAGTGATAATCCGACCAACTCTGGTGCGACCTGGATACTGGCGGCTGTCTATATGACGGTCACCTATCTGATCAACTTCTACACCCCGGTCCTGGCGGGCAAGCTGCAAGTGGGTTCTACCCTGATCAAGTTGATCCCGCTGATCCTGGTTGCCATTGTGGGCACCATTTCAGGGTTGCTCAATGGTGTCACCGTGACCAACTTTGTGCAGGCAATGGATGGGATAGGAAGCACCGGAGGCACGCTGGCTACGGCCGTGGTTGCCACCGCCTTCGCTTATGAGGGGTGGATTGCCGCCGTAACCATCAACAGCGAAATTCGCGATTCCAAGAAGAATCTGCCCAGAGCGCTGGTGATTGGCACCCTGATAGTCTTTGTGGTCTATGTCACCTATTTTCTGGGGATCGCCAGCGTCTTGCCGACGGACGAGATAGTGGCGCAAGGGGATAACGCGGTAAATCTCGCGACAACCAGCCTGTTTGGCGGGACTGCCTCGACCATTTTGACCGTGTTCGTGATTATCTCCTGCATCGGAACCCTCAATGGTCTGGTGTTGGCGACCATGCGCATTCCCTACTCGCTGGCGATCCGCAATCAGGGGCCGGCCCCCAAGTGGATGAGCCGTATCGAACCGCATCACCACATGCCAATCAACTCGGCCCTCGCAGCAGCGCTGTTGTCGGTGATCTACTCAGTGCTGTGGTACTGCAGCATCAACGAGACATTCGGTCGTTACATCGCCCTGGACGAGATGCCGATCGTGCTGATTTATGGCCTCTATCTGTTCCTCTATGTCTGGTACATGCGCACCTTTACCGAGTTGGGCTGGATAAAGCGGTTTGTGATCCCGACCTGTGCCACCCTGGGCGCGCTCATCATTCTGTATGGCGGTATCACCAATCCCAGTCTGGGGCTCTATCTACTGGTCTCTGTGGGGGTGATTCTGCTCGGGTTGCTCTTCTACCGTAAGGAGTGACCGGGTAAGTGAGTTGAAAAAAAAGCGCCGAATGGCGCTTTTTTCATATGTAAACCGCAGCATGCCGACAACTAACTGCCCAGCAACCCGAGGCGGCCCAGTTCATCCTTGAGCTGATCGAGATTGCGCTCGACGCAGGCTTCCCCCTCGTTGATGGCATCGCTGGCGCGATGAAAATCCATGATGGAGAAGCTGCCAAGGCGCGGGCAGAGCTGGATCTCCGGCGGGTCACCGGCCATCCGGGCACGGGTGATCCGCTCCTGCATGATGTTGATGGAGCCACTCATCACGCTCCACAGACCCGGTGTGGCTGGCGCCGATTCACCGCGATTGAGCCACTGGCTGAGCAGGCCGCCGCTGCCGGGTTGATCCGGCTCGTCGGTCCAAGGTTGGTGCATATCGGTGTTGAGGTTGACCGCAATCACCACCTCGGCCCCCATGGCGCGGGCCAGCGAGATGGGCACCGGATTGACCACGGCGCCATCGACCAGCCAGCGGTCGTTGATCCGGGTCGGGGTGAGGATCCCCGGCATGCCGCAGGAGGCGCGCACCGACTGGCGCAGCGGGCCCTGTTGCAGCCAGATTTCGCGGCCGGTATCGAGCTCGGTGGCGATGCAGGCGAAGGGAATGGGCAGATTCTCGAGATCGGGATCCCCCAGATGGCTGGCGGCAAGGCCAAATACCTTTTCGCCGCGAAACAGCCCGCCGGAGAGGGCCGGGTCGAGCAGGCTGACCACCTGCAGGCGGGTAAAGCCGCGCACCCAGGTTTCCAGCCGATCCAGTTCTCCGGCGGCATAGGCGGCACCGACAAAGCTGCCGATGGAGCAGCCAGCGATCAAATCCGGTTTGATGCCGAGACGTTCAAGGGCGCGGATGACGCCGATATGGGCCCATCCTCTGGCGGCGCCGCTCCCGAGAGCGAGCCCTACGCGGGGTTTACGTGGCACGACAGTCCTCCAAAAAAGGGGTTGAGGGGTCAGCTTACTCCGAGAGTCAGGAGGCGTCACCCTGCCATCTTTCGCTGCGGTTGCGACCGTTGGCCTTGGCCTGATAGAGCGCCACATCGGCGCGGCGCACCGCTTCGTGCAGGGGAAGGTTCTCCTGGTGGGGCAGATAGCCGAGGCTGATGGTGACCTCCAGCCCGGGCTCGATGGCGGCCCAGTCGTGATCCGCCACCGCCTTTCTCAGCCGCTCCGCCAGCTCGCCGAGCTGCGTTGCATCAGCGCGGCCAATCAGCAGCAGAAACTCTTCGCCCCCCCAACGGATCAGGCGGTCAGTGGGCCTAAGCTGCTGCTGGCAGATCTGCACCAGCCGGATCAGCACGATATCGCCGACGGCATGGCCGAAGTTGTCATTGACCCGTTTGAAGTGATCCGCATCGAACATCAGGATCCCCGCTTGCAGCCGGGCCAGCTCTCCCGCCTGCTCCAGTAGCACCACATAGTGGCGGTTGAAGGCGCCGGTGAGGGCATCGTGGCAGGAGAGGTAATTGAGCCGCTGGTTGAGGCGGTGGGATCTCAGGTTGGAGAGGGCGGCCAGCAGCATAAAGAGGATGGCGAGCAGGGTCGGCGTGGACTGGCAGAGCATGGCCCACACCAGCGGCAGCAGGGTCACGCTGTGCACCAGCCGCAACGGGGTATCAGGTATCGCCATGGTCAGCTGCAATGTGCCTTGCCGCCACTGGTATTCGTCTGTCGGCTCGGGGTCTTGCGGCACCACGGGGTGGCGCGCGCTGCTGGCCAGCACCTGATGGTACTGATTGAGCAGCAGATACTCACCCAGCGCTGGCGCCAGCTGATTGAGCTGCGATTGCAAGCGTGAGAGCAGGATATCCATGCTGATCATCCCTACCAGCGAGCCGTCCTTGTAGAGAGGCTGGGACATGGTGACCATGGTGCCCAGCCCGGCAAAATCTTCGTAGGGGCGGGAGAGAATAGTGTCCCGGCTGGGGTTGGGTGACATCAGTGCATCCTGCCAGTAGTGCTTGTCATAGATGCTGCGGGCAAAACGAAACTGGCTGGAGGGGATCCAGGGATAGAGGTAGATAAAGTTGTCCACGCCAGTGAAGTAGGCCCAGGCGATCTCGCTGCCCAGGCGCTGGCTTGCGGTGGACAGCAAGGGGGAGAGGCTCAGGGCCAAATGAAGTTGCGCCTCCCGCGCACTGCCGGGGGGCGGCAGCGGGCCGTCACCGGTGAGGTTGCCCGCCAGTCCGGCCGGTAAATCCCCGGGGAGCTTGTCGAGGGCCAGCCCCTCTGGCAGTACCTCGATATGGCGATAGAGCTGGCGGGTGAGCACCGACTGGGGGTCGCTGCGCAGTCGCTCTTCGGCCTGCCCGCGCATTGCCTCCAGAAATACTTCGGTCTGTTTGAAACGATCCCGCAGGTAGATGGCGCTGTTGAGGGTATCACTCTGGTAGAGGCGTTCTATCTGTTTCAGGCTTTGCCGCAAGGTCAGACCAATCAGCAGGATGACCACGGCAAACAGGAGCCAGGTCAGGCGTGTGAGAAAGCGGTGGTCAGACATTTTGGGCATAGGCAGTCAGTCGGGTTGCGAAGGAAATTGTCGTTAGTGTATGCGATGTGGTGTGAAAACAAACTGAACTACCTGAAACCGGGTGAGTTCACCATGCACCTGTTACGTTTTGTCACATTTATACATAGTCACGGCATAGTCTGGGGCTAAAATGGCCCCCACTCAGATTTCCCCTTCTTAACACTTCATGGATTGTTTGATGAAAATGCGTATCTGGATTGGCCTCGGCCTGCTCTCTCTGGTAGCGGCCATCTGGTGGGCGGTTGGCCACTTGCAACCAGCAGCCAAAGCCCCTTCCCGCGAGATAAATATTCGTACCCAGACCGTCGAGCAGAGTCTGGCCGAGCCGACTCTCAAGCTGGTAGGTAAACTGGCGGCCAACCACTCGGTGGTGATCACTCCCGAGGTGACCGGGCGCCTGGTCAAGATTGCGGTGCAGTCGGGTCAGCAGGTCAACAAGGGCGATACGCTGGTCGCGCTGGATGCGGGCAAGCAACAGGCGGAGCTGGCCGAGCAGAGTGCCAGTCTGCGCGACGAGAATCGCAAGCTGACCGAAATGCGCAAGCTGGTCGCCCGTGGAGCCGTCACCCAGTCGGTGCTGGAGGGGCAGGAGGCCACCGTTGATCAGGTGCAGGCGCGGGTCGATGCCGCCCGTTACGAACTCTCCCTGCGCACTCTCACCGCTCCCTTTGCCGGTACCGTGAGCCTGATTGATTTGAGCGAAGGGGCCCTGGTCAATAGCGGCGATACCCTGCTGCACCTCGACGATATCGACACCCTGCGCCTCGATCTGGCAGTGCCGGAGCGCTACCTTTCCCTGCTGCGCCCCGGCATGGCGGTGACAGCGACCAGCGCAGCCTGGCCGGATCAGCGCTTTAACGGCACCCTCACCACCCTCGATAGCCGTATCTCCAACGAGACCCAGAACATCAAGGCGAGGGTCGAGTTACCCAATAATAACGGCCAGTTGCGCCCGGGCATGCTGCTCAACGTGGAGCTCTTGCTCCCCTCCCGCCAGCTCACTCTGATCCCTGCCCAGTCGGTGGAGTACGCCGGCGAGCAGCGTTTCGTCTATCGCCTTGAGGCCGATGGCCGGGTCAAGCGGGTGCCAGTGGTGCTCGGCGAGACCGAGGGTGAGACTGTCTGGGTTACCGAGGGGCTGAAAGTCGGCGATCGCATCGTGGTCGAGGGGCTGGTCAACTTGCGTGATGGTGCCAAGGTGCACGATCTGGCGGAGGTGAATGGCTGATGTGGCTCTCCGATATCTCAGTACGCCGACCGCTGGTGGCGGTGGTGCTCAGCGCCCTGCTCAGCGTGTTCGGTCTGGTCGCTTTTAGCAAATTGACGGTGCGGGAGATGCCGGACGTGCAGATCCCGTCGGTCTCCATCACCACCACCTATGAGGGAGCGGCTCCCGCAGTGATGGAGAGTCAGGTCACCAAGCCCATCGAGGATCAGCTCTCCGGCATCAGCGGTATCAAGAATATCAACTCGGTGACCCGCAAGGGGCGCTCGATGATCACGGTGGAGTTCAAGCTTGGCTGGAACATGGTGGAGGGGGTCTCCGATGTGCGCGACGCCCTGACTCGCGCCAAGAGCAAGCTGCCGGAGGATGCCGACGAACCGCTGGTGACCAAGGATAGCGGCAGCGGTGACGTGGCGATCTGGCTCAACTTCAGCAGCAGCCAGATGGATCGCACCGCCATGACCGACTACGCCAACCGGGTGCTGGTCGACCCCTTGAGCCTGGTGGATGGGGTGAGTGAAGTGGCGCTCTCCGGCGATCTGACCCAGGTGATGTATGTGCGGTTGAGGCCGGCCGATATGGCGGCCCGCGGCGTGACGGTGGCGGATGTGCAGGATGCCCTCAAGCGCGAGAACATCGAGCTGCCGGGTGGCGAGATCCGCAACAACTCCATGACCATGTCGGTGCAGATTGCCCGGCTCTACCACACCGCCGAAGATTTCCAGCAGTTGCAGGTCCGTACCGCGACCAACGGTCAGAGTGTCTATCTGGCCGATATTGCTGATGTGGAGGTGGGAGCCAAGAACGAAGACAGTGCCTACCAGCGCAATGGCCGCGAGAGTCTGGGTATCGGCATCGTCGCCCAGTCCACCGCCAACCCGCTGGCGGTGGCACAGGGGGTGGAGAAGAAGCTGGTGGAGATGCAGCGCTTCCTGCCGGAGGGGGCCACCCTTGAGGTTGACTACGACTCCACCATCTTTATCAAGCAGGCCATCGACGAGGTATATGAAACACTGGCCATCTGTGCCGTGCTGGTGGTGGCAGTGCTCTATCTGTTCCTCGGGCAGGGGCGCACCACACTCATTCCGGCCATCACGGTCCCGGTGTCGCTCATCTCCGCCTTTATCGGCGCCTGGTATCTCGGTTTTTCCATCAACCTCATCACCCTGCTGGCGCTTATTCTCGCCATCGGTCTGGTGGTGGATGATGCCATCGTGGTGGTGGAGAACATTCACCACCATCTGCAGCGGGGTGAGCCCCCCCTGCTGGCGGCCTGGCACGGCACCCGCGAGGTGGGCTTTGCGGTCATCGCTACCACCGCCGTGCTGGTAATGGTCTTTATTCCCATCGCTTTTATGGATGGCATGGTGGGCAGGCTCTTTACCGAGTTTGCGATGTTGCTTTCGTTGGCGGTGCTCTGCTCCTCGCTGGTGGCGCTGACCCTCACCCCGGCCATGGGCTCCTGGCTGATGCGCCCGCTCGACAAGCCGAACCGGCTGACGGCGGCCCTCGATCGCGCTTTGGGCCGGATGGAGGGGCACTATCGTCACCTGCTGCAGGGGCTGCTGCGTCGCTCCCGCTGGATGCCGCTGGCGCTGCTGCTCTGTCTGGCCGGTATCGGTGCCCTCTTTACCCAGCTGCCTAGCAGTCTCACCCCGACCGAGGATCGCGGTGTGGTCTTCGTCTTCGTCAAGGGGGCGGAGGGGACCAGCATCGAGCGGATGAAGCGCAACATGCAGCAGGTAGAATCGACCATCATGCCGATGTTGGGCCAGGGGGTGGTCAAGGCGATGAGCTTCAGTACCCCCGCCTTTGGCCGCGGCGGTGATCAGACCGGTATGGTGATTATCCAGCTCACCGACTGGGCCGAGCGCGACATCACCGCCACCCAGTTCTCCCGCTCGCTCGGGGCCAAGCTGTCGGTTATTCCCGACGTGATGATCCGCACCTTCCAGCCAGGCTTTCGTGGCGGCTCTACCGCTGCGGTGCAGTTCGTGCTGCAGGGCAACGACTATGCCGAGCTCTACCAGCAGGGGCTGGCACTGCAAAAAGCGGCGCAGGCGAGCGGCCTGATGATAAGCCCGGATCTCGACTACGCCGAGAAAACGCCGGAGCTGCAGGTGACCGTCTCACGTGACAGCGCCAGCCAGCTCGGCATACCGGTCTCCACCGTTGCCAGCACTCTGCAGGCGATGCTGGGCGGGGTGAGCAAGACCACCTATGTGGACAGGGGCGAGGAGTATGACGTCTACCTGCGCGCCAACCAGAAGGAGTTCAACGGCATCTCGGATCTCGGCCGCATCTACCTGAAGGCGGCCAATGGCGAGATGGTGAGCCTTTCGACGCTGGCGACCGTCAAGCAGGTGGCGACCGCCAACCGCCTCAACCACTATCAACGCCAGAAGGCGGTGACCCTGACCGCCGATGTGGCACCGGATCACACTCTGGGCGAGGCGCTCGACTTCCTCGATGGCTGGGCCAACGAGCATCTGCCGAGCGGTATGACGGTGGATTACGCCGGTGACTCCAAGGATTACCGCGACAATCAGGGGGAGATGGCGATGGTCTTCGGCCTCGCCCTGCTGGTGGTCTATCTGGTGCTGGTGGCCCAGTTCGAGAGCACCCTCACCCCGACTGTGGTGATGATGACGGTGCCGCTCGGCATCTTCGGCGGTCTACTTGGCCTCTGGTTGACGGGGCAGGAGATGAGCATCTACAGCCAGATCGGGATGATCATGCTGATCGGCATGGTGACCAAGAACGGTATTCTCATCGTCGAGTTCATCAACCAGTTGCGTCAGCGCGGTGAAGGATTCGAAGAGGCGATCATCGCGGGTTCGGTGCGCCGTCTGCGGCCGATCTTGATGACCTCGCTCACCGCCATCATCGGCGCTGTGCCGCTGATGCTCTCCATGGGGGCTGGCTACGAGAGCCGGATGGCGGTGGGGACCGTGGTCTTCTTCGGTCTCTCCCTGGCGACCCTGGTTACCCTGCTGGTGGTGCCCGCCACCTACCACCTGATCGCCCGTCACGCCAGCATGACCGGGCAGCGGGATCAGCAGGTAGATGAGGCGCTGGCCGCCAGGGGGGACACTTCTGAGCCATAACGGCAGTGTCCGATGCCAGCTTTGACTGGGGCCGCGGAGCGTATCAGTCCGCACCCGCAAGCGTGCAGAGCCCGATAGCCGGCTCTGCACGCGCCATCCCCCCGGACTGATAGCCCGTCGAGTGGTTAATCTTCACAACAAACCACTGGTCAAGTGGCTCGACAAACATCACGGTTCTACGGTGTGGCCGGTTACGGAGCCGTGCCGTGCGTGAAGCGGCCTATTCCCCGATCCCCCTCATCATCTCTTTTTCCCCTCCATTTCTGCGGCTTGAGATCGTTTTTACCTAATTGGCACTTTTATTGCTTTTGGTCCGTCAGCGTCAATGATTTGTCTGGGGACAGAAAATGGAAATTAGTGCAAGCAGCCTGATGCAAGAGATGCAGGCTCTCAAGGTAGAGGCCGGTGCAACCCCGCTGTCACAGCCTGGCCGTCAGGTGACCTCCGATTTTGGCCTGCTGTTGCAGCAGGCGCTCGGTAACGTCAACGAGTTGCAGGGCGCAGCCAATGATCTGCGCACCCGTTTCGATATGGGCGACAAGTCGGTGGATCTGGCCGAGGTGATGATCGCTGGCCAGAAATCCTCCATCGCCTTCGAGGCGACGGTGCAGGTGCGCAACAAGATGGTTGATGCCTACAAAACCATCATGAATATGCCGGTCTGAGCGATGACCGTGCATCATGACATGTCAGCAATAAGGACATAAATCGTGGCTACTGACCAAAATGGCGATCTGCTGATAAACGATGAGGGCACCGCCGCCCTCGATGCCAACGAGCAGAAGAGCTCGGCACTGGGATTCTTGTCCAATACCGATGTACTGCGCCAGATCACTCTGATCCTGGGGCTTGCCATCTGCCTGGCCATCGCCGTCTTCATCCTGCTGTGGGGCAAGGAGCCGGATATGCGCCCTCTTGGCACCTATACCACTCAGGAGCTGGTGAAGACCCTCGACTTTCTCGATCAGCAGAAGATCCCCTATGAGGTCGATGGCAAGAGCGTGCTGGTCAGTGCCGAGAACTTTGCCAGTATCCGGTTGGCACTGACCCGGGCCGGCCTCACCAATGCGGCCGATGTAGCCAATGGTGGAGAGGATATTCTGCTCAAGGACTCCAGTTTCGGTGTCAGCCAGCGGATGGAGGCCGAGCGCCTCAAGTTGAGTCGCGAGCGCCAGTTGGCGAGCGCCATTGAACAGTTCCAGAATGTGGCCAAGGCCCAGGTGCTGCTGGCCATCCCCAAAGATAACGTCTTTGCCCGCAACGAGCGCAAGCCCAGTGCTACCGTGGTACTCAACCTGAAAGGGGCGGCACTGGGGCAGGGGGAGGTGGACTCCATCGTCGATATGGTGGCCTCTGCGGTACATGGCCTGGAGCCGACTCGTGTCACCGTCACCGACCAGAATGGCCGCCTGCTTAATTCCGGCTCCCAGGATCCCGTCTCTGCCCAGACGCGCAAGGAATTTGCGATGCAACAGAAGCAGGAGCTGGAGTACAAGCAAAAAATTGACGCCATTCTGATCCCGGTGCTTGGCGCCGACAATTATACGGCGGAAGTGGATCTCTCCCTCGACTTCTCCCAGCAGGAGCAGACCCGCAAAACCTACAACCCGGATCTGCCTGCAGTGCGCTCCGAGATGACGTTGGAAGAGAACAGCTCCGGCGGCAGCAATGGCGGAGTGCCGGGGGCTCTCAGCAACCAGCCCCCTGTCGCGTCCAATATTCCTGAACAGGCCACTGGCGGTGATGGGGCCAGCGCTGCTGCCTCGGGGCGTTCTCGCAAAGAGGCGACCCGCAACTTCGAACTGGATACCACCGTCAGCCATACCCGGCGTCAGATGGGGGGCATTCGCCGCATGACCGTCTCGGTCGCGGTGGATTACAAGGCGGTGCCCGGTGCCGACGGGGCTGTGACCCGCGAAGCGCGCACCCAGGCGGAACTCGATACCCTGCGCCGTTTGCTGAGCGGTGGCCTTGGCTTTGATGTGACCCGTGGTGATACCCTCGAGGTGGTCGCCATTCCGTTCAATCGTCCCGAGCTTGATACCGTGGCCGAGGTGCCGCTCTACGATCAGCCCTGGTTCTGGCGTGCGGTACGGATTGCCGCCTCGGTACTGGTGATTATTGTCTTGATCGTCACCGTGGTTCGCCCCATGCTCAAGCGGTTGCTCTATCCGGATGCCAAGCCGGAAGGGGAAGTTGACTTTGACAACCACACCGTATTGGGGGGTGACGACGAGCTCAGCTTGCTGGCAGCCCAGGTTGAGGGAGAGCAGGTATTCGGGGTGCGCGATGGTCAGCTGAAACTGCCGGATCTGCACCGTGACGAAGATTTGCTCAAGGCGGTGCGTGCGCTGGTGGCGAACGAACCGGATCTGGCCGCTCAGGTCATTAAAGAGTGGGTAACCAAAGATGCCTGAAGAAACTAAAAGCCAGGTGACCGGCAACGACATTACCGACAGCCAGCGCCAGTTGCTGGATCAGATGTCCGGTATGGAGATGGCGGCTGTATTGATGTTGAGCCTCAACGAAGAGGATGCCGCCCAGATCTTCCGCCATCTCGAACCCAAGCAGGTGCAGCGGCTCGGTATGTCGATGGCCTCCATGTCCGATTTCAGTCACGATCGGGTGGCGGCGGTGCACCGTCAATTCATCGACGATATCCAGAAGTACACCAACATAGGTATCGGTAGTGAAGACTTTGTGCGCAAGGCGTTGGTGGCGGCCCTTGGCGAGGACAAGGCGAGCAATCTGGTGGACCAGATCATTCTCGGTTCCGGCGCCCGTGGCCTCGATTCGCTCAAGTGGATGGATGCCCGTCAGGTGGCCAGCATCATCCAGAACGAACACCCGCAGATCCAGACCATAGTGCTCTCCTATCTGGAGCCGGAGCAGTCCGCCGAGATCCTGAGCCAGTTCCCGGAGCAGGTGCGCCTCGATCTGGTGATGCGTATCGCCAACCTCGAAGAGGTACAACCGGCGGCACTGCAAGAGTTGAACGACATCATGGAGAAACAGTTCGCCGGTGCGGCCGGTGCCCAGGCAGCCAAGATGGGCGGCCTGAAGGCAGCCGCCAACATCATGAACTATCTGGATACCAATATCGAAGGCCAGTTGATGGACTCCATCCGCGAGTCGGACGAAGAGATGAGCCAGCAGATCCAGGATTTGATGTTCGTGTTCGAAAACCTCATCGATGTGGACGATCGCGGTATCCAGACTCTGCTGCGGGAAGTGCCTGGGGATCTGTTGCAGCGCGCCCTCAAGGGGTCCGACGATCAGATGCGCGAGAAGATCTTCAAGAACATGTCGAAACGGGCGGCAGAAATGCTGGCAGACGATCTGGAGGCCATGGGGCCGATCCGGGTCTCCGAGGTGGAGGCTGCCCAGAAGGAGATCCTCTCCATCGCCCGCCGTCTGGCGGATGCCGGCGAGATCATGCTGGGTTCCGGCGGTGGCGAGGAGTTCCTCTAAACCATGGCCAACTCATGTAACCTGTCTGCCGCCCAGTATGTTGTCTTGGCAAGGAGCGGCGCGAATAGATGAACAACAAGCTGCGTGGTTATGTGCGGCCTGAAGGGGAAGAGACCCGGGTAGAGGCCTGGGGCTGGCCCGAAATGGACGTGGTGGCTGAGGCCGAGACCAATGCGCTCGGTCTTGCACCTGACTGGTATCAGCAGGAAGAGGAGGTGGTGGAGCCGGAACCCGAGCAGGAGCCGACCCCCAGCATCACCGCCGAAGAGCTCGAAGCGATCCGTCAGGCCGCCTGGGAAGAGGGACTGACCGAAGGGCGCGAGGCCGGTTTTGCCAAGGGGCTCGAAGAGGGCAAGCTGGAAGGATTGCAACAGGGTCATGCTGCAGGTCTCGAACAGGGGCGCGAGGAGGGGCTGGCCATGGGGCGCGATCTGGTGGAGCAGGAGATCGCCCACTGGCAGGGTCTCGCCGCACGCCTTGCCAATCCCCTGAGCGCGCTGGATCTGGCGGTAGAGCAGCAACTGGTCTCGCTGGTGATGCAACTGGCCCGCGCGCTCATTCGCCATGAAGCAGAGACCTCGCCCCGCATCCTGCTGGAGGCGCTCAAGGAGGGGCTGGCGTTGCTGCCTGCCGCCGAGCAGGGGGTGACTCTGATGCTGCATCCCGATGACATCACGCGAATCGAGCAGGCATTTGGCGCCGACGAGTGCGCCAAGCGGCACTGGCGACTGCAGAGTGATCCCACCCTCTCCCCCGGCGATCTGCAACTGGTCACCGAGCTCTCCAGCATCGATCTGACCCTCTCCGGGCGCATCGATCAGCTGCTGCGCAACTTCTTGCGGGACAATGCGTCGCAGAAACCGGCCTCGCAGGATCCACGCCCATAACCGATGCCGGACGTTACCGTCCGGCTGCACTTTTTAGCTCTCAGGAGGCCAGATGAGCGGCTCGCTACTGAACCGGTTGCAAGGGTACAAGGTACGCGACAGCGCCCCCAAACCGCCGGTTGCCGGCAAATTGACCCGGGTGGTGGGGCTGACCCTCGAAGCCATCGGCTGCCGTGCCGCCATCGGAGCCTTGTGTCGCATCGATACCCTGGATGGGACGCTGGAGGCCGAAGTGGTGGGGTTCTCGGGCGATCGCCTCTATCTTATGCCGAGCGAGCAGCTCAAGGGGGTCATTCCCGGTGCTCGGGTGGTGCCCATCACCGAAGAGCATGGTATTCCGGTCGGTATGAATCTTCTCGGTCGGGTCATCGACGGCATCGGCCAGCCACTCGATGGGCTCGGCCCCATTTTCTCCTCCCAGACCGTGCAGTTTGCCCAGCATCGCATCAACCCGCTCTCTCGTCGCCCGATCCATCAGCCGATGGACGTGGGGGTGCGCGCCATCAACGCCGTGCTGACGGTGGGTCAGGGCCAGCGGATGGGGCTGTTTGCCGGTTCCGGTGTCGGTAAATCCGTGCTGCTGGGTATGATGACCCGTGGCTCGGTGGCGGATGTGGTGGTGGTCGGCCTCATCGGTGAACGGGGCCGTGAGGTGAAAGAGTTTATCGAGGACATTTTGGGAGAGGAAGGGCGAGCCCGCTCCGTGGTGGTGGCCGCTCCCGCCGATGCTTCGCCGCTGATGCGGCTCAAGGGGTGTGAAACGGCGCTGGCCATTGCCGAGTATTTTCGCGATCAGGGGCTCAATGTGCTGCTCTTGATGGATTCGCTGACCCGTTACGCTCAGGCTCAGCGGGAAATCGCACTGGCGGTGGGCGAGCCGCCAGCGACCAAGGGCTATCCACCGTCGGTATTTGCCAAATTACCGGCGCTGGTAGAGCGGGCTGGTAACGGCAGCGACGGCCAGGGCTCCATCACCGCCTTCTTCACCGTACTGACCGAGGGGGATGACCTGCAAGATCCCATTGCCGATGCGGCGCGGGCGATCCTCGATGGCCACATAGTTCTGTCGCGCGATCTGGCCGATGCAGGCCACTATCCGGCCATTGACATCGAGAAATCCATCAGCCGGGTCATGCCCATGGTCACTTCACCTGAGCACATGGAGTTGGCGCGCACCCTCAAGCAGTTTTACTCCCTCTATCAGCAGAACCGGGATCTCATCACCATCGGTGCCTACAGTCAGGGTTCCGACCCCCGCATCGACCGCGCCATCATTCAAAAACCCTACCTGGATCAGTTCTTGCAGCAGGGGATGCGCGAGGTCATTCACTACGATGATGGCCTGCAAGCCTTGCAGATGGTGGCGATGCCCTTGATGCGTTGATGACGGTTGGGAAGAGAGGGGGCGACTATGAGTAAAGGGTTGCTATTGTTGGCAGAGCGGCTGGCTGAGGCAGAGCAGCAGTGTGCGCTGGCGCTGGTGAAGGCGCAGCAGGATCTCAAGCTGTTTATGGATCAGCAAAATGCCCTCAACCAGTACCGCCAGATCTACCACCAGCAGTGGACCGATCGCGGTTTACAAGGGATTTCGCCCCAGCAAAACAGCCAGTATCACGCCTTTATCAACAAGCTTGAGCAGGCGGCGACCCAGCAATACGAAGGGGTGCTGCAGGTGCGTCAGGCGCTGGAGCAACGTCGTGGAGAGTGGCTGGCTGCCCAGCAGCGACGCAAGGCGGTAGAGCTGTTGCTGGAGAAGCAGGCGAGCCGCGAGCAGCAGAAAGCTCTGCGTCAGGAGCAGAAGATGCTGGATGAGTACGCCATGTTGCGGCGTTTTCATCAATCTGGCCTGTAACTTGCTTTGATCTGGACATTGTCGGCGGCCATCTCGTAGGGGGCCGCCAGAATTCAGGGATGCCATCATGATGCAGACAGTGTTGACACAAACGCCTTCGGCTGCGGCCAACGGATTGGACAAAGCGCCTCTGAGCAGCTCAGTCGAGAGCAATGGCATCGATCTGGGGGGGCGCGACAGCAAGGGTGATTTCGCCACTCTGATTGCCAAGGCCCGGAACAGCGAACAGGGCGCCGCCGAGGCTACTCAGGGCGATAAAAATGTCCGTTCAGCCAAATCTTTGGCGACCGAGGGCGCCTCTCCCAAAGAGGAGGCCAGCAAGGAGCAGGAGCCTGGCGCCGACAACAAGGCGGAGGAGCTCCCTGCCACCGACTTTCTGCTCCGTCTGCAAGACTCCCTCAAGCTCGATACCTCGCTAGTGACACCCCAACTGGCGGTGGCGGCCCAACAGAGCGCCACTGCGGCAGACGGCAATCCGTTGCCGCAAGAGGGTGCGCTGGAGGGGATTGCGCTTGATGAAAGCGAGCAGTCCCCTGCAACTGTCAGGACTGTACGCCAACTTGCCGATCAGTCCGGGGCGCAGTCGCTTCTGGCTACGACTGGTAAATCATCCCTTGAAACTCCGGTTTCACTCTCTGCAGGAGGAGTGATTGAGCAGGGCGACGCCTCGACCGCCGTACTGTCCTCCGCTCCCAACACTTCTGAGGGGAAGGATGCCGCCGCCACCCAAGATGGTCAGCCCGGGGAGAAAGTCTCTGCCAAGGGTGAAACTCTCGGGGCAGATGGCAAGCTCACCAAGCCCCTTACGGGGGCTGAGCGGATGGCCCAACTGGCCAGGGTGTTGCCGGTTGAGGCGTCCGCCAATGCGGCAAATAGTGGTGAGTCACCCGCAGTGAAAGAGGGAGATGACAGCAAATCCGACCCCGCTGCCAGCAGCGTCGTGACCGGCAAGGGACAAGCTGCTCAAGCCGCGACTCAGGGGGCGGTGCTCAAGGCATTCGGTGAGGGGGGCAAACAACCAGATGCGGGTAGCTCAACCACTTCTACTGCCGTAGAGAGCATCGCTAATGGGGCTGGCAAGGGAGCTGATAAGAGTAGCGCCGAGGGGGGACAGCAGGCAGCGACAACCACATCCTCCAATCCAGGTGCGGCGCAAGTGACGACAGTGCAAAGTGCCACAGCCCAGAGCAGCGTGACGCCAAATGTGACGACTCAGACCGATAGCGCTGCCGCACCCGTGATGGTGGCGCCGCAGCAGGTGTTGGCGCAGG
The DNA here is from genome assembly GCF_049171595.1 of Aeromonas sp. 603607. Classification (NCBI taxonomy): domain Bacteria; kingdom Pseudomonadati; phylum Pseudomonadota; class Gammaproteobacteria; order Aeromonadales; family Aeromonadaceae; genus Aeromonas; species Aeromonas sp. 603607. The sequence continues at coordinate 78,932 of NZ_JAAKOV010000009.1, forward strand.
CCGAATCTCAGGGGCCGCAAGCACCGCTGTCGAGCATTTCAGCCGGGATCAGGCAGATGGAAGTGACGGGCACCGACGAGGTGCGCAAAGCGGTTTCGCTTGAGGTAAAACCGAAGGCCGGTGAGTCTGAGAAGAGTCTTGTCGCTACGACATCGAGCAGCGAGAGCAGCCAGAGCCAGACTGTACAGCATGGCCAGAACAGCCAGCCTCAGCCCCAGGTGGCCGACAGCCGGGCGCCCGCCGCTGAGGGCACGTTGCGCCGTGAACCGCAGAATTTACCCCATTTGAAACTGTCTAGTCAGGAAGCACCCGCCGAATTGCACCAGAAGGTAAACCTGATGCTGGCCGACAAGCTGCAGCAGGCCGAGCTTCAGCTAGACCCCATCGGCCTTGGCAAGATGAAGATCAAGATCCAGATCGACGCATCCAGCCAGGCGAGCGTCCATTTTGTAGTCCAGCACGGACAGACCCGTGAGATGCTGGAGCAGGCGATGCCCCGTCTGCGTGAAATGCTGGCGGGGCAGGGGATCCAGCTTGGCCAGACCCAGGTGCAGCAGCAGTCACAACAGTCACCGCAGCAACAACAGCAGGGTCAGTCGGCGTTTGCCGGGCAGGGACAATCAGGAGAGGGACACTCCGGTCATAGCCATCTTGACGGGGAGGTCACTACGACCAACCCCAATTTGTCGGTGGAATCGACAAACGGTTCAGGAATAGATTTCTATGCTTGATGCAATCCCGAGTAAGTTTATGATATCGAACAAGTTTGAGACTAGGGTGGACAAGGGATGGCTGACGATAACGAATTGACGCTAAAAGACCCGGCTGCGGGCAAGAAAAAGAAGCTGATTATTATCATTGCCCTGGCGGTCATTTTGCTGGGCGGTGGTGGAGCTGGCGCCTGGCTTATGCTGTCCGGCTCGGATACCCCCCCTGCCGAAGCGGCGGAGGGCGCCGAGGCCAAACCCAAGGTGGAAGCACCCCAGCCATCCCTTTATGTCGGGATGCCGCGCCCCTTTGTCTTCAACGTCGCGGGAGCCCAGCGGGATCGACTGGTGCAGATCAAGATCCAGCTGATGGTGCGCGGCACCGCCGACGAAACGCTGGCCAAACAGAATATCCCCCTGATTGAAGGCACCTTGCTGCGGGTGTTCAGTGCAGCCAGTGCCGAACAGCTGATGACCTTTGAAGGCAAGGAGAAGCTGCGCAAGGATTCACTGGAAGAGTGCCGTCGGGTGCTTAAGGACCTGGTCTCTTCCCCCGTTATCGAACAAGTGCTGTTTACCGGCTTTGTAATGCAGTAGGTGAAGCGTGAGCGATCTGTTAAGTCAGGACGAAATTGATGCCCTCTTGCACGGTGTCGATGATGTCGAAGAGGAAGAGATAGGCGGCGCCGGAGACCCCGGCGTTGCCCAGTTTGACTTCTCCTCCCAGGACCGCATCGTCCGTGGCCGGATGCCGACCCTGGAGCTGGTGAACGAACGTTTTGCTCGCCACATGCGGATCAGCCTGTTCAACATGATGCGTCGTACCGCCGAGGTCTCCATCAACGGGGTGCAGATGCTGAAGTTTGGTGAGTATGTTCACACCCTGTTCGTGCCGACCAGCCTCAATATGGTGCGTTTCCGGCCATTGAAAGGAACCGCACTCATCACCATGGAGGCACGACTGGTTTTCATCCTGGTGGAGAACTTCTTCGGTGGTGACGGGCGCTACCACGCCAAGATTGAGGGGCGCGAGTTCACGCCGACCGAGCGACGGATCATCCAGATGCTGCTCAAACTGGTGTTTGAGGATTACAAGGATGCCTGGGCGCCGGTGATGGACGTAGGGTTCGAGTATCTCGACTCTGAAGTGAACCCGGCGATGGCCAACATCGTCAGCCCGACCGAAGTGATTGTGGTGAGCTCGTTTCACATCGAACTCGATGGTGGCGGCGGCGATTTCCACGTGGCCATGCCCTACTCCATGCTGGAGCCGATCCGTGAACTGCTCGATGCCGGTGTACAGAGTGACAAGGGTGACACAGACGTGCGCTGGAGCAAGGCACTTCGTGACGAGATCATGGATGTAAAGGTCGAGTTGAGGGCCAAACTGCTGGAGACCGAACTCACTCTGCGTGAACTGATGGAGCTGCAGCCGGGAGATATTATTCCGGTCGACATGCCCGAACATTTGCTGGTCTACGTGGAAGATTTGCCCACCTTCCATGCCAAGATGGGGCGGACCAAGGAGAATGTGGCACTCAAGATCACCGACAAGCTCAAGCGCCCGGAAGGGGTCAAGACCGAGATGCATCTGGTGACCCGGGGTGGTGTACGTATCGATGGTGAGGCCGAGCTTGAAGAGCTTGAGCGCAGCATCGAAGAACAACAGCGTTAATCGACGGTTTGCAGTTATTGATCGTCACGAAGTGGCATAAGGAAACAAGATGAGCGGAACAGAGGAAGAGGATCTGATGGCTGATGCCTGGGCGGCAGCACTGGAGGAGCAGGTGACGGCGGAAGCCAAACCGGCCCCGCTGGAAGAGCTCAAGGACGATGCCCCTATCAGTGCCGAGGAGCGGCGCAAGCTTGACACCATTCTGGATATTCCGGTCACCATCTCGATGGAGGTCGGTCGCAGCCAGATTAGCATTCGTAACCTGCTGCAGCTCAACCAGGGCTCGGTCGTGGAGCTGGATAGGGTGGCGGGCGAGCCCCTCGACGTGCTGGTTAACGGTACCCTGATCGCTCACGGCGAGGTGGTGGTGGTGAACGACAAGTTCGGTATTCGCCTGACCGACGTCATCAGCCAGATTGAACGGATCAAGAAGCTTAAATGATGCGCCTCCTGTTGTTATTGATGCCTGTTCCGGCCTTTGCCGAGACAGCGGCATCTGCCAACGTGCCTAGTCTGAGCTCCTGGTTGCTCTCCAGTCTGATGGTGATTGGTCTCATTCTGGTGCTGGGCTTTCTGCTCAAGAAGAGCAAGCTGGCAACCGCCATGGGGGGCGGCCAGATGCGGGTCATCGCCTCGTTGCCGGTGGGTTACAAAGAGAAGCTGCTGGTGGTCAAGGTGGGTGAGCAGCAGCTGCTGGTCGGCGTAACGCCGCAGCAGGTCAACTTTCTCTATCGGCTGGAGGAGCCGCTGGACGAACAGCAGCCGCAGGCATTTTCCCAGCAGCTGGGTAAGTTGATGGGCAAACATGAAAAAAACTAACGGCTTGTTGTGGCAAAGCGGATTGCTGGCCAGCCTGTTGATTTCGCTGCTTTGCGCCTGGCCTGCGTTGGCGCAGGACGGCATGTCGGCAGTGACCGTCAAGACCATGGGGGATGGCTCTCAGGAGTACAGCCTGACCCTGCAGGTGCTGGCGTTGATGACGGCACTTTCATTCCTGCCGGCAATGGTCATCATGATGACCTCGTTTACCCGTATCATCATAGTGTTGGGTATCTTGCGTCAGGCGATCGGTCTGCAACAGAGCCCCTCCAACCAGGTGTTGATCGGCATCGCCCTGTTCATGTCGTTCTTCATCATGTCGCCTGTGCTGGATCGCATAAATGACGAGGCACTGCAGCCCTATCTGGCCGAAACCATTGAGGCCAAGGAGGCGCTGGAACGGGCTGAATTGCCCATCCACCAGTTCATGCTGGCCCAGACCCGGATCAAGGATCTCAATACTTTTATGGAGATCGCCAACGTGCAGGTGGAGAAGCCTGCCGATGTGCCGCTGCGGGTGCTGATCCCGGCCTTTGTCACCAGCGAACTGAAAACAGCCTTCCAGATTGGCTTTATGCTGTTCTTGCCGTTTCTGGTCATCGATCTGGTGGTCGCCAGTATCTTGATGGCGATGGGGATGATGATGCTCTCGCCGATGATCGTCTCGTTGCCTTTCAAACTGATGCTGTTTGTGATGGTGGATGGCTGGAACCTGATCCTGGGTTCGCTGGCCAACAGTTTCGGACTGGGTGCCGGTTAACCGGTCCCATGCAAGGAGCCCGAACATGAGTCCAGAAACCTTTGTCGATGTATTTCGTGAGGCGCTCTGGCTGGTCAATATCATGGTCAGCGCCGTGATCCTGCCCAGCCTTGCTATCGGGTTGGTGGTAGCCATCTTTCAGGCCGCCACCTCCATCAACGAACAGACCTTGAGCTTTCTGCCCCGTCTCATCGTGACCCTTTTGGCCCTAGGGATTGGTGCTCACTGGGGAATGCAGAGTCTGATGGACTTCTTCATCCTGATGGTCAATCAAATTCCCGAGGTGGTGGGGTGACCTATACCACCGCTCTGATCATGGAGTGGTTGTCGTCCATTCTCTGGCCACTGGCTAGAATAAGCAGCCTTTTCATGGTGATGGCGGTATTTGGCAGCCGGCTGGTCGCCGCTCGGATCAGGTTGGGGCTGGCGGTAGCCGTGACGTTTCTGGTTGCTCCTCTGCTCCCTCCCATGCCCCCAGTGGAGCTCTTCTCTGCCGGCAGTTTTCTGGTCTTGGGCCAGCAGCTGCTGATCGGTATTGCGCTGGGGTTGATGACCCAGTTTCTGATGGAAAGCTTCGTGATGGCGGGGCAGGTGATAGCCATGCAAACCAGTCTGGGTTTTGCCACCCTGGTGGATCCGATGAATGGCCAGTCGGCCCCTGTGGTCGGTCAGTTTTATCTGATGCTGGCGACTCTGGTATTTCTGGCGCTTGATGGTCATCTGGTGATGCTACGCCTGGTTATCCTCAGTTTTGAGACGCTACCCATCTCCGATAGCGGTCTGTCACTCTCTTCTATGCAAACCCTGAGCGCGTTCCTGGGGGTCATGTATCAGGCCTCGCTGGTGATGGCCCTCTCTGCCATCGTGGCGCTGTTGCTTATCAACTTCGCTTTTGGCGTGATGACCCGGGCAGCCCCCCAGCTCAATATTTTCAGTATCGGTTTTGCCGTCAGCATGATGTCGGGTTTGCTTATCCTCTGGCTTACGATCGGCGGGTTCCTCGGCCATTTCGACACCTTGTGGGAGCGGGTGCAGGAGGTCAGTTGCGAGCTGATTGACACCCAATGTTTCGGAGGTGTCAATGGCTGATACCGACCAGGAACGTACCGAACAACCCACGGGCAAACGACTGCAACAGGCCCGTGAAAAAGGGCAGATTGCACGTTCAAAGGAGCTGGGAACAGCCAGTGTGCTGTTGTCAGCCGTATTTGGCCTGCTGTTTATCAAGGGTTACCTGGCGAGCGCCATGCTCAAGGTGGTGACCATGGGCTTCACGCTGAACAGAGAGCAGGCTTTCGATCCCAATGCCATGGTTGCCATGGTGCCGGCGCTGCTGGGGGAACTGGTGTTTCCGCTCGGATTGCTATTCGCTCTGGTCGCTATTGCAGCTTTTATCGGCAATATCCTGATGGGGGGGATGAACTTCTCCACTGAAGCAATGATGCCGAAATTCAGCAAGATGAGCCCCATCAGCGGGTTCAAGCGGATGTTTGGGGTGCAGTCACTGATTGAGCTTGTCAAGTCCATCGCCAAGGTGGTGTTCATCACCCTGTTTGCCTGGTGGATGCTCTCCAGCCAGTTTGATCATCTGCTCAACCTCTCCATGGAGGGATTCCCCGGCGGGATTATAGATGCCCTCGACCTTTTTTTGTGGATGCTGATCATTCTTTGCTGTGCCCTGTTGCCTATTGTGGCCATCGATGTGCCGTTCCAAAAATGGAACCATATGCGTCAGCTCAAGATGACCAAGCAGGAGGTGAAGGACGAGTTCAAGGATAGCGAGGGTAAACCCGAGGTAAAGGGCAAGATCCGCCAGTTGCAGATGCAGATGGCGATGCGCCGGATGATGGGGGATGTACCCAAGGCTGATGTGGTGATCACCAACCCGACTCACTACTCGGTAGCGCTCAAGTATGATGCGGGCAAACCCGGTGCCGCGCCCAAGGTCTTGGCCAAGGGAACTGATGAAATTGCAATGAAGATCAGGGAGATAGCTAGAGAATACGAGATACCCATCATGCCGTCACCGGCCTTGACCCGGGCTATCTACCACTCTACCGAGTTGGGCCACGAGATCCCGGAAGGGTTGTTTGCGGCGGTTGCCCAGGTTCTGGCCTATGTCTTCCAGCTCAAGAAATTCCGCCGTGGCCAGGGGCGCCGTCCTCAGCCGCTGGCTAAAGATCTGCCCATTCCGACCGAATATCGCAAATGACAAAGTTCTGACGTTGTCAAAATAAATTCATTGTATTTCAATGTGTTGCATTATTGGCTTAATGTTTGCTTTAATCTGGCACCAGCAGGTTGACATTGAGAAGAGCGATGGAATTCAAGGCAGTATTGGGCCAGTTAAAACAGTCTCGGGGAGTATTGAGCAAAGGCCTTGGTACCCCTCTGCTGGTATTGGCCGCGCTCGGCATGGTGGTGTTGCCCATCCCGCCACTGATGCTGGATGTGCTCTTCTCCTTCAACATTGCGCTCTCTATCGTGGTGCTGCTGGTATCCGTCTATACCCGGCGCCCCCTCGAATTTGCTGCTTTCCCGACCGTATTGCTGCTGGCCACCTTGCTGCGGCTGGCATTGAACGTGGCCTCGACCCGGGTGGTGTTGCTGGAAGGTCACAATGGCAGTGCAGCGGCAGGCCATGTGATCGAGGCATTCGGTAATGTGGTGATCGGCGGTAACTATGCAGTCGGCATCATCGTCTTTACTATCCTGATGATCATCAACTTTGTGGTTATCACCAAGGGGGCCGGGCGGATCGCGGAAGTGAGCGCCCGTTTTACTCTGGATGCGATGCCGGGCAAACAGATGGCCATCGATGCCGATTTGAATGCCGGCCTCATCAACCAGGAAGAGGCGAAGAAGCGTCGCCAGGATGTGACCCAGGAAGCGGACTTCTATGGCTCTATGGATGGTGCTTCCAAGTTCGTCAAAGGGGATGCCATTGCGGGCATCATGATCCTCTTCATCAACATCATCGGCGGCTTTATCATCGGGATGATGCAGCATCATCTTACCTTCAGGGAGTCTGCCGAGATCTATACCCTGCTGGCGATAGGTGACGGTCTGGTGGCGCAGATCCCCTCCCTGTTGCTCTCTATCGCCGCCGCCATCATAGTGACCCGTCAGAATACCGATCAGGATATGGGCACGGCGGTATTGGGCCAACTGTTCGACAATCCCAAGGCCTTGATCATCTCTGCCGGTATCCTGCTGATGATGGGACTGGTGCCGGGGATGCCGCACTTCGCCTTCCTGAGTCTGGGGGCGATCGCTGCCGCTGGAGCCTGGTGGCTGCTGCGCCGCGAGAAGCTGGCGGTAGCCAAAGCAGCCAGCGGCGAGTTGATGCCGACCAGTACTGACCAGCCATCGCATGAACAGAAAGAGTTGAGCTGGGACGATGTGATGCCGGTAGACATCATCGGGCTGGAAGTGGGTTACCAGCTAATCCCGCTGGTGGATCGCAATCAGGGGGGCGAACTGCTCAACCGGATCAAAGGGGTGCGCAAGAAACTCTCGCAAGAACTGGGCTTTCTGGTGCCTGCCGTCCACATCCGCGACAACCTGGATCTGGCACCAAATCAATATCGCATCACCTTGATGGGAGTCAGTACCGGCGAGGCCAGCGTCTACCATGATAAAGAGATGGCCATCAACCCGGGGCAGGTATTCGGCCAAATTCAGGGGATTGCTACCCGGGATCCCGCGTTTGGACTTGAAGCAGTGTGGGTAGCCAAGGAGCAGGTGTCACAGGCGCAGACCCTGGGGTATACAGTGGTGGATACTGCGACCGTAGTTGCCACCCATTTGAGTCAGATCTTGACCAACCATGCCTCACTGTTGCTCGGCCATGACGAGGTACAACAACTGCTCGACATGATTGGCAAACACCAGAGCAAGTTGGTCGAAGGGCTGGTGCCGGAAGTGATCAGCATGGGTAACCTTGTGAAGGTATTGCAGAATTTGCTCAATGAAGGGGTGCCAATCCGCGATATGCGCACTATCCTGCAGACCCTGGTTGAATACGCGCCGCGCAGTCCGGATCCGGAAGTGCTCACCGCGGCTTGCCGGATTGCCCTGCGTCGTCTGATTGTGCAGGAGATTGCCGGCCCAGACCCAGAGCTACCGGTGATAACATTGGCACCTGAATTGGAACGTATATTGCATCAATCCCTGCAGGCGGGTGGAGGTGATGGTGCCGGTATTGAGCCGGGTCTGGCGGAGCGAATGCAGCGCTCGCTGGTGGAAGCCACTCAACGACAAGAATTGGAAGGCCAACCGGCCGTGCTTCTGACATCGGGGATCTTGCGCAATACCCTGGCAAAATTTGTCAAGAATGCCATTCCTGGGTTGCGTGTTCTGTCTTATCAGGAAGTGCCCGACGACAAGCAGATCCGCATCGTCAGTGCGGTAGGGCAGAACTAGTTAGCGGAGACGATGGGTGAAGATTAAGCGGTTTTTTGCCAAGGACATGCGAACGGCTCTAGCCGAGGTCAAGGAGACGCTCGGGCCTGACGCTGTCATCATGTCCAACAAGAAGGTCACCGGAGGGGTAGAGATAGTCGCCGCAGTCGATTATCAATCCCAGGTTCCGGGGCCCAAAGATGCGCCGGTTCGCCGTCAGCTGAACGATGAGAGTGTCAATATTTCGTCTGCTGCTCGGCAGATGACCCGCCCCGAGCCCACAAAGGTTCAGGAACAGAACGAACATTATGCCGATACCCTGGCAGCCTTGCTGGCGCGCCAGCAGAAGCTCAAGCCGGGCAATGGGGCGCCAATGGGCAATACCCAATCGGCCGGTCTGGCCGCTGCCAATGCAGCGCCCAGAACATTGGCCGAGCAGGGGCAATGGGGTGCCGCCCCGGAACCTGTTAAGCCCAAAGCCCGGGTTGCCTCCGCCCAGCGTTCTTCTCAACCTGCTCAGCGGGATCAGGAGATGGAGGGGATGCGCAAGGAGATGGCCAGTATCCGCAAATTGCTGGAGCACCAGATCTCCGGTCTGATGTGGCAGGAAGTTGAGCGACGTGAGCCGATGCGGGCTCTGCTGATCAAGGAGCTCAAAAAGATGGGCTTTGACGATGCGTTTGCCGATCAACTGGCGGGGCTGATCCCTGAAGACATGCCCATCCATCAGGCGATGGCCCAGTTGGCGGAAGTGTTGACGACTCAGCTCAAGATCAGCGAGGACGAGATTTTACGTCAGGGGGGCGCCGTTGCCCTGCTGGGGCCGACCGGGGTGGGCAAGACCACCACCATCGCCAAATTAGCCGCCCGTTTTGCCATGAAGTATGGTGCCGAGCAGGTGGCCCTTATCACCACTGACAACTACCGGATCGGTGCTCATGAGCAATTACAGACTTATGGCCGGATCATGGGCTGTCCGGTACGTCAGGTGCGTGATGCCGAAGAGCTGGCCAATGCCCTCTATCAGTTCCGCCACCGTCGGCTGGTATTGATCGATACGGCAGGCGTGGGGCAGCGGGATATCCGGCTGACCGAGCAGCTCGATACTCTGGTCAAGAATGCCAAGGTGAGGATCCGCAGCTATCTGGTGATGTCGGCAACCTCCCAGCGTCGGGTAATGCAGGAAGCGGTTGACCATTTCCGGCGCATTCCCTTGAGCGGCTGCATACTTACAAAGTTGGATGAGAGTCTGAATCTGGGCGAAGTAATTAACGTGTGTATCCAGAATGCCTTGCCTATCAGTTACATCACGGATGGGCAGCGGGTTCCGGAAGATATTCAGGTTGCCAATGCGGCGCAGCTTGTCGGCGCGGCCATGGGCTCGCTGGAGCGAGAAACAGAAGAGCCCTATTTCTGGGGCACAGGCTTTGGCGAGGCCGAAGATTCGGAGTTTTATGAGTAACATGTATATGGATCAGGCGAGTGGTCTGCGCAAAATGCGTCAAAACAATCGAGTAAAAGTGATCGCCGTTTCCGGTGGTAAAGGTGGCGTGGGCAAGACCAACGTGACCCTGAACGTGGCGGGAGCCATGGCGGCCCAAGGCAAACGGGTGATGGTGCTGGATGCTGACCTTGGTCTGGCAAATGTTGACGTCATGCTTGGGTTGCGGGTTCATCGCAATCTCTCTCACGTGCTGGCAGGCGAGTGCACGATCGACGACATTATCGTTGAGGGACCGTACGGCATGATGATTGTGCCTGCAACCTCGGGGACCCAGTCTATGGTCGAGCTTTCGCCGGTACAACATGCCGGACTGATCCGCGCCTTCAGCGAGATGAAGACCCAGGTCGATATTCTGATGGTGGATACGGCGGCGGGGATCTCGGACATGGTGTTGAGTTTCACCCGTGCTGCGCAGGACATCATGGTGGTTGTGTGTGACGAGCCGACTTCCATTACCGATGCCTATGCCCTCATCAAGATCCTCTCCAAAGAGCACGGTGTATTTCGCTTCAAGGTAGTGGCAAATATGGTGCGCAGCCTGCGTGAAGGGCAGGAGCTTTTCGCCAAGCTGACCCGGGTAACCGATCGTTTCCTCGATACGTCACTGGAACTGGTTGCCTGCGTGCCTTATGACACCAATCTGCGTGCAGCCGTGCGCAAGCAGAAACTGATTGTCGAGGCGTTTCCCAAGTCGCCGGCGGCTTTGGCTTTCCGCGCATTGGCCAACAAAGCAGCTAGCTGGCCGGTACCAAACCAGCCTGGCGGTCATCTGGAGTTTTTCCTGGAGAATCTGTTGCAGACTCAGGCCACCACACAGGAAGGTTCCCGTGAATAAAGCCCAAGCGTACTTGCGTCATCAGGATTCCTATCTGCTGGTAGAGCGCCATGCTCCACTGGTCAAGCGGATTGCCCAGCATTTGCTGGCTCGCCTGCCAAGCAGTGTCTTGCTGGATGACCTGATACAGGCAGGTATGATTGGGCTGCTCGAAGCGTCACGGAACTTTGATGGTAGCAAGGGAGCCAGTTTCGAGACCTATGCTGGGATTCGTATCCGTGGTGCCATGCTGGATGAGATCCGGCGTGGTGATTGGGTGCCCCGTTCCGTGCATCGAAACAGCAGAGCGATTGCCGAAGCGATCGAAAATGTGGAGCAAGCCAATGGACGGGATGCTCGCGACGCGGAAGTCGCAGCGCAAATGGGGGTCTCTCTCGCTGATTATCATGTCATGCTGCAGGATGTCTCCTGTGGCAAGATCATCGGTATCGAGGATCTGGGGGTCAGTGAGGATGTGATCGGTAACCCTGATGAAGCTCCGTCAGGCTCGGGGTTTGATGAACTGGCCACAGAACGATTTCAAATTCAACTGTCGGAGCAAATTGGTCGCTTACCGGAGAGAGAAGCCCTGGTTCTCTCTCTTTACTACGATGAAGAGCTGAATTTACGTGAAATTGGCGAGGTTTTGAATGTGAGTGAGTCGCGCGTGAGTCAGATACATAGTCAGGCAATGCACAGACTACGTGCTCGTTTGAGAGATTGGCATCTATAAGTGTTTGTACTGGCTACACTGAGATGAAACTCTAAGGCATAATCCGCATGACACAACCCGTTTTTAGCATCATGTAAGTGAGCCACTGAGGTGGCTATTGAGGAGGGAATTTTGGACAAGAACATGAAAATCCTCATTGTTGACGATTTTTCAACGATGCGCCGGATTATCAAGAACTTGCTTCGCGACCTTGGGTTCAACAATACCCATGAAGCGGATGACGGCAACACAGCATTGCCGATGCTGAAAAATGGTGATTTCCAGTTTGTGGTTACCGACTGGAACATGCCAGGCATGCAAGGTATCGACCTGCTGAAAGCCATTCGTGTCGATGAAAAGCTCAAGCATCTGCCGGTACTGATGGTGACGGCAGAAGCCAAACGCGAGCAGATCATCGAAGCCGCGCAAGCCGGCGTTAACGGTTATATCGTCAAGCCTTTCACTGCAGCAACGCTCAAAGAAAAACTCGACAAAATTTTTGAACGCCTTGGCTAAGGAGCAGCAGGGATGATGGCCAAAACGAAAGCAATGATTTCGCTCGACCAGGCAAGGATGCTTGTTGCTCATCTGGAGCAAGGTGAATTCGAGCTGGCCGATGAACTGCTTGCCAATGTATGTGCCCCCAACGCAGCCGATCTATTTGAAAAAGTTGGTCAGCTGACCCGACAACTGCATAACTCACTTCAAGAATTTCGTCTCGACCCCCGAATTCCCGATTTGGCCACCCATGACATTCCCGATGCGAGGGAGCGCCTCAATTACGTCATAGATATGACCGACAAGGCTGCCAATCGCACCATGGATGCGGTAGAGGCCAGTCTGCCAATAGCGGATCGCCTGAATGATAATATCCAGCTGGTGATGCCCAACTGGAATGCACTGATGTCCAGGGATATGAGCGTGGGGCAGTTTAAGTCCTTATGCCATCAACTTGATGATTTCATTAAGGCTTCTGAGTCAGATGCCGATAAGTTACGACAACTGCTGACAGAAATTCTGATGGCACAAGACTTTCAGGATTTGACAGGCCAGATGATCCGCAAGGTCATAAAACTGGTTCAGGAAGTTGAAACAAAATTAATAGAAATGCTGACTATGTTTGGTGAGGCTGCAGCTGAGCATTCAACTCGTACTCTCCCTGTGAACGGGATTGAAGCCGAAGGCCCAATCATGAATCCAGAGGCGCGTGCCGATGTAGTCAATGGTCAGGATGATGTGGACGATCTGCTGTCTAGCTTGGGATTCTAATGGAGTGACGCATGGCCTTCGAAGTTGATGAAGACATACTGCAAGACTTTCTGGTCGAAGCATCCGAAATATTGGAACAGTTGTCTGAGCAACTGGTCGACTTGGAAAAGCGGCCTGATGACAAGAATCTGTTAAATGCCATCTTTCGCGGTTTCCATACCGTAAAAGGCGGTGCCGGTTTCCTGTCTTTGGGGGAGTTGGTTGACGTATGCCACGGCGCTGAAAACGTATTTGATATCTTGCGTAATGGCAAGCGAACCGTGACTGCCGAACTGATGGACGTGATCCTGCAAGCGCTGGACGCCATAAACGTCATGTTCGCCCAAGTACAAAACCGTGAAGCGCCAAGTCCTGCGTCTGATGATCTGCTCCATGACCTCCACGAGTTGTGCAAGCCTGAAGGAGAAGAGCAACTCCGAACCGCGACAAGTGGCGCTATTGCCATGGAGCAGGAGGCTGTCACTCCTGTTGTTGATGTTCTCTCCGACCCCGAGGTTGTTGAACCGATAAACCAGGCCAGCGATCCTGCTCCTGTTAACGGGGGCGGATCCATAGACGAGATTTCAGCTGATGAATTCGAGCGTCTGCTGGATGAGCTGCATGGCGTAGGGGGCACACCAGCCAAGAGTGCGCCAGGAGCGACTGTTGCTGGCGAATCTGGCGATATCACCGATGATGAGTTTGAGGCCTTGCTGGACCAGCTCCATGGCCAGGGACAGCACATGGGGGCGCCAGAGGTGAATCCTCTGAAATCGGTGCAAAAAGAGGTGGACGAGCTTATCGATGATGATGAGTTTGAGCGTCTGCTTGATGAATTGCATGGTCGTGGCCAAGGTCCTCAGAGTAGTATGGCACCTGCCGCACCTGCCGCACCTGCCGCACCTGCCGCACCTGCCGCACCTGCCGCACCTGCCGCACCTGCCGCGGTGACTGCGCCCAAACCGACAACGCCTGTAGCCAAACCTGCACAGGCTGCCCCCGCAAAACCTGCCGAAGCAGCCAAGGCATCAGCTCCTGCCGCCAAGGCTACGCCAGCTCCTGCCGAAAACAGTGCCGTGCAAAGCGATACGACGGTGCGGGTGGATACCAAGACTCTCGATGTCATCATGAACATGGTAGGTGAGTTGGTACTGGTTCGTAACCGGCTGGTGAGTCTGGGTATTGCCAGTAATGATGAAGAGATGTCAAAGGCGGTTGCCAATCTGGATGTGGTAACGGCTGACCTGCAAGGTGCGGTGATGAAAACCCGCATGCAGCCAATCAAGAAGGTATTTGGTCGTTTCCCGCGCGTGGTACGTGATCTGGCCAGAACCCTCAAAAAAGAGATTGAGCTGGTGATGGTTGGGGAAGAGACCGACCTCGACAAAAACCTGGTGGAGGCGCTCGCCGATCCTCTTGTTCACCTTGTTCGCAACTCCTGCGATCACGGGGTCGAAATGCCGGATGTGCGGGAGAAAGCGGGCAAGCCGCGGCAAGGGACGATCACCCTTAGCGCCTCCCAGCAAGGCGATCATATCCTGCTTTGCATTGAGGATGATGGCGCCGGGATGGACCCGGAAAAACTCAAGTCTATTGCCATCAGCCGCGGTGTGCTGGATGCAGATACTGCCGCGCGCATGAGTGATAACGATGCCTATAACCTGATCTTTGCCCCCGGATTTTCGACCAAGTCCGAGATCTCCGATATCTCTGGCCGTGGTGTCGGAATGGACGTGGTTAAAACCAGTATTGTCAGCCTCAATGGGTCAGTGCACATCGATTCTACCTGGGGGAAAGGCACCCGTCTCGAAATCAAGGTTCCGTTGACGCTAGCCATTCTGCCGACCCTGATGGTTGAAGTGGGTGAGCAGACCTTCGCTCTTCCCCTTGGTTGTGTGAACGAGATCTTCCATCTGGATCTGAAAAAGGCCAATATGGTCGATGGTCAGCTCACCATCATTGTGCGTGATAAGGCGATTCCCCTCTTTTATCTACACAAGTGGTTGATCCGTGGTACCAACAAGCGCTCACGTCAGGATACCGGGCATGTGGTGATCGTGCAGATTGGCACTCAGCAAATCGGGTTTGTGGTCGACAGCTTGATTGGTCAAGAAGAGGTGGTGATCAAGCCGCTCGATAATCTGCTGCAAGGCACCCCGGGGATGGCTGGTGCAACCATTACCAGCGATGGCGGTATTGCCCTTATTCTGGATGTACCGAGTCTGCTCAAAGCATATGCGCGTAGACATTAATCGCTCAGGCCCAAGGAGTTAGAAAAATAACAATGGCAGTCAAGGTATTAGTTGTCGACGATTCGAGCTTCTTTCGCCGCCGGGTGAGCGAGATAATCAATCAGGATCCCATGCTGACGGTGATAGATACTGCTCAGAATGGGCGTGAAGCCGTAGACAAGGCCATGTCGCTGCGCCCTGATGTGATCACCATGGACATCGAGATGCCCGTGATGGATGGCATCAGTGCAGTGCGGGAGATCATGGCCAAGTGTCCAACTCCCATTCTGATGTTCTCCTCCCTGACTCATGAAGGCGCCAAGGCAACGCTGGATGCACTGGACGCCGGTGCTCTTGACTTCTTGCCCAAAAAATTTGAAGACATTGCCAGAGACAAGGACGAAGCGGTCAGACTGTTGCAACAACGGGTGAAAGAGATCTCCCGCAAGCGCTTCCTGATGACATCCGCTGCTCGCCCCAAAGCACCTGAACCGGTTGCTCGTGCTCCGCTGGGTAGCACTGCGCCCAGATCTTCAGAGCGTCAGCCTGACCTGCAACGCACTGTGCCAAGTGCCTCATTCAAGCGAAGTGGCAAGAGTTATCAATTGGTGGCGATCGGGACTTCTACCGGCGGCCCGGTAGCCTTGCAAAATGTGCTGACCAAGTTGCCAGGGGATTTTCCTCACCCAATATTGCTTATCCAGCATATGCCTGCCACCTTCACCGCAGCTTTTGCTGCCCGTCTAAACGGGTTATGCCAGATAGGTGTCAAGGAGGCCGAGGATGGAGACGTCCTCAAACCGGGCCATGCCTACCTGGCCCCCGGTGGCAAGCAGATGCTGTTGGAGGGTCGTGGTGCAGGCGCCCGTATTCGCATCGTTGATGGCAACGACAAGGTAAATTACAAGCCTTGCGTGGACATTACCTTTGCCTCTGCTGCCAAGACCTATGCCGACAAGGTATTGGCGATTGTGCTAACCGGTATGGGGGCTGATGGCCGTGATGGTGCCAGACTGCTGAAAGAGCAGGGCTCTACAATCTGGGCTCAGGATGAGGCTTCCTGCGTGGTATATGGCATGCCTCAAGCGGTTGCAAAGGCAGGTATTGCCAGTGAATCACTTCCTCTGGACAAGGTGGCCCAGCGTATTCTGGTTGAGTTGGGGCGCTAATCATGGGCTTGCTCGGTCTGCTCCTCGCACTGGGGGCTATTGCTATTGCCCAGCTGTGGCATGGTGGCTCCCTGTTGACGTTGTTGGACGGGCCTGCTTTTCTCATTGTTCTTGGCGGTACAGTTGGTGCCGTTACATTGCAGACCCCTGCCAAGTTTGTTTTGCTGGCATTGCGCCAGTGTCTATGGATTTTCAATCCGCCACGGCAGGATCTCTCTGCCCAGGCTGAACGGCTACAATCCTGGGCTGCCTTTGCACGCCAGCAGGGGCTGCTGGCCCTCGAAAATCAGGCTGAGCAGGAGGAGGACCATTTTACCCGCCAAGGGTTGAACATGATTGTCGATGGTGTCTCCACGGAGGATATTCGCATGTTGCTCGAAGCCGATATCGATATCGAGCAGGAGCGTAATGAACATGCGGCCCGGGTGTTCGAAGCCATGGGGGGATATAGTCCGACAATCGGGATTATCGGCGCTGTCTTGGGCCTTATCCAGGCCATGTTTCATCTTGAAGAGCCATCTGCTCTGGGGGCTGGCATCGCAGTGGCATTTGTGGCAACCATCTATGGTGTCGGGTTTGCCAACCTGATCTATCTACCGATAGCCAACCGGTTGCGAGCGTTTCACTATCACTATGCACTGTTTCAGGAGATGACCCTGGAAGGGCTGTTAGCCATTGCCCATGGTGAGAATGGTTTACAGGTTGAACGTCGGCTCAGGGCCTATTTGAAAGGAGAGTAGCCATGCGCAAGCGCTATCGTTTGCACTTGCAGGGGCGTGAACACCTTGACCGTTGGCTGGTCTCCTATGCCGATTACATGACGCTGATATTTGCTCTGTTTGTGGTGCTCTACTCTGTTGCGCTGGTGAACAAGGACAAATATCGTGCGGTGATAGATGGCATGAGTCAGGCGTTCAGTGTCATGCAGTCTCGCAGTGATGGTCTGCTGGAGGGGCAGGGCAATTCACTGTTGGAGAATGCTGTTTCTGCCTCCCCCTCGTTGCTGGAAAGCGCAACGTCCCCCTCTCCTTCACTTGCCCCCATTTCTGGTGTCCCTGTGCTGCAAGATGGCACGACACTTGCCAAACTTGATATGCAGTTGCAAGAGAGCATGGGGTCACTGGTGGATGCCGGGATAGTCAAAATGACGCAAGACGAGAACTGGCTGACTGTGGAACTCAGTTCAGGTCTGCTGTTTGGCAGTGGCAGCGCCTTTATGGGACCGAATGCTGCACCGGTAATCAATACTCTTTCAAGTATTCTCAAACCGGTCGATAACTATATAAGGGTCCGAGGATATACAGATAACCAACAGATAAATAATGAAATTTATCGTTCTAATTGGGCGCTTTCTGCTGCGAGGGCCGAAGCGGTGCTCAATGGCTTGATTGCTGATGGCATCGCACCCCAGCGTCTGGCCTTTGAGGCATATGGCGAGTTTTCCCCTTTTGCCGATAACAGCACTGAGCAAGGCCGGCTGCAAAATCGCAAGGTTGTGGTCGCAATTTCCAAATTCGCCTGGGTGCCGCCAGCTCCTGTGGCGGTAAAGCCCCCGGTGGTTGCCGAACCGGTTCCTGTGGTGCAGCAGGCGGTGGATGCTGGAGAGATAAAGGTTATCTCTTTGCCCGGTGGCGGCATACGTATAACAACAAGGCAGGATTGATACAGTGATTGTTTGGACGGTTGCCAACCAGAAAGGTGGTGTGGGTAAAACCACCACAGTGGTCTCGCTTGCCGGGATCCTGGCCCAGCGTGGTCAGCGAGTGCTGTTGATTGACACCGATCCTCACGCCTCGCTGACTGCATATCTTGATTTTGATTCAGATCGTCTGGATGGAACCCTCTATGAGTTGTTTCAAGCTGTCAAACCGACAGCCGAGCTTGTCAATAAACTGACGCTCAAGACCAAGTTCGAGAATATCAATTTACTACCCGCATCTATTACCCTGGCGACTCTTGATCGGGTAATGGGAAATCGTGAGGGAATGGGGCTGGTGCTGAAGCGGGCGCTGCTGCGCATTCAGGATCAATATGATTATGTGCTGATCGACTGCCCGCCTGTGCTTGGGGTGATGATGGTCAATGCGCTGGCTGCCTGCGATCGTATTCTTGTGCCGGTTCAGACCGAGTTTCTCGCTCTCAAAGGATTGGAGCGGATGATGAAGACATTCGAGATCATGCAGCGTTCCAAGCGTGACAAATTCCGTTATACCGTGATCCCGACTATGTTCGACAAGCGCACCCGTGCCTCTCTGATGACCTTGAAGTCGATCAAGGATCAATATGGAGATTCAGTGTGGAATGCGGTGATCCCTATTGATACCAAGTTTCGGGATGCCAGCTTGCTGCATATCCCCCCGTCTATCTATTCTCCCGGGAGTCGTGGAACCTATGCCTATGAGACGCTGCTCAACCATCTTGATGCCCTTGAGCGGCAACGGGTTCATGAGGTGACGGCATGAGAGATACCATTCAAGTACGGGCGATGGATGACTATTTCCACTCCCTGCTGCTCGATGAGCCGCTGGTGCTGGATGAGGTGGAAGAGGTTCAATCCGCCCCTGTTTTACAGTTGCAACGTCAGCCCCACAGCGTCCCCGAGGTGGTTGCTGCACCTTATTTGGAAAGTGATCCACGCCTTGCCCAGCTTGGCGAACTGTTGGCTCAGGTGGGACAAGTTCAGTTTGAAAATGATGCCTTCACCCAGGAGGTGACACTGACGGCCCCATTGGAGATTGTGGCCGAGGAGTCATTGTTGCCGGTAGAGCCTGAATGGCCTGAGGAGGTGCTGCTGCCCGAAGTTGCAGAGCCCCACACCACCATCTTGACTAAAACTGCGCTGGAGGTTGCTCCGGTAGAAGCCACTGAACCTGTCACTTGGGAGAATATCGATACCGGTAAA
The DNA here is from genome assembly GCF_049171595.1 of Aeromonas sp. 603607. NCBI lineage: Bacteria > Pseudomonadati > Pseudomonadota > Gammaproteobacteria > Aeromonadales > Aeromonadaceae > Aeromonas > Aeromonas sp. 603607. The sequence goes on from NZ_JAAKOV010000009.1 coordinate 97,877, forward strand.
GAGTTTCAGGCCCTCTTTTTTGAAGTCGCGGGCGTGACGTTTGCGGTGCCGTTGACCGAGCTTGGTGGTATTCACCAGTTGGGCGAGATCACCTCCCTGTTTGGCCAGCCGGGCTGGTACAAGGGGATCATGACCTCTCGCGAGCAGAAGATGAATGTGGTCGATACCGCCCAGTGGGTCATGCCGGGTCAGCATCTCGAGATGGATGATTACAAGTATCTGATTATGCTTGGTGAATCGCCGTGGGGATTAGCCTGCCACCATCTCAAAGGGACTGAATTGTTACACCGTGACCAGGTTAAATGGCGCCATCAGGAGGGCAAGCGCCCTTGGTTGGCGGGCATGGTCAAAGAAAAAATGTGTGCCCTGTTACACGTTCGTGAACTGCTCTTGTTGCTGGAGCGTGGGGTTAACATAGAAGGTCGCTGATAACTTCTGCAATCGAGCTGTTTTATTGCTAGTTTTAGCAGTAGACGTTTTCATAAAAGGAATAAAAACATGACAGAAAAGCGCAATATCGCACAGAATCTGGCCGAAGATGAAGTGCTGCAATGGGTAACCTTCCAGCTGGAAAACGAAACCTACGGCATCAATGTGATGCAGGTTCAGGAGGTGTTGCGCTACACCGAAATTGCACCGGTGCCGGGTGCGCCTGAGTACGTACTGGGGATCATCAACCTGCGTGGCAATGTGGTGACTGTCATCGATACCCGTTCCCGTTTCGGTCTGCCTTCCGGCGATGTGAGCGAAAATTCCCGGATTGTGATCATCGAAGCCGAGAAGCAGGTGATTGGCATCATGGTCGACAGCGTGGCAGAAGTGGTATATCTGAAATCTTCCGAAATCGATGCTGCTCCAGCTGTAGGTACCGAAGAGAGCGCCAAGTTCATTCAGGGGGTCAGCAACCGTGATGGGCAACTGCTGATCCTGGTTGACTTGAACAAGCTGCTCTCCGATGAAGAGTGGGAAGATATCGGTTCCCTCTGATAAGTAAGGTGATGTTTTGATAATCGAGATGGTTGCCTTGGGGTTGTCCCTGATTGCCTTGGCGTTTGCCTCTTATATCTGGTTCAAGAGCAAGCGTAGCAAGCAGGAGTCCGAGGCTAGTGTGGCAACGCTGCAAGGTCAGTTGGAAAGCTTGCGCAAGCAGATGATGGAGCTTCATACCGGCGCCATCGGCATGGGACAGCGGTTACAGTCGGTAGAAGGGGCGATGCAGCAGGTCAATGAACGCCAGCAAGAATTGACCATGCAGGATCCCGAGCGACGGCTTTACAGTCGAGCGGCCAAGATGGTCGAACTGGGCGCCGACCTTGATGAGGTCATGAGTGAGTGCGAGTTGCCAAAGGCAGAAGCCGAGCTCTTGATATCGTTGCGAAAAGGCCGCTCTTGATGATTCAGGAAGGCAACTTGCCTTCCTGAATTTTTTCTGTTGCATGTATGGCGCTCTTTCATGGAGCGCCATGTACAGTGATCGAGAAGAATAGTTATTTGCTAATACTGGTTTGTTATGAGGTTTCCAGTTTGATCTATTTGGATGCCTTTGATTGTCATCATTTTCCACGCCTATTTTTCCTTGTGCGCGATCTTCTCCACAAAAACAGTGGATGAAGGGCATCTTGGAAAAGACGTATTCCAATACTGTGTTAAGATGCAAGCCGCTTCATTTTCTCTGAAAAAATCTCCATGCTGCTTCAAGTTAACAATCTGAGCTGCGTGCGTGAAGATCGCACTCTGTTTGAACATCTCTCCTTTGCGGTAGTTCCCGGTGATCTGGTGCAAATTGAAGGTCCCAACGGGGTTGGCAAGACCAGCCTGCTGCGTCTGCTGACTGGCCTGTCTCAGCCGTTTTCCGGTGAAGTGTGCTGGAATGGTGAAAATATTCGCCATTGCCGTGATGAGTACCATGCCAATCTGCTCTATCTCGGTCATCAGCCCGGGGTCAAAGCTGCCTTGACTCCGCTCGAAAATCTCGCCTTTTATCAGAAGCTGCATCATGTATCCCGGCAGACAGTGGATTTGTGGCAGGTGCTTGCCCAGGTTGGGTTGGCCGGTTTTGAAGAGAACCCGACCGGACAGCTCTCGGCAGGTCAACAGCGTCGGGTGGCTCTGGCCAGGCTCTGGCTCAGTGACAAACCGGCTCTCTGGATCCTGGATGAGCCTTTTACCGCCATTGATAAGCAGGGGGTCAAGGTGCTGGAGAGGTTGTTTCTGGCTCATGCCGAGCGGGGGGGGATGGTGATCCTCACCACTCATCAGGATATGACGCTGATGCAGGGTCGACTGAAAACACTCTCGCTTACGCCCTTGCTGCAGGAGTAGTTTCGATGTTGCGTGCCGTCATGTATTTGATCCACCGCGAGTTATTGATGGCCCTGCGCCAGCGTGCAGATATTCTTAACCCGCTCTGGTTTTTCCTTATTGTCATCACCCTGTTCCCACTCGGTATCGGCCCTGAGCCCAAGTTGTTGGCTCGCATTGCTCCCGGCATCATCTGGGTGGCAGCCTTGCTGGCGGCCATGCTGTCGCTGGAGCGACTGTTTCGCGACGACTTTGGCGACGGTTCGTTGGAGCAGATCATGTTGATGCCCCATTCACTCGGGTTGCTGGCGCTGGCCAAAGTGATTGCTCACTGGTTACTGACTGGATTGCCGCTGCTGCTGATTTCGCCCTTGCTGGCAATTTTGCTATCGCTGGATATGAACAGTTATCTGGCGGTAGTCGCCACTCTGGCACTCGGCACACCGGTGCTGAGCCTGCTCGGTGCAGTCGGGGTTGCCCTGACGGTCGGGTTGCGCAAGGGCGGAGTGCTGCTCAGTCTGCTTATCCTGCCGCTCTATATTCCGGTACTGATTTTTGCCACCTCTGCAATTGATGCGGCGGGGATGGGCTTGCCCTATGGCGGACAGCTTGCCATTCTGGCCGCCATGCTGGTTGGTGCCCTGACGCTGACGCCGTTGGCCGTTTCGGCCGCATTGAGGGTCAGTCTTAACTGATGATCTATTGGTAGAACGCAACATGGTTTCGCATGGGGCATTCTTTTCCAGAAATAAAGTTGCGATGGATCAAGCGGATTGCCGCTTATTGCTTTCGAGGTATTTGATGTTACCCCGAGGTCAGTATGTTAGGCCTCGCCAAACAATTAATAACAAAAAGGTTTGTGAGTTATGTGGAAATGGTTGCACCCTTACGCTAAACCCGAACGGGCCTATCGGCTGGCTGGGACCCTGTTGCCCTGGTTTGCTGTGATAAGTCTGCTATCGTTCATCATCGGCACTGTCTGGGGACTGGCTTTTGCACCCGCCGATTATCAGCAGGGTGACTCCTTCCGGATCATCTATATCCATGTTCCTTCCGCCATTCTTTCGATGGGGGCCTACTCCACCATGGCAGTTGCCGCCTTTATCGGGCTGGTATGGCAACTGCGGATGGCGGACATGACGGTGGCGGCTATCGCACCTGTCGGCGCTGTGTTCACTTTTATTGCACTGTTTACCGGTGCCGCCTGGGGCAAGCCCATGTGGGGAACCTGGTGGGTGTGGGATGCACGGCTCACCTCTGAGCTGATCCTGCTGTTTCTCTATCTCGGCGTGATTGCCCTCTACAACGCCTTCAGTGACAAGGTGGTTGCTGGCCGTGCTGCCGGCATTCTGGCACTGGTGGGGGTGATCAACCTCCCCATCATTCACTACTCGGTGGAGTGGTGGAACACCTTGCACCAGGGGGCCACTATCACCAAGTTTGACAAACCCTCCATCTCTCCCGAGATGCTTTGGCCACTGCTCATCATGATCCTGGCGTTTGTTACCTTTCTCGGGGCCCTTACCCTGATGCGTTTTCGAAACGAGCTCTTGATGCGGGAGTGGCATCGTCCCTGGGTTCAAGAGATTGCCGAACAGGAGAAGTAAGCATGCACTTTGCCTCATTCAGTCACTTTTTGGCGATGGGCGGTTACGCCTTCTACGTCTGGCTCTCCTTCGGTCTGACCCTGCTCTGTCTGGTCGGTATCATCATTTCTACCCGCATGAAAACCCGTCGTCTGTTTAATGAGTTACGCAGCAAGCAGGCACGCGAGAGCCGTCGCAAGGCGGCCCGGCAGATGGAGAACACCCTATGAACCCGAGACGCAAAAAACGCCTCACCATCATTCTGGCCATCACCCTGGGCCTCGCCACCGTGAGCGGCCTGGTGCTTTACGCCCTCAGTCAGAATATCGACCTCTTCTATACCCCGAGCGAGCTGGTGGAAGGGAAGGGGCCGGACAAGATCAAACCGGAAGAGGGGCAGCGCCTGCGCATTGGTGGTCTGGTGGTCCCCGGCACTGTCAAGCGCGATCCGAACAGTCTCAAGGTTAGCTTCAACCTGATCGACAATGGTGGTCATCAGGTGATGGTGCAATTTGATGGCATCCTGCCGGATCTGTTCCGCGAGGGGCAGGGGATTGTGGCGCAAGGAACTCTCAAGGATGCCACCACGGTCGAAGCGTTCGAGGTACTGGCCAAACACGATGAAAACTACATGCCGCCAGAAGTGGCCGATGCCACCAGTGGCATGCACTTCAAACCGGAATACACCGATGCGCAGTTGAAGGGGAATAAGCCATGATCCCGGAATTAGGACAGTTTGCGCTGATCCTGGCCTTTGCCACCTCCCTGTTGCTGGGTAGCTATCCGCTGCTTGGCGCAAGTCGGGGGCGTCTTGGCATGATGTCGGCGGCTCGTCCGCTCGCCTATGCCCAGTTTTTGTTGCTGCTGCTGTCGTTTCTCTGCCTGACCTGGGCCTTTATCGATAACGACTTTACCGTGCAGTATGTGGCCACTAACTCCAACAGCCTGCTGCCGCTCGCCTATCGTATCTCGGCGGTGTGGGGGGCCCACGAAGGTTCCCTGCTGCTGTGGGTACTGACCCTGGGTGGCTGGACTGCGGCGGTAGCCATGTTCAGCCGCCGTCTGCCGCTCGATGCGGTGGCGCGGGTGCTCGGCGTGTTGGGGCTGATCTCGGTCGGTTTCACCGCGTTCGTGCTGTTCACCTCTGATCCCTTCACCCGCACCTTGCCCTATTTTCCGGTCGATGGCCGTGACCTCAATCCGCTGCTGCAGGATCCGGGTCTGATCTTCCATCCGCCGATGCTCTACATGGGTTATGTAGGATTCTCGGTGGCATTTGCCTTCGCCATAGCCTCATTGATGACCGGTCGTCTTGATGCAACCTGGGCCCGCTGGTCGCGCCCCTGGACCATGGCGGCCTGGGTATTCCTGACCCTCGGCATAGTGCTGGGCTCCTGGTGGGCCTACTACGAGCTCGGTTGGGGCGGCTGGTGGTTCTGGGATCCGGTAGAAAATGCCTCCTTCATGCCCTGGTTGGCGGGTACCGCTCTGCTGCATTCGCTGGCGGTGAGCGAGAAGCGCGCCACCTTCAAGGCGTGGACCGTGCTGCTGGCCCTTTCGGCCTTCTCGCTGAGCCTGCTCGGTACCTTCCTGGTGCGCTCCGGCGTGCTGGTGTCGGTGCATGCGTTTGCCTCCGACCCGACCCGCGGCCTGTTTATTCTCGGCTTCCTGCTGGCGGTGATCGGTTCATCCTTGCTGCTGTTTGCCTTTAAAGGTTCGCAGGTGAAAAGCCACGGCAAGCATGAGCTGTGGAGTCGCGAAACCCTGCTGCTTTGCAACAACATCATGCTGGTGGCTGGCCTGCTGACCGTGCTGCTCGGCACCTTGCTGCCGCTGGTGCACAAGGAGCTGGGGCTGGGGAGCATCTCTATCGGTACTCCCTTCTTCAACCACATCTACAGCTGGTTGATCATCCCGTTTGCCCTGCTGCTGGGGGTTGGCCCGCTGTTTCGCTGGCGTCGTCAGGAGCTGGGGGAACTCAAAAGCAAGGTGGTCGTGGCACTGGTGCTGAGTCTGGCCGCAGCCTTGCTGTTGCCGCTGCTCTTTGCCGAAACATTCAAGCCGTGGGCAGCGGTAGGGATTGGTCTGGGGGCCTGGATCATCGTCACCAGCGTGCAGGAGACCTGGGCGCGAGCGACCCACAAGCACAGCTTTGCAGTCGGTGTGCGCAAGCTTGGCAACAGCCACTGGGCCATGATCCTCGGCCACGTGGGGCTGGCAGTCAGCATCATTGGTATCGCTTGCACCCAGAACTACAGCATCGAGAAGGATCTGCGAATGCAGGCGGGTGATCGGGTGCACTTTGCCGATTACGAGTTCGTCTTTGCCGGGATCAAGGAGAAGAACGGCCCCAACTACGATGGCTTCAAGGGCGTGCTGGAAGTGCACCGCAATGGCAAGCAGGTCGCCCTGCTCAAGCCCGAGAAGCGGATGTACAAGGTGAGCCGGATGCCGATGACCGAAGCGGCCATCGATGCCGGTATCACCCGCGATCTATATGCGGCGCTGGGGGAACAGCTCGACAACGGAGCCTGGGCGGTGCGGATCTACTACAAGCCGTTCGTGCGCTGGATCTGGTTCGGCGGCGTCTTTATGGCCATTGGTGGCGTGCTGGCGATGCTGGACAAGCGTTACCGTTTCGGCCGTCGTGAGGAGGAGGCCAAGGCATGAACAAAAAGACCTGGTTGTTTTTAATCCCCTTTATCGTCTTTTTGCTGGGGGCGGTGTTCCTGTTCAAGGGACTTTACTCCGATCCGACCAAACTCGAATCTGTGATGGTGGGCAAAGAGGTGCCGGTGTTCACCCTGCAGGACATTTACGATCTAGGCAAACAGCACGATCGCACCATCCTGACCGGTCGCCCCATGTTGCTCAACGTCTGGGCCACCTGGTGCCCGACCTGCTATGGCGAGCACACCTACCTCAAACAGCTGGCGGGGCAGGGTATTCCCATCATCGGCATGAACTACAAGGATGAGCGCGACAAGGCGATCAAATGGCTGGCAGAGCTGGGCAACCCCTATCAGGTCAACCTCTATGATCCGGACGGCATGCTGGGGCTGGACCTCGGGGTATATGGCGCGCCGGAGACCTTCTTTATCGACAGCAAGGGGATCATCCGGTATCGCCACGTGGGGGATATCAACCCCGAGAACTGGGCGTCGACCCTCAAACCCATCTTTGATGCCATGAAGTGAGGGGAGTCTTGATGAGAGTATTTATTGCTTCCCTGCTGCTGTTGCTGGGATGGGTGGTGCAAGCGCCGGCCATGGCCGCTATCGATGTCTACACCTTCGACAACGACAATCAGGAGCAGGTCTTTCGCGAACTGACCAAGGAGCTGCGTTGCCCCAAGTGTCAGAACCAGGATATCGCCGACTCCAATGCGGGGCTGGCCAAGGATTTGCGCGACAAGACCTACCAGATGGTGCGCGAGGGTAAGGATAAAGAGGAGATCGTGGATTACATGGTGGCCCGCTACGGCAACTTTATCCTCTATAACCCGCCCCTGATGGCCTCCACCCTGATCCTCTGGCTCGGCCCGCTGCTGGTGATCCTGATCGGTGGCGCCGTGGTCGTGATGCGCAGCCGCCGACCCCCTGCGGTGAAAAAACAACTGGATAACGCCTTGAGCGAGGAGGAGCAGCGCCGACTGGCCGAGCTGCTCAAAGAGGAAGAGAAACAATGACCGCTTTTTGGATAGTTATTGCAGGCTTGCTGGTGCTGGTGAGTCTGGCGCTCGTCGTGCCGCTGTGGCGTGGTGAAGGCAAACAGAGCATCAGTCGCTCGGCGCTCAACAAACAGCTCTATCGCCAGCGGCTGCTGGAGATTGGCGAAGAGCGCGAGCAGGGTGTCCTGGCTGAGGAGTCCGACTCGCTGGTCGAGCTGCAACGAAGTCTCTTGGATGATATCCCTGATGTGGAGCAGACTGCCCGCAGTGGCAAGAGTCTGATCTGGATCCCGGGTGTGCTGGTGCTGTTGGTGGTGAGTCTGGGGCTCTACTACAAGTTGGGCTCCTGGCAAGAGGTGAGTCGCTGGCAAGATGCCAGCAGCCGTCTTGGCGAGCTGAGCAACCGCATTCTGGTGGAACGCGATGCCCAGGTGACCGAGCAGGATCTGCTGGATTTCACGCTGGCACTGCGTACCCGCCTCAAGGATGAACCGAATGACTACCGCGGCTGGCTGCTGCTGGGGCGCTTGGCGCTGGATGGCAATGATCCCGAGATGGCCAGCGAGGCGCTGGAGCGGGCCTATACGCTTGCCCCCCAGAAATCGCTGGTGGCGGTGCCCTATGCCCAAGCGCTGATGATGACGGGGGAGGAGGTGCAGGCCGATGCACTGCTGCGTGCAGCCATCGCGCAGGAGCCTGATAATATCGAGGCGCGCTCCGTCTATGCCTTTATGGCGCTGCAGAAAGAGGACTTCCAGACCGCGCTGTCTCGCTGGCAGGCGATGTTGCCCTTGATGGAAAAAGGCTCTCCCCGTTATGTGATGGTCGAGCGCTCCATGGAGTATGCCCGCACGCAGCTCAAGCAGCGTGGCATAGAGGTGACGAATTCAGGCGCAGCCAAAACGGGAACAGAGCAGGTAAAGCAGTCTGACGTTAATGAGGGAGAGTTCCCCATCCACATCACGCTGGCTGCGGGCATCCAGATGCCGGAAGATGCTCACCTCTTCGTCTTTGCCGTGGTGCCCAACGGACCACCCATGCCCATCGCGGTGAAACGTATCGCTGGGCCAACCCTGCCTGTCACCCTTTCACTGGGGGATGGTGACGCCATGATGGAGGGCAGCAAGCTGGAAGCGTATCCAGAACTGCAGTTCAAGGCGCGTCTCTCGCGTGGTGGCAATGTGATGAACAAGGAAGGAGCCTTCGAAGGGGTATCCGTGCCGGTCAAGACGGCCGAGATCCCTGCTGCTCCGATTGACATCCGCATCGATCACGCCCTCTAATATGCCTTTGGATAACCCGGCTCCTGGATAGGGGCCGGGTTATCTATACTTCTGATAAATCAAAATAAAACGTCAGGACAATCATATGTATCTTCGTTCAGGGGCCATACTGGCAGCCCTCTTGCTGGCTGGCTGTGCCGGTGGTCCACCCAAGCCTGGCCCAGAGAGTCTGGATCTCAATCCCGGCATGAATAATCCGGGCGCAACCAGTACGGCGGCCGATCCGCGCGATCCCTTCCAGGGGGCCAACCGGGCCATGTGGGCGGTCAACTATGATGTGCTGGAGCCCTATGTAGCACGTCCTGTGGTACATGCTTACGCTCGCTATATTCCGGTGGGGGTGAAGGATGGCATTGCCAACTTTGTTGCCAACTTTGATGAGCCAAGCAGCATGGTGAACCATCTGATCACCGGTGATTTGAAGGGGGCAGGGACCAACCTGGGGCGCTTTACCCTCAACACCACCGTCGGTCTGTTGGGTATCTTCGATGTGGCCAAACATGCCGGCCTCGAGCGCAACAAGCTGGAGATGGACACAGTGCTGGGCAGGGCCGATATCGGTAATGGTGCCTACATCATGGTGCCTGTTTACGGTCCGACCACCACTCGGGAGCTGGTTGGTGACACCATTGACACCATCTACTTCCCCTATGCCTTGCTGACTATCCCGTTAAGGGTTACTCATTGGGTTCTGGATGGCTTGGGCAATCGCGCCAAGCTGATCGATCAGGAGCGGATCATCGACAACTCCCTCGACCCCTATGCGCTAACCAAGGACTTCTACCTGCAATATAACCAGGGCAAGGTGACGGGCAAGCAGACCGAGCTGAAAGCGTCTCAGCAAGAGCAGGCCGACGATGCCAATCTGGATGAATACATGGACGAGCTGGACCAGTAAACTGGCTATCTCGATATGTAAAAGGCGCCTGCGGGCGCCTCTTTCATTTACGCAGCCATCTAGATATAAAAAAACGCCCCGCAGTGCGGGGCGTTTTGGCAAGCGAGGCTGATTAGGCAGCCAAGTTCTTGGCCACGAATTCCCAGTTAACCAGAGCCCAGAAGGTTTCCATGTACTTCGGACGCAGGTTGCGGAAGTCGATGTAGTAGGCGTGCTCCCACAGGTCAACGGTCAGCAGCGGGGTGGTACCGGCTTCAGTCAGCGGGCAGCCAGCGTTGGAGGTGTTGACGATAGCCAGAGAGCCGTCAGCTTTTTTCACCAGCCAAGTCCAGCTGGAACCGAAGTTGCCGATGGCTGATTTGGTGAAGGCATCTTTGAACTCGGCGAAGGAGCCGAATGCCTTGTTGATAGCATCAGCCAGGGCGCCAGTCGGCTCGCCACCGCCATTCGGGGAGAGGCAGTGCCAGTAGAAGGTGTGGTTCCAGATCTGGGCGGCGTTGTTGAAGATGCCGCCGTTGGAGGTCTTGATGATCTCTTCCAGAGACTTGCCTTCAAACTCGGTACCCGGCACCAGATTGTTCAGGTTGACCACGTAGGTGTTGTGGTGCTTGCCGTGGTGATATTCCAGAGTTTCCTGGGAGATGTGCGGTTCCAGAGCGTTGATTGCATAGGGCAGAGCGGGAAGTTCGAATGCCATTTTCTACTCTCCATTGGCTGGACCGTGCGAAGGCGACGGTTGCAAGACATTGCGTACTCTTTTCTATATGTGAAAAGAGTTGTTTTTAAAATGATGGGGCTGGGTAGCCCAAAGCCAAGGGATTGTAGCAGTATCAAAGATGGCCTAACAACTCTTGATTGGCGCCATGATCGCGATCAATCCTGTGTGGGTTCTTTGCACAATTCGAGCCGGGTCACCCCTTTGTCAGTTTGTGCTCGGGCAAGATTGCAGTAGAATGGCCGCCGAAATCGCTCTAGTGAGGCACCTATGGAAACTATTGAAAAGATTAAGCAGCAGCTGGCTGACAACCCCATCATCATCTACATGAAGGGCTCCCCCAAGCTACCCAGCTGTGGCTTCTCTGCCCAGGCCTCCCAGGCTCTGATGTCCTGCGGCGAGCCGTTTGCCTACGTTGATATCCTGCAGAATCCGGATATCCGCGCCGAATTGCCAAAATTCGCCAACTGGCCGACCTTCCCGCAACTGTGGGTTGAAGGTGAGCTGATCGGTGGCTGTGACATCATGATCGAGATGTTCCAGGCTGGCGAGTTGCAGGCTCTGATCAAAGAGACTGCTGCCAAGTACAAGAAAGATGATGCAGCAGCCGAGTAATCGGTCCTGTGTTGTCGATAGGGAGCCACATCGGCTCCTTTTTTATTATCCCGGTTCTGGCAGGCAAGCAACTGATTGTCGGTTGCAAAAAGCAACGCGTTCGCCCTGAAAAATCTAATCTCTGCCGCTTTGTTTTGGAGTTGTTAACCATATTGATTTCCCAATCTGCGATTACTTTTTTTAATCATTTTGGATTCAAGTGTTGCTGCCATCACATTTTTTGATAATTTCACCGTAACGCAGTCTCTTTGTAGATTTTTTTGTGTTTATGCTCACATTAATTGCAAGTGATAGAACCTAGTATCGCTTCGCCCAGTGAAATAAAACCCTACAAATTAATAAATAAAAAGAGATTTGCGATGAAGATGTATAGCAATCTGCCCATTGGTCTTCATGATATTACCGAAGCCCAAAAAAGACTGACCAACCATATATACAAGACCGCGCAATTACCCTCTAACTACATCAGCGAACGTTGCCATGGCGAGGTTTACCTCAAGCTTGAAAACATGCAACGTACAGGCTCTTTTAAAATTCGCGGTGCCTTCAACAAACTCAGTTCATTAAGTCTGGAGGATCGTCAAAAAGGTGTTGTCGCCTGCTCTGCCGGTAATCACGCGCAGGGGGTATCTTTGTCCAGTGCCATGCTGGGAATTGATGCCAAGGTGGTCATGCCTTGCTGCGCACCCAAATCAAAAATTGCTGCAACCAGCGATTATTCGGCAGAAGTTATTCTGCATGGCAATAGTTTCAATGACACCATTGCCAAAGTCAGCGAAATCGTGGAGATGGAAGGCCGCGTATTTATCCCCCCCTTTGACGATGCAAAAGTGATTGCCGGCCAGGGAACCATCGGCCTGGAAATTATCGAAGATTTGTATGATGTCGATAACATCATAGTGCCGATTGGCGGTGGTGGTCTGATTGCCGGTGTCGCCATGGCCATCAAATCCATCAACCCGACTATCCGGGTGATTGGCGTGCAGTCGGAGAATGTCCACGGCATGGCGGCTTCATACTACGCAGGCACCATTACCAATCACAGAACCAGCAGTACGCTGGCCGATGGCTGTGACGTGGCAAGACCCGGCACCCTGACCTTCGAAATCGTCAAACAATTGGTGGATGATATTGTACTGGTCACCGAGGATGATATTCGTCACAGCATGGTTGACCTTATTCAGCGCAACAAGGTGATTACCGAAGGGGCGGGAGCTCTGGCCTCGGCAGCGCTGCTGAGCGGCAAACTCAAACATTATGTCGAAGGCAAAAAAACCGTCAGCATTATTTCTGGTGGCAATATTGACCTGACCCGGATCACCGAAATTATCGAACAGAACAATATTCGTCAATTTAGCCTGTAAGGAATGCAGTCATGATATTAGACAGTGTTATCACCGGCAGTAAAGAGAATACACGTGCATGGCGTAAATCGGATACCACATGGGGATTAGGTCTGTTTGGTACAGCGATCGGTGCAGGTGTTCTATTTTTCCCTATTCGGGCCGGATATGGTGGCCTGATACCTATATTAATCATGTTGGTGCTGGCTTACCCTATTGCATTTTATTGCCACAGGGCGTTGGCCAGATTATGTCTTTCTGGCAGCAATCCATCGGCAAATATTACCGAGACCGTTGAAGAACATTTTGGCAAAATGGGTGGGGTAGTGATTACCTTCCTCTATTTCTTTGCCATCTGCCCACTGCTGTGGATATATGGTGTGACGATCACCAATACCTTTATGGCATTCTGGGAGCATCAACTGCAAATGGCGCCGCTTAATCGGGGTGTTGTCGCCCTTGGGCTGCTGCTATTGATGGCATTTGTGATCTATTTTGGTAAGGATCTGATGGTTCGCGTAATGAGCTATCTGGTATTTCCTTTCATCGCCAGCCTGGTGGTCATCTCTCTCTCCCTCGTTCCGTACTGGAATAGTGCCGTCTTTGATCAGGTCAACCTTAGCGAGATATCCATGTTCGGTCACGATGGTATTCTGGTCACCGTCTGGCTGGGGATCTCCATCATGGTTTTCTCCTTCAACTTCTCGCCGATTGTCTCCTCTTTCATCGTCTCCAAGCGGGAAGAGTATGAGCAGGAGTTCGGTCGTGATTTTACCGAGAAGCGCTGCTCGAAGATTATCTCCGGTGCCAGCATGCTGATGGTGGCCGTGGTGATGTTCTTTGCCTTCAGCTGCCTGTTTACCCTGTCGCCGCAAAATATGGCGGAAGCCAAGGCCCAGAATATTCCGGTGCTCTCCTATCTGGCCAACCACTTCTCCTCGATGACGGGCAGCAAGTCTGCGTTTGCCACCACTCTGGAGTATGCGGCGTCCATTATCGCGCTGGTTGCTATCTTCAAATCCTTCTTCGGCCACTATCTGGGGACGCTGGAAGGGTTGAACGGCCTTATCCTCCGCTTTGGCTACCAGGGCGACAAGAGCAAGGTTTCCAGTAAAAAACTCAATATGGTCAGTATGTTGTTCATCATGGGCTCCACCTGGCTGGTCGCTTATGTGAACCCCAACATCCTCGACCTGATTGAGGCAATGGGGGCGCCGATCATCGCTTCCCTGCTCTGTCTGCTGCCGATGTATGCCGTCAACAAGACACCGGCACTGGCAAAATATAAAGGTCAGGCCAGCAACCTGTTTGTCACCATCATAGGTGTGCTGACCATCCTGAATATTGTTTCCAAGCTGTTCTGAAAACCTTTTCTGCAAGTCATCAGCCATTCAGATCCCCTTGGCGGGGTCTGCATGGCGTAGTCAGAAGCGCGCAATAACCGGTTCTTGGTTGGCCCAATTATTTGGGCCGAGGGCAAGGCTATCCGTTATTTGGCCACTAAACACAGTGGTAAATATGTTCTGACAGCAGTGACTCGACAGCATAAATATCGAGGCGATGTAATGAAGTTTGATTCGTTGGTTCTGGTTATCAATTGCGGCTCTTCGTCGGTCAAATTCTCGGTACTGGATAGTAAAACCTGCGAGGTGGTGATATCCGGTATGGCGGATGGTATTGAGACGGCCCATCCCCAATTGCAAGTGGGTAAAGAGCCCGCAATGTCATTAGCTGAAAATAACCACACCTGTGCATTGGCTGCCATCGCGGCGGAATTGAAAAAACGGGATCTGCTGGATGCCATTGCACTGGTGGGTCATCGAATTGCTCATGGTGGCAGTGAATTTAGCGAAGCCGTGATCATTGATGAACATGTATTGGCCAAAATAAAGCAGGTGTCACCCTTGGCTCCCCTGCACAATCACGCCAATTTGAGTGGTGTGATGGCGGCTCGTCAGCTATTTCCCACACAACCCCAAATTGCGGTATTTGATACCGGTTTTCACCAGACCCTGAAGCCGGAAGCCTATATCTATGGGCTGCCTTACCAATATCTGCAGGATTATGGCGTGCGCCGCTATGGCTTCCATGGCACCTCCCATCGCTATGTCGCCGAGCAGGCGGTCTCCTTCCTTGGGTTGAATGGCCACGATGCCGGTCTGGTCATTGCTCATCTGGGTAATGGCGCCTCTGTTTGCGCAGTACAGGATGGCAAGAGCGTCGATACCTCGATGGGGATGACGCCGCTGGAGGGGCTGATCATGGGCAGCCGCAGCGGCGATATCGATTTTGGCGCGCTGGCCTATATCGCCAGCAAGACCGGACAATCCATCGAGGATATCGAGCGGGTATTGAACAAGCAGTCCGGCCTGCTGGGTATTTCGGGGCTCTCCTCCGATATGCGGGTATTGGAAGCGGCCTATCACGGAGGACATCCCGGGGCAAAATTGGCCATTCACGCTTTTGTCCATCGTATTGCCCGCCATATCGGCGGCCATGCAACCTCATTGCGCCGGCTGGATGCCGTTATTTTCAGCGGCGGTATTGGCGAGAACTCGGCATTTATAAGAAAGCTGGTATGCGAGCGGCTTCAGGTATTTGGCGTAGCGATCAGCGAGCCGTTTAACCAGCGTCCCAATAGCGAGGGTTGCCGGGTGATTTCGGCGGCAGAGTCCATGGTGCTGGCGGCGGTTATTCCCACCAATGAAGAGAAAATGATCGCACTGGATGCCATTCGTCTGGGGCAGCTGGTTCGTCAGGCCGAGTGCGTCTGACATCTTCCACTGTAGTGTCATGAGTAGTGAATGAGGTTTATTTGATGAAAGTTGATATGCAATTGGATCAGGATAAATTCCGTCAGGCATGGCAAGGGTTTGCCGGTGAAAACTGGAAGCACGAGATCAACGTCCGTGATTTTATCCAGCAGAACTACACCCCCTATGAAGGTGACGAGCAGTTTTTAGCGGATGCCACAGAAGCGACCACCACTTTGTGGAACAAGGTGATGGAGGGGATCTGCATTGAGAATGCCACCCACGCACCGGTCGATTTTGATACCAATATTGCCACCACAATCACCGCCCATGGGCCGGGTTATATCGAGCAGGGGCTGGAAAAAATCGTTGGCCTGCAAACCGACAAGCCCCTTAAAAGAGCTCTGCACCCGTTTGGCGGAGTAAATATGATCCGCAGCTCGTTTGAAGCGTATGGCCGGGAGATGGATCCCGATTTTGAATATACCTTCAGCGAATTGCGTAAAACCCACAATCAGGGGGTGTTCGACGTCTACTCTCCCGAGATGTTGCGCTGCCGAAAATCAGGGGTATTGACCGGTTTGCCGGATGGTTACGGCCGTGGTCGCATTATCGGAGATTATCGTCGGGTGGCGCTCTATGGCATAGATTATCTAATCCGTGAACGGGAGCTGCAGTTTGCCGATCTGCAACCGGCTCTCGAGCGGGGAGAGCAGCTGGAGCAGGTGATCCGCCAGCGCGAGGAGCTGGCCGAGCACAAGCGGGCACTGGTGCAGATCAAGCAGATGGCGGCCAGCTATGGCTTTGACATCTCCGGGCCGGCACGCACTGCCCAGCAGGCGGTGCAGTGGCTCTACTTTGCTTATCTGGCGGCGGTGAAGTCGCAAAATGGTGGGGCCATGTCCCTCGGTCGTACCGCTACCTTCCTCGACATCTATATCGAGCGGGATCTGAAGGCGGGGCTTATCAACGAGCAGGATGCCCAGGAGCTGGTCGATCACTTCATCATGAAGATCCGCATGGTGCGCTTCCTGCGTACTCCCGAGTTTGACTCCCTCTTCTCCGGCGATCCCATCTGGGCCACCGAGGTGATCGGCGGCATGGGGCTGGATGGTCGCACCCTGGTGACCAGG
This sequence comes from Aeromonas sp. 603607, assembly GCF_049171595.1. Classification (NCBI taxonomy): domain Bacteria; kingdom Pseudomonadati; phylum Pseudomonadota; class Gammaproteobacteria; order Aeromonadales; family Aeromonadaceae; genus Aeromonas; species Aeromonas sp. 603607. The sequence goes on from NZ_JAAKOV010000009.1 coordinate 114,174, forward strand.
AACTCCTTCCGCTACCTCCACACCCTCAAGACCATGGGGCCGGCGCCCGAGCCCAACCTCACCATCCTCTGGGCGGAAGGATTGCCGCGGGCCTTCAAGACCTATGCCGCCCGCGTCTCCATCGATACCTCATCCCTGCAGTATGAGAACGATGACCTGATGCGCACCGACTTCGAGAGCGATGACTACGCCATCGCCTGCTGCGTGAGCCCCATGGTGATCGGCAAGCAGATGCAGTTCTTCGGTGCACGCGCCAACCTGGCCAAGACCCTGCTCTATTGCATCAACGGCGGCGTGGACGAGAAGCTGAAGATCCAGGTTGGTCCGAAAGTGGCGCCCATCATGGACGAGGTGCTGGATTACGAGACCGTCATGGCCAGCCTCGACAGCTTTATGGATTGGCTGGCGGTGCAGTACATCAGCGCGTTGAACCTGATCCACTACATGCACGACAAGTACAGCTATGAGGCCTCGCTGATGGCGCTGCACGATCGCGACGTCTATCGCACCATGGCCTGCGGCATTGCCGGTCTGTCGGTGGCGGTCGATTCGCTGGCGGCCATCAAGTACGCCCGGGTCAAGCCGGTGCGCGATGCTGACGGGCTGGCGGTCGATTTCGTGATTGAGGGGGAGTATCCCCAGTACGGCAACAACGACGAGCGGGCCGACTCCATTGCCTGCGATCTGGTCGAGCGCTTCATGAAGAAGATCCAGGCGCTGCCGACCTACCGCAATGCGGTACCGACCCAGTCGATCCTGACCATCACCTCCAACGTGGTCTATGGCCAGAAGACCGGCAACACCCCGGATGGCCGCCGCGCCGGTGCCCCGTTTGCCCCGGGGGCCAACCCGATGCACGGTCGGGATCGCAAGGGGGCGGTTGCTTCGCTCGCCTCGGTGGCCAAGCTGCCGTTCAAATACGCCAAGGACGGGATCTCCTACACCTTCTCCATCGTGCCGGGGGCGCTCGGCAAGGAACCCGCCAATCGCGAGAACAATCTGGTGGGGCTGATGGATGGCTACTTCCATCACGAGCGGGATGTGGAAGGGGGGCAGCACCTCAACGTCAACGTGATGAACCGCGAGATGCTGCTGGATGCCATCGACAATCCGGACAAGTACCCCAGCCTGACCATCCGGGTCTCCGGCTATGCGGTGCGCTTCAACGCCCTGACCCGCGAGCAGCAGCAGGACGTCATCTCCAGAACTTTCACCAACATGATGTAACTCTCATGCCCGGGGTGAGCAGGCTTGCTCCGGGCCTACTTTTTGTTTGTCAGCACGAGGAAGTAACAGATGCGACAGGTTATCACAACCAAAGCGGCGCCGGGCGCCATCGGCCCCTATGTGCAGGCCACCCGGATTGGCAACATCCTCTACACCTCCGGTCAGATCCCGCTGGACCCGGTGAGCGGCGACGTTGCGGAGGGGATCGAAGCGCAGACCCTGCGCTCCCTGCAAAACGTACAGGCGATTGTCGAGGCGGCAGGCGGCGAGGTGCGAAACATCTTCAAGACCACGGTGTTTGTCTCGGATCTGAACGACTTTGCTGCGGTCAACCGGGTCTACAACGACTTCTTCACCGAGCACGATGCCATGTATCCGGCTCGCTCCTGCGTAGAAGTGGCTCGGTTACCGAAGGATGTGAAGATCGAGATAGAGGCGATTGCTGCGCTGGAGTCCTGACGCGGCGATCCTTATCAATAAAAAGAGCGGCAGCTCGAGGGCTGCCGCTCTTTTTTCATCGAACCCGCCGTGCGCGATAAGGGCGCAAGGAGCAGGTCATTCTGGATCAGGCGATCCGTTCGATACGAGCCATGTAGAAGCCGTCGAAGCCGGTCTCGGACGGGCTCACGGTGTGATCGTCACGCAGACGGAAGTTTTCGTTGGCGGCGAGGAACTTGTCCACCTGCTGGCGGTTCTCCTCGGGCAGGATGGAGCAGGTTGCATAGACCAGCAGGCCGCCGACTTTCACCATCTGGCTGTAACGCTGCAGGATCTCTTCTTGCAGCGCGACCAGCACCGGCAGACGCTCGGCGGTATCACGCCACTTGGCATCCGGATTGCGCTTGAGTACGCCAAGACCGGAACAGGGCACGTCAAGCAGTACGCGGTCGGCGCTCTCTTTGAGGCGCTTGACGGTCTTGCTGCTGGTGATGACCCGGGTCTCCACGTTGTGGGCACCGGCGCGACGAGCGCGTTGCTTGAGGTTCTCCAGCTTCCACTCTTCCACATCCATTGCCAGCAGACGGCCTTTGCCCTGCATCATGGCGGCGATGTGCAGGGTCTTGCCACCGGCACCTGCGCAGGCGTCGATAACGCGCATGCCTGGGGCAACTTCCAAAGCGGCAGCAACCAGCTGGGAGCCAGCGTCCTGCTGTTCGAAGCAACCATCGGCAAAGGCCTTGGTACGGAACAGGGCTGCGTCAGAGGTGACCTGCAGGGCAGTCTCCACACCTTCAACCGGAATGGTGGTGACATGCTCTTTGGCCAGAATGGCTTGCAGCTCATCACGGGTGCACTTGAGGGTGTTGACCCGCAGGTAGCGCTTGGGCATCCAGGCCAGGGCTGCACGCTCGGCAGGCCAGGCTTCACCCAGTTGCTCGCTGCCCAGTTTCTCCAGCCAGCTCGGGCAACCATCCATCAATACCGGGTTCTTCTTCGCCTCGGTCAGACGGCGGCGGAATGCTTCTTCATTGAAGCGATCCAGGGTCGGGTGGTTGGGCTGGGCAATTTTGTGGAATGCGTGCCAGCTGTGCAGCAGCGGCCAGACATTCTTTTCGGCCTGACGCACCTGAATACCGGTGAGGAAACAATAGAGGCTGAGACGGCGCAGCAGGTCGCCGGTGACCAGGGCAATCCTTGCCTGTTCTTGCGGTTTGAGTTCGATGCCGGAGAAGTGACGGGCATAGGCGCGGTCGAGGGTAAGACCCTGACCGAGCACATCGTCAACAATGGCAACGACCAGATCCCCGAAACGGGGCAACAGTGGGGATTTGAGCATGAGATTAACCTTGGCCAGATAAAGATGAACCGCACCTTTGTGAAGAGGGGCAGTTCTAAAATTGACAAATCCGCGCAATGATAGGGGTTAGACGGGGTTGGCGCAACACTCCCACTCGGGAATGGTGGAAAGGGTTGCTTCAGCTTTGTATTGATGTGGCCGAATAAAAATAAAGTACAGGCCGCAATTCAGGCGATTGCATTAATACAAGGACTAAAAACAATGCATGTGACGAAATACTCTACGGTGGTCTTGCTGATGGCCAGCATGCTGGGCTCAGCCAGCCTGATGGCCAGCGAATGGGGCACGGTTGCCGCCAGAGCAACAGCAGATGAGGGCTATGAGGTGCGGGCCCATCAGTTCCGGGTCGCCAAGGTGCCGCTTGACTATTTTGCCGGACTGCAAGCCGGGGCGAGTGAGCTGACCCTGCCGCTGCCCGATGGGGGGGAGGTCACCTTTGCTCTGGAGGCTTACGACGTGCTGCCCGCAGACCTTGCAGCTAAGTATCCTCAGATCCGTACCTTCAAGGGTCACAACCCGGCACATCCGGTCGATACCGGGCGCTTCGATCTGGGGCCACAGGGTTTCCACGCCATGTTCAGCCATCAGGGCCAGATGGTGTTTGTCGATCCGCTGCGCAATGCCGAAGGGTATGCCGTCTATTACCAGAAGGATGCCCATAGTCGTCTGGAAGAGGATGCCGACAAGGTAATCGGGCCGGGTGTCAGCAAACTGGTGCGCAAAGTGCAGGTTGATGGCAATGTCCGCAAGCGTTACACCATCGCTATCTCGGCAGCCGGTGAGTACACCCGATATCACGGTGGCTCCACGGTGCTGGCCCTGGCGGCCATCACTACCCTGCTCAACCGGGTGAACGAAGTCTATCAGCGCGACGTGGGGGCCGAGTTCGTGCTGGCCAGTGGTAATGACAGTGTGATCTTTAGCGATCCTGCCAGTGATCCCTTTGATAACACCGATGCGGATGCGGATCGCAACGTCGATGTGCAGGCGCAGGCCTTTGCTGATGGGGATTTGGGGGCATTTGATATCGGCCATGTGCTCAACACCGGTGGCGGAGGCTTGGCGGGGTTGGGTGTGTTATGTGTTGATGCCATGCCGTCTTATTACGCCTACGGGGCCAAGTCGTCAGGTATGACGGGTTCGTCAGACCCCGTAGGGGATGCTTTCTTTATCGACTATGTGGCCCATGAGATTGGCCACCAATTCGGTGCCGATCACACCTTTAACGGTACTACGGGCAGTTGTGGTGGGGGCAACCGGGTTGCCGAGCAGGCGTTCGAGCCGGGCAGTGGCAGCTCCATCATGGCCTATGCCGGCATCTGCGGTGAGGAGAATATCCAGCCGCACAGCGACCCCTATTTTCATAGCAAGTCCATCGAGCGGATGCGTGCGCACATGGCGAAAGTATCGACTTGCGGAACCACACTCCCGTTGAGCAATAATGCCCCGCAGGCTGTCGCTGGTAGCGATTATGTGATCCCGGCCAATACGCCATTTGCCCTGAAGGGGACGGGAGCGGACCTGGACGGTGATCCTCTGCTCTACAATTGGGAGCAAATCGACAACAAGGGCAACGAATCGAGCAGCATTGCCACCATGGTTGACGATGGCTCCCGGCCGCTGTTTCGTTTTGTCTCTCCCACGGCATCGCCGGAGCGGATCCTGCCGAGTTTGCCATCCCTGCTCTCCGGCACGCTTGCCAAAGGAGAGGCCTGGCCGACCACCAACCGGGATCTCAATTTCAGACTGACGGTGCGAGATGGTCAGGGTGGCGTTGCCAGCGATGACATGAAGGTGCAGGTGGTCAATACCGGCACAGCATTTCGCATCACCAGCCCACTTTCCGGGGTCACTCTCACGCCGGGGGGCAGTCAGTCCATTGCATGGGATGTGGCGGGCACCACGGTGGCTCCTATCAGTTGCAGCAAGGTGGACATCTCGGTGACCCAGGATGAGGGCGTAAGCTGGACAATGCTCGCCGCCGGACAACCCAATAACGGCGCAGCAACGGTAACGTTGCCTGCCGATCTCACCAGCAGCGTCAGGCTGAAAGTGGCATGCAGCGACAATATCTTCTTTGCCATCAGTCCCCTCAAATTGCCTCTGGTGCAAGGTGGCTCGACTTCAGGTGGCGGCAGTGGGGGCGGGGCGATCGGATTGTGGACGCTCGCTCTGGCGCTGCTCGGCTGGCAACGGAGGCGCATATGAAGGGAGTCCCTCTGTTGCTGCTTGCCATGCTCGGCGGTTGTCAGGCCGATGCCAGCACCCTGGAACAGGAGCTGAGTGCAAACCTCGCCAGGCAGGATTACCGCCTGATAGTGATAGCTGGGCGGGGAGAGTTCGCCCCTGGTATTGCAGCCGAGCAGCAGGCAGAGGCCAAGGGGCGCTGTGGGGTGCGTTATCTTGATGGGCTGGGTGATGTCATCAGGCCCGGCCAGCACGAAACGCATGCCAAACTGAGTGCCTACGCCAGCGAGTTTAACCGGCGCATGGTGATTCATTGCCCGATAGCATCGGGCGCGGATAAGCAGTAATACGCCAACGAACCAATCCAAATGGGGGGATATTCAGCCTCCTATCTATCCGTGAAGGCGCCAATGGCGCCTTCACTTTTTTCCGTTGTTGAATGGGGTCAGTCTGTATCGCCTGAGATGGGGAGCGTGGGTGTAGCACGATGTCTCAGCGTGACAGAAGTTTTGTGCGAATTTTCTTTTCTGTCTGTCACGCAGATCGTCAATTGACGCTGCACCATACTTGTTGTCACCAAGGTAGGGCAAGGAGGCTCTATGAAGCATGGCATTGCGGTGATTATCACCAGTTTGTCTGTTCAGGTTGCAGCAGAACCACAGTGGACCTTCATGGATGAAAACTTGGAAAGGGGAGGGATCTATGATGTGCGAGCTGAAAAGGTCAGAGTGGTGGTTCCTGACAAGCCTTTTGAACCCGGGCATCTCGCCAGTGTGTTGACTTTGCCACTGCCGGATGGCACTACGGTGCAGTTTGATGTTCATCCCAATGCCTTGCTCCCGGAGCCTTTGGCCCAGCGTTATCCATCTATCAATACTTACAGTGGGAAGGCTATCGATCGGGCGGCGGATACAGGCCGATTTGATGTCACCATACATGGTTTTCACGGTATGTTTACCCATCAGGGGCGTACCTTTTATGTCGATCCGCTTCAGAATGGTTTCTCCTATGCCGTTTATGAACAGCAAGATGCCTGGCGGCGACAGGATGTGGATCAGGTGATTGATCCTCATGGTATCGAGCGTGAGCGAGCTGTGCTGGTCGATGGCAATTTGCGCAAGCGCTATACCATCGCCATCTCGGCAACCGGAGAATATACCCAGTATCATGGTGGTACCAAGGTTGCTGCACTCTCTGCTATTGCAACACTGCTTAATCGGGTCAATGAAGTCTATCGCCGTGATGTGGGGGCCGAGTTTCAGCTTGCAGCCGATACAGACAAGGTGATTTTCACTGATCCGGCGACGGATCCTTTCACCAACTCGACTCAGGATATTGCCATCAATCAGGTCCAACAGGATTTGCTGTTGAATCCATCCTTTGATTTGGGCCATCTGCTGGCGACATCAGGCGGCGGGGTGGCGACCCTGAGATCCCTCTGTAACCCGTTTAGCCGTTCACGGGGCATGACCGGAGGGTCACAGCCTATCGGCGATGCATTCTTTATTGATTATGTGGCTCACGAATTGGGGCACCAGCTGGGGGCCGAGCACTCCTTCAATGGCATGGCCGACAGTTGTGCGACAGGTCGCAAGGCTAGCTCAGCCTGGGAGCCGGGCAGTGGCTCGACGATCATGGCCTATGCCGGGATCTGTGGTGAGGAGAATCTGCAGGTTAACAGCGCACCTTTCTTTCACAGCAAGTCGATCGAGCAGATGCGTACCTTGATGGCCTATTTACCCTCCTGCGGCACCGACCTAGCACTTGCCAATAATGCGCCGGTCGTGGATGCGGGTGTTGATCGCGTGATCCCGGCCAATACCCCTTTCACCCTTGGCGGCAGCGCGCTGGATCTGGATGGAGATGCCTTGAGTTACACCTGGGAGCAGGTGGATCTGGGCAACGCATCCAGCAGTTTGGCCACCATGGTGGATGATGGGTCACGCCCGCTGTTTCGCTTTGTCTCGCCAACTTCGGATCCCCGCCGAACCTTGCCTGCCATGAGCTCTCTGATATCGGGTGTCTTGGCCAAAGGAGAGGCGTGGCCTGCGACCAATCGCAATCTCCAGTTCCGCCTTACCGTACGTGATGGTCAGGGGGCGGTGAGCAGTGATGAAATGGTGGTTCAGGTGATCAATACCGGCGCGGCATTTGCCATCACTGCTCCGCAGATCGGCGCCATGATGGCGGGTAGCACTCAGCTAGTGACATGGAATGTTGCCGGGACCGATCAGCCTCCTATCAATTGTCCCAGCGTGGATTTGGCACTGACACAGAATGGAGGTTCTACTTGGACTACGCTGGCAAGCGGGCTTGCCAATAACGGTTCGGCCAGTGTGGTGTTGCCTGCACCGTTGACCAGCACGGCCAGGCTGAAGCTGGCATGCAGCAATAATATTTTTTTCTCTATCAATGGGATAAGAGGTAATGCGTCTGCCACTACGGAAAGTGCAACTGTCATTACCGACAACAATGCGGGTGGCGGCGGTGGTGGTGGTGCAGTGAATCTTATCGTGATCCTCCTGATGGGAGGGGCAGCCGGATGGCGCAGGTATTACGGTTAGCCGTCAGTTTGCTGTTTCTATATATCTGCGCAGCGCCTGTTGTGGCCGCATCACTGACCGAGGCAATAGATGAAAGTCTTGCTGCTCAGGATTATCGGCTCATCGTGCGTGGCGGGCGCGGCGGCATGGCCCCGGGGGTTGTGGAGTCATTGCAAGCAGAAGCGAGAACCCGGTGCGGAGTCCGTTATCTGAAAGGGTTCGGCGATGTGATTGAGATGGGCAAGGAGGCGGAGTTTGAGCAGCGGATTGACTATGCCACCCGATATAACCGACAGATGCTGGAAAGGTGCATGCCGGAGGCGATTCAGAGGTAATAGTTTGCAGGTAAACACAGCGGGGAGGCAGTTGCCTCCCCGCTGTGTTATGGCTTGTCACTGACAGATGAGCGGAGCACAATGCCTGCGTCACTCTCTTGATGGTCGTGGAACCATTATTTATTTGAAGGAAAATCAAGATGATGGATGTTGCTGATCTGCGCCGTGAGTATACCCGTGGCGGGCTGCACCGGGCCGATCTGCCGGCCGAGCCGCTGGCGCTGTTCGAGAAGTGGTTGGCGCAGGCTTGTGAGGCCAAACTGACCGATCCTACCGCCATGGTGGTAGCGACGGTGGATGCCGATGGTCAGCCCTGGCAGCGCACCGTGCTGCTCAAGCACTACGACGCCCAGGGGATGGTTTTTTACACCAACATGCGCAGCCGCAAGGCGCAGCAGCTGGAAGGCAATCCCCGTATCAGCCTGCTCTTTCCCTGGCATACGCTCGACCGTCAGGTGCATGTGACCGGTCGGGTGGAGAAGATGAGCACTTTCGAGGTGATGAAGTATTTCCACAGCCGTCCCAAGGATAGCCAGATCGCTGCCTGGGTCTCCAAGCAGTCGACCCGCATCTCGGCCCGCGGCGTGCTGGAGGCCAAGTTCCTCGAGCTCAAGCAGAAGTTTGCCAATGGCGAAGTGCCGCTGCCGAGCTTCTGGGGCGGATTCCGGGTAGTGATCGAGACAGTGGAGTTCTGGCAGGGGGGCGAGCACCGACTGCACGACCGCTTCTACTACACCCGCGAAGGGGATGGCTGGCATATCGAGCGTCTGGCTCCCTGATCGCGCTGTTCAAATCTGTTTTCACAAGGAGTGTGTATGCGTCTGTATGGTGATCTGCGTTCCGGCAACTGCTACAAGGTGTGGCTGCTGGCCCGCTGGCTGGAGTTGCCCCTTGAGTGGGTTGAGGTGGATATTCAGGCGGGGGATACCCGTACCCCCGCATTTCTGGCCATGAACCCCAACGGCAAGATCCCGGTGCTGGAGATTGGCCAGGGCGATACGCTGGCGGAATCCAACGCCATCCTCTTCTATCTGGGGCAAGGCAGTACCTTGTGGCCAACCGAGCCGCGCCAGCAGGCCGAGGTGCTCAAATGGATGTTCTTTGAGCAGTACAGCCATGAGCCCTACATCGCGGTGGCCCGCTTTATCGTTCACTATCTCGGCCGACCCGAGTCGCAGGAGGCGCGGCTCGACGGTCTGAAAGCCGGTGGCGAGAAGGCGCTGGCGGTAATGGAGCAGCAGCTGAAACAGAGCCCCTACCTGTGCGGTGATGCGCCGACCATCGCCGATATCGCCCTTTATGCCTACACCCATGTGGCAGAGGAGGGGATCTTCTCTCTGCAGGGGTGGCCCGCTATCCGTAGCTGGATCGCCCGTATCGAAGCCCATCCCCGTCACCTGACGCTGCCAGCGGCCTGTCAGGCCAGCTGATGGAACTGCTGATCGAGGCCAGTCTGTGGCAACCGCAGTGGGCTGCGCTGTTGCTGCACTGGCAGCAGCAAGGTCATCGCTGGCAGCTGCTGCTGGGCAAAGAGGCGGCGGCCGCCCTCGATCAAACCGATGCACCCTGGGCGAGCAGCCCTCCAGACGGGGTGTTCTGCCCGGGAGCCCTGCTGGCTGCCTGGCTCGATGGGGATCTGCTGGTGGATTTTCATGTTGATCCCAGCCGCCAGATCCTGATCAGCGCCTCTACTTCCCTATTGACCCTCGCCAGGGAGCAGGGACTGCTCACCCTTGGCCCTGTGGGGGCCGATCTGCCGCTCACCCCCGAGGCCGATTTGGGCGCCGTGCTAAATCGCCTGCTGGCGCGCCGCGTGACGGTGCCGACCCTGGTTGAGGATCATCCGCTATCAGGCGTCGCGCTGCGACCGCTGCAGGCCGCCGATGATCGCGAGATAGTACGCTACTGCAACGACGAGGCGCTGGCCCGCTACACCCTTAATATTCCTCATCCCTATCCGCCGGAGGGGGCCCGCGACTGGCTGGCGCTCAGCTGGCGCAAGGCGGCGCTTGGTCTTGGCTGGAGCTGGGCCATCACCTTGCCAGAGGAGCAAGGTGCGGCGTTGCTTGGGGTGATCTCCCTGCACTGGAATGGCGAGCTCGCCTGGTGGGTGGGCGTGCCCTGGCAAAATCGCGGTCTGGCTACTCGGGCCGCTGGCTTGGTCAAGGGGTTCGCCTTTGACCAACTGCAACTGCCTGCGCTGACGGCTCGCCATATGCCAGACAATTTAGCCTCCGGCCGGGTGATGGCAAAAGTGGGGATGCACTATCGCGGGCGGCGCCATATCAGTGGTCGCCAGCCGTGTGATGTGAGTTACTGGCGACTGGATCGCGCCCCCTCCTTACCCAATCCCTTGGCCGAGGAGATTGCCTGCTGGCTTGCTGATGAGCGGATCGCCGTGGTGATCCTGTGGGATCCTGTAACGTTGGATCGGCAGAGTGCCAACGGCAAGCTGGCCATCTCGCTCTTTGTGGATGAGAGGGGCGCGGGGGAGGAGTCCTGCTCTATTCGCTGCCCGCCGCATCTTGAGAGGTCTCTGGAGGTGCACTGTTACCCCGTCGAACTGCTGGAGCAGGCCGAACCGGAGCAGTTGTCCCATCTTGGCGGCGTCTTGCTGAAAGACAGGGATGAACAGGGGCTGGCGTGGTTGCTGCAACTGGCCGCACTGCAGCGTCAAGGGCCCGAGCTGCTTAGCCGCGAGGAGCGCGCATCACGGCTCCACTGGTTCAACCAATTGATGGCGCAGGCGCTGGGCGGCAACGGTGACTCGCCGCAGATACGCTATCAGCAGTTACGGCTGCTGGTGGAGCTGCCGGAGCTGGTCGATGAGCTGGATGGCTGTTGGTATCAAACGCCAGAACTGACCTTTGAGCGGTTGGCGCGGGAGGCTCCCGCCCTCTGGTTTGCCTACCGGGAGGCGATGAACAGGGTCACCCCGGCTACGCTAACCGCCTTGCAGCAGCAGTTTGCCGCTCGTTTTCCTGAGTGCACCCTCCCATTTTTGGACAAAGGTACTCAGAATGACCAGCCGTTGTGTGGAATAATGCCCGCTCTGCTGTACGAGGAGTAATACCTGATGTTGAGAACCGAGCGCCCCGGTGACATGCTGCCGGTCTATGAGCTGCTGAGTGCCGCCTTCGGTCGTTCCGATGAGGCCGAACTGGTCAACCGCCTGCGCGAATGTGGCGCTGCCGTGGTGACCATGGTCGAAGAGGAAGAGTACGAGTTCATGGGGCACCTGATGCTAAGCCCGATCACCATTAACGGCATGGAAGGGCCCTGGCTCGGTCTGGCGCCGGTCGCGGTTCATCCCGACTGGCAAGGCCAGGGGATTGGCTCGGATCTTATCCGTGAAGGGCTTGATACGGCGCTCGAGATGGACTGGAAAGGGGTGGTGGTACTCGGGGATCCGGCCTATTACAGCCGTTTCGGTTTCCGCCCGGCCAGCGAGTTTGGCCTGCACTGCATCTATGAGGTACCTGCCGACTGCTTTATGGCGATGGAGCTGCAGGAGCGCGGTTTTTCGGGTGTGCAGGGTGAGGTGCTCTATCACCCCCTGTTTGATGAACTCCCCGACGAGCTGCCGGACGCGCAGGCAGAAGAGTCCTATTTATAGCGAGAAGTCGCAGCGACAAGCCATAGCGAAAAAGCCCTCATCGAGGGCTTTTTCAGTTTATATCAGTCCCTGCCGGGCTTATTCGAGCAAATTGGCTCAGGCAATGATGTCGAGCTGGGTGCCCTTGCGATTATCTTCGCCCACCATGTTACCCATCTGCTGGGCGAGCGGGCTCTGCTGGAATTGCATGTAGTCGCTCAGATTCTGCTGGCGCTGGTAGCGATTGGCCGCCTGATAGAGTTCAGCCGTGCTCGGGCCCGACTTGCTGTCGGTCTCCTGACCGCTGGCCTCCAGGTAGCGCTCCACCACGGCTTTATCTTGCTGGTTAGCCGTATAAGAGACCGCCATGGTTCTGCGAGCCGTTGCTTTCTCTTCGCTCTGTGCCTGCAATTCATCCTTCTTGGTCAGTGCTTCGTTACGGGCCTGACTGACCTGCTCGGGTGTGACAGTGGGAGAGGAGGGATATTTGCCGTAATCGGGCAGCGGCATGGGCCGGGAGGTGATCTGCATGGTGGCGCTTCTCTTGTGAACAGGGACGGACGCATGATACCCATCCATGTTAGCTCAATAAATCACCACTTGTCGGTTCATCAAGAGTGGGTTCAGCTTCGCGCATCGATTGTTAATTGAACCGCCTCTGAGTGACAAAAAAGGCGCCATAAGGCGCCTTTTTATCCTTCGGTTACCGCCGGATCAGTTGAAGAACCAGTAACCGCGGTTGACCAGACGGGTCAGCAGTTGCAGGAAACCGGCCTGATCGGCCAGCTCCACCATATCGGCCTGAGTGATGATGTCCTTGTCACACAAGAGCGAAATGGCGGCCGCGTCTTCGCTCTGCAGAGTCCAGGCTTCGCCATCGATATAGCACTGCTGGCTTTCGCCGCTGAACCAGACGCTGCGCAGGCCCGGCACCTTGATGGCAGGCTCGCCCTGGGTCAGCAGGTCTGCTACCTCCTCGGCGCTGTAGTCCGGCTCGACCGGATTGACGTCCAGATCGTGTTTGGCCTCTGAGATCATGGTGCCGAACCACTCCTTGAACAGGGTCTCGTCATCGAGGGCCTGTTGCATCAGCTCGCGCAGACGGTGCAGCTCGTGGGGCTGGATCTCGCCGTGACGGGCACGGGGCTTGAGGTCGGCATCGCCGTAACGCTCGGTACGCACCTCGTTGTCGATCAGGTGATCGGCAAAGGAGGAGATAAGCGCCTTTGCATCCGGCGCGCGGAAGCCCACCGAGAAGTTCATGGAGGGCTCGATGGCGTAGCCTTCATGGGGGAATCCGGGCGGAATGTAGAGTATGTCGCCCGGCTCCATGATGACGTCGATGATCGCCTCGAACGGCTCGCAGTGCAGCAGGGCGGCGTGGGCGGCAAACTCGTTGAGCGGCTTGGCATCGCCAACCCGCCAGTGACGCTTGCCGATACCCTGGGTGATGAAGACGTCGTAGTTGTCGATGTGGGGGCCGACACCTGCGTGAGGGGTGGAGAAGCTCACCATCACATCGTCAAAACGCCAGCCCGGAATGAACTGGAACGGCACCGCCAGCTCGTTCACCTCGGGGGCCCAGTGGTTGCATGCCTGTACCAGAATGGTCCAGTTCTCTTCGCCCAGATGGTCATAGGATTCGAAGGGACCGTGGGCCGCATCCCACTTGCCGTCGAAACGGGTGACCAGACGGGACTCTACCACCTCTTCCATGGCCAGACCCGCCAGCTCGTCCGGGCTGATGGGATCCTGAAAGTCTTTGAAGCCGCCCTTGATAAGGAGTGGGCGCTTCTGCCAGTAGTGCTCGAGGAAGTGAGCGATATCCAGATTGAGTTCGTACATAGATCTTCTCGTCAAAGGGTTCGACAAAGGTCAGGAGAGGTCTTGCCACAGGCGGCTGCCGGCCTCGGGCAAGCCCTCTTGCAAACCGTGTATAGGGTGCCACATAAAATAACCGGGGCCCTGTTGCAGATCATGCACAGGGCCCCGGTAGTGTCATTTATCCGCTTATTTCAGCAGGTCAACCAGACGCTGGGCGTCACCGATGTAGTTGGCCGGGGTCAGCTTCTTCAGCTCAACCTTGACCGCTTCCGGCAGCGCCAGGGTGTCGATAAAGGTACGCATTCCTTCGGCATCGACACGGCGGCCACGGGTCAGCTCTTTGAGCTTCTCGTAGGGCTTCTCGATACCGTAGCGGCGCATCACGGTCTGGATCGGCTCGGCCAGCACTTCCCAGTTGGCATCCAAGTCGGCGGCCATGGCGGTGTCGTTGGCTTCCAGCTTGGAGATACCCTTGAGGGTGGACTGATAGGCGATAAGGGAATAGCCGATGGCAACGCCCAGATTGCGCAGCACGGTCGAGTCGGTCAGATCCCGCTGCCAGCGGGAGATGGGCAGCTTGCTCGCCAGATGCTGGAACACGGCGTTGGCCAGACCCAGATTGCCTTCGGAGTTCTCGAAGTCGATGGGGTTGACCTTGTGCGGCATGGTGGAGGAGCCGATTTCACCGGCGATGGTGCGCTGCTTGAAGTGACCCAGGGAGATGTAACCCCACACATCGCGGTCGAAGTCGATCAGGATGGTGTTGAAGCGGGCCATGGCATCGAACAGCTCGGCGATATAGTCGTGCGGTTCGATCTGGGTGGTGTAGGGGTTCCAGGTCAGGCCGAGGGAAGTCACAAACTCCTCGGAGAACTGGTGCCAGTCCACTTCCGGATAGGCGCTGATGTGGGCGTTGTAGTTGCCGACAGCACCGTTGATCTTGCCGAGGATCTCCACCGCCATGATCTGCTTGTACTGGCGCTCCAGACGGTAGGCGACGTTGGCCATCTCCTTGCCCATGGTGCTCGGGGTCGCCGGCTGGCCGTGGGTGCGGGAGAGCAGCGGCATGTCACGGTACTCGTGGGCCAGACGCTTGATCTCGCCGATCAGCTTCTCGCAATAAGGCTTGATGACCTCTTCGCGGGCGGTTTTCAGCATCAGACCGTGGGAGTTGTTGTTGATGTCTTCCGAGGTGCAGGCGAAGTGGATGAACTCGCTGACAGCCGCCAGCTCCGGGTTCACTTCGACTTTCTCTTTGAGGAAGTACTCCACCGCTTTCACATCATGGTTGGTGGTGCGCTCGATCTGTTTGATGCGGGCGGCGTCGCTCTCGTTGAAGTTGCTGACGATGCCGTCGAGCAGGGCGTTGGCGGCCGCGCTCAGGGCAGGGACTTCCGGGATCCCGGCGTGGCTGGCCAGTTTCTGCAACCAGCGAACCTCGACTTCAACGCGAAAACGCAGCAGGCCGAATTCGGAGAAGATAGGGCGCAGGGCATCGGCCTTGTCGCCATAACGACCGTCAATCGGGGAAACAGCAGTCAGCGCGGACAGCTCCATGGGGTGAACTCCTGATGATTGGTGTGGGGGATCCGTATTCACTTGCGCGCCGGTCGGGGTGTATCAAGGCTGATGTGCGGCTGTTCACCTTGTCCTCCCTCTGCCTGCGCGCAAGCCAATGATTAGTAACGCTTGGCCAGTTCCACCATCTTCTTGCGAGCGAAGATGATCTGGGTGCGGCTGCCACCGAGCTGGCGCCACAGCACCACGGCGCGGATGCCTGCCAGCAGCAGGGCGCGCACCTTGTGCTGCACCAGCGGCTGCTGCAGGAACAGCGGGGTGCCTGCCACCTGAATGCGCGGCCCGATGGGGCTGATAAGGTCGCTGTAGATGCTCGCCATGTTGGCCAGGATCTGCTCGTCGAGCAGATCGAAGTGCTGTTGCTGGCGACCGATCTGACTGATCCGCTCACCCAGCATGTTGAGAATGTCCTTGCGCTTGGCCAGCTTGCGCTCCAGCGCAATCAGGCTCACCACATAGCGGGTCAGCTCGGCATTCTTCTGGCTGCCGTCGGCACCCAGCTGCTCGACCAGCGCACGGTAGCCGTCGCGAATGGCCAGATGGGTATTGTTGAACACCTCGAGCGGGTGGCTCGGGTTGGTCACCAGAATGCTGGAGAGGCTCTCGCGCAGGGCGGCTTCGTCACAGCTGCCGTCGCGGGCCACCTTCTGGACCAGCGCAGCCGCCTGGCAGATGCCGGCAAAGGCCATGGTTCTGTCTTGGAATTTATCGCTCACGTATGCTGCCTTCTGCTATTGGCTCAAACCGGATGGCTGAAACGCTGTTCGATGATGCCACCGCCCAGACACACTTCCCCGTCGTAGAAAACGGCGGATTGGCCCGGGGTCACCGCAGCCTGCTTCTCGTCGAAGATGACCCGGATGGTCTCGTCGTCGATGGGCTGGATCAGGCAGGGGATATCCTGCTGGCGGTAGCGGGTCTTGACGGTGCAGCGACGCGGCTCGCGAATGGGGGTGCGATCCACCCAGTGCAGCTGGCTGGCAATCAAACCATCGGAGTAGAGGCGGGGATGTTCGCCCTGCGCTACCACCAGTACGTTGCGTTCGACCTCTTTGTCGACCACATACCAGGCCTCTTCGGTGGCATCTTTGCGCCCACCGATACCGAGCCCCTTGCGCTGGCCCAGGGTGTGATACATCACACCCTGATGCTCACCGATCACCTTGCCATCCACGGTCTCGATCTTACCGGGCTGAGCGGGCAGGAACTTGGCCAGGAAGTCCTTGAACTTGCGCTCGCCGATAAAGCAGATACCGGTGGAGTCTTTCTTCTTGGCGGTGATGAGATCCAGCTGCTCGGCGATGCGGCGCACCTCCGGCTTCTCCAGATCGCCAACCGGGAACAGGCTCTGACCCACTTGCTTCTCGCTCAAGGTGTAGAGGAAGTAGCTCTGATCCTTGTTGGTATCGAGACCGCGCAGCAGGCGCGGGCGGCCTGTGCTGTCGTCACGGCGCACATAGTGGCCGGTGGCGATGTAGGTGGCACCCAGCTCTTCGGCGGCAAATTCGAGGAACGCCTTGAACTTGATCTCCTTGTTGCAAAGGATATCCGGGTTCGGCGTGCGGCCAGCCTTGTACTCTTCGAGGAAGTGCTCGAACACGTTGTCCCAGTACTCGGCCGCGAAGTTGATGGTGTGGAGTTTCATCCCCAGCTTGTCGCAGACGGCCTTGGCATCAGCCAAATCCTGGGCGGCAGAGCAGTACTCGTCCGTGTCGTCTTCTTCCCAGTTCTTCATGAACAAGCCTTCAACCTGATAGCCCTGCTGCTGGAGCAGGTAGGCCGAGACGGAAGAATCCACGCCGCCGGACATGCCGACGATCACCTTGATTTGGCTGTTGTCTGTCATTAGTCGAAGTTACCAGTTCGTTTAAACGGGGCGTATTCTACCAGAGTTTTGCGCCCCCGGTCACATATCCATGCCGCAGTTCCCATCAGGAGCCTGATAGCAGGAAATCGTTTTTCTGTTGTTGGCCTTTGTCACCGAAAAAGAGTGTCAAATGGCCTCAGATAAAGGCCTTGAGGGCCGAGAGTGGCAGCCGTGTCCCCGCCAGATAATCCTGAATGCACTGCCACACCAAGGGGCTGCGCAGGGCCGGTTTGCATTCCGCAATTTCTTCCAGCGTAAGCCAGTGGCAAGCCAGCACATCGCCGTCAGGATCCTCTGGATGGTGCTGACCCGGCGCTTTTTCAAGGTCGAAGATGATGGCGGTGCGCACATAGGTGGCCTCGCTGTCGGCCGGTTTGAACAGATAGGTACCAAGCCAGGCGGTCGGCGTGGCGGTCAGACCCGTCTCCTCTTTCAGCTCACGACAAGCCGCTTCAAGCAGGTTTTCCCCCGGCTCCACATGGCCGGCGGGTTGGTTGAAACGGCGCTTGCCCTTGATCTCCTCTTCCACTACCAGAAAGCGCCCCTGCCACTGCACCAGGGCGGCGACCGTCAGGCGCGCCTCCATGCGGGCGTGGCTGGTGGTCGATTGCTCTGCCTGATTGCTCATCATGACTCCTTGTCGTTGCTACTGGGATTGTCCGCTCGGGCCGGTCGACGTGCCGTTCCTCGACCACAGCTGCGGGGTTTGCCGCCGGTCGGGTTTGAAGTTGAACGCTCGGTTGGGTGAGTGCTGCGGGGGCGCTCGTCTCGTCTCGGCTGGCTAGCCCGCCGTGGCGCCTCCCCTGCCGGTTTGGCCGGTTTGGCGGTATGAGCGCCTGAACGGGATGAGGAGGGACGCGGGCGGCGGGTGGAGAGCGGTGCCAACTCGGGAGCGGGCAGGCTGCGGCTCTCGCCGGGTGCCAGTCCATCCAGGGTCCAGTCACCGATGGCGTAGCGAATAAGGCGCAGGGTGGGGTGGCCGATATGGGCTGTCATCCGCCGTACCTGCCGGTTGCGCCCCTCGATGATCTTGATCTCCAGCCAGCTGGTGGGGATCTCCTTGCGCTCGCGAATGGGCGGATTGCGCGGCCATACCGCAGGTTCATCCATGATGCGCGCCCCGGCGGGTAGGGTCATGCCGTCGTTGAGCTCCACGCCGGCGCGCAGAGCGGCCAGTTTCTCCTCGCTCGGAATGCCTTCCACCTGCACCCAGTAGGTCTTGGGGGTCTTCTCCCCCGGCTGGGTGAGGCGCGCCTGCAGCTTGCCATCGTTGGTGAGCAGCAGCAGCCCCTCGCTGTCGCGATCGAGCCGCCCTGCGGCATAGATGCCGGGCTCTTTGATGTAATCCTTGAGGGTCTCCCGGCCCGCCTCGTCGGTGAACTGGCAGAGCACCATGTAGGGCTTGTTCAGCAGGAGCAATTTGCGATCCGCCGGGGCCAGCTCCGGTTTGCGGGGGGATGCATGGCGGGGTGCGGCTGGTTTGGCCGCCGTGCGCGGGGCGTTATCGCGCGGCGCGCGGCTGACAGAGAGACGGGAGCGGGGAGATTTCATCGGATACACACTTCAGACAGACGATGGCAGCGAGTGTACCACAGGGTGCTGAGGGCAGGATGAATGGCTGGCGTTTCAACAAGCAGCGCCCAGAGCCAACTCGCCTAGCTCAGCAGGCTCTCGATCACGATAGCCTGACGGGCGGGGGGCGAGCCCGCCAACAGCAGGGCGTGGCTGACCACATCGTCGATCATCGCCTGCGCCAGTCGGGTGAGGGGGCGCAGGGTCTCCCGTCCGCTACCAACCGGCACCGCCAGCAGAATAATGGTCTGCACCGGCCCGATTTGAGAGCCCCACTCGATGGGCTCCTTGCAGCTAAGCAGGGCCAGCGTTGGCTGGCTGATCCCTTCGCTCAATACATGAGGCATGGCAAGGCCGGGGCGGATGATGGTGGCCGAGACCTGCTCGCGCCGCTCTACCGCGGCGGTCAGTGTGGCGCGGTCGGTGACCAGTTCGACGGGCAGCAGATCGACCAGATGCTCGAGGGCTTCGGCTTTGGTCAGCGGTTCGGGGCTGTGGGCCAGCTGGCGCAGGGCAAAATGGTAGTCGGGCAGGGTGTTGGCCAGTCGCAACTCCGCCAGCGCGGCGGTGCGCGTGCGCACCAGCGGTTGACCCAGTTCCCCGCACCAGCAGGTGAAGGCCATGTGGGCGAGCTCGGCATCGCACCCTTCAATCTGCAACTGGCAGAGATCGCCGGGCTGGGTGGCGAGGGTCAACAGGGAGAGCTGGTTGCTGGCGGCAACGGTCTGGCGCCGGGTGAGGTTGGCGCAGCGGATGGTGGATTTGAACATCCCCGCCAGCCGGTTCAACTGCTTGGCCTGGGTGATGCTCAACCCCTGCTGGCAGTAGAAGGTGATTTCGCGGGTCAGCATCAGGCCGGGATCGGCAGGGCCTTGAGTACGGCGTTGGCATCCAGCAGCACGGTTTCCAGTCTCACCTGATGGATGGTGCAGCCGAGGAAGCGCTCTTTCTGCTCAATCTCGATATCGGAGGCAATCAGCACCAGGTCGGCGCTGGCAATATCGCGGGCGGTCAGCATGTTTTCCATGCCCATGGCGCCCTGTGTCTCGACCTTGATCTTGAGTCCCAGCCCAGTGGCGGCTTTTTGCAGGGCATCGGCAGCCATATAGGTATGGGCAATACCGGTCGGGCAAGCGGTGACGGCAACGATCTTCATCTGCTCTCTGTGATGCTGGCAAGGGGGAGCAACAAGATAGCGCCAGCGGGGGGCTTTTACCAAAAGTCCATATGAAAAGTGGGATCTTGATGGGGATATGCCCGTCCCTTGAACGGCAGTGCAGGCTCATGCCGGGCCAGTCGGGTGTCTGGTTGCTCCAAACAACAAGGGCCACCCCTGTGGGTGGCCCTGAACAATCTGCGTCTGTTGTTATGGCTATCAGGCGGTCTGGGCAGCCAGCTCGGCGGCTTTCAGTTCGCGCTTGATGCGGCGGATCTTGCGCTCTTCGGCGACAGCGACACAACCCATCAGCACCAGACAGGCGGCGGCTGCGATATCCAGCGCCGCGAAGGTGCCGGTCCAGCCGGTCAGACCGAAGATGGGGGTGCCATCGGCGATCATGCCCAGACCCAGTTTGGCGAAGCTGTCACCGATGAGGTAGGCAAAGGTGCCCTTGACGCCATCGGCTACGCTGATGCCCTGCTTGGGGACGAAGCCCACGGCGGCGACGCCGATCAGCAACTGCGGACCAAACACCAGGAAGCCCAGGGTGAACAGGGAACCCAGGAACATAAACTGGGTGGTCGCATGCTGGTAGAGACCCAGGGTCGCGATGATCAGCGCCAGTGCTACGCAAGCCACCAGACCACGACGGCCATTGGCCAGATCGGAGAGGTAACCCCACATCAGGGTGCCGACCAGTGCGCCCACTTCGAAGAAGGTAAAGCCCTGAATAGCCACGTCTTTGGAGAAGCCCAGCTCCTGGTGGGCATAGACGGTAGACCACTGGTCGATACCGATACGCACCACGTAGAGGAAGATGTTGGCAAAGCAGAGCAGCCAGATCACCTTGTTGAGCAGCACGTACTTCACGAAGATCTGCCACTTGGTCAGCTGCTGCTCTTCGGTAGCGATATCCTCTTCGCTTGCCACTTCGTCAAACAGCTCTTCCACCTTGCCAAGGCCATAGGCTTCCGGCGAATCGCTACCAAAGCGCAGGCCGATAAAGCCGACGATCAGCGCGATGATGGAGGGGAAGATAAACATGCCGAGCACGTTGCCATCAAACAGGTAGTTGGCACCGAACAGCGCCACACCGGCTGCACCGGCACCGCCCACGTTGTGGGAGAGGTTCCACATACCCAGATAGGTGCCGCGCTTGTTGCGAGGGGTCCACTTGGTGATGGTGGAGTAGCTGCACGAACCGCCACAGCTCTGGAAGAAACCGCTCAGGGCGTAGAAGAAGATCATGAAGTAGAGGCTGAAACCGGTGCCGCCCATGCTGGCACTGAAGCCCAGCATGCAGAGCGCGGAGAGGATCAGCATCAGCGGCAGGAACTGCTTGGTGTTCTTGCCGTCGGCATAGTAGGAGACGATGGTCTTGCCCACCCCGTAGGTGATGGAGAAGCCAAGGCCGATCATGCCAAGCTCGGTCATGGAAAGACCGTACTCCTGGATCATGTCATTTTGCGCAATGTTGAAGTTCTTGCGGATCAGATACATGGTCAAATAGCCAATAAATACAACCAGATAAGATTGCATAAACGGCTTGAACCAGAGCTTGCGCCGGGCTTCGACCGGCAGGTCGAGGGTGGGGACCCGGACCTGTTGGAGCAATTTCAACATCTTCGTTCATCCTCTGCGAGATAGACGGTATTTCCGCCGCGCCCCTCATTTGTAGATAGGTTGTTCGAGGTCACGCCACGGAAGGGGGAACGGAACGTCGGGGCTGTCAGCCGTTGCTGCGCTCGACGCTCCATCCATATAAACCCGGGCCCGGCACGGGATGACGGGGCACATTGCCCGTCGCGGTGCGGGTCACGACATCAGGTGAGGTGACTCTAATAAGAGGGGCAAAAAATGGCTTGAGAGCCATCCCTAGTGGGGCTAGGAAATTTTCCTAGTTTTTGCGCTTTCGCGGACAAAGCGTGAGAAACATCACACCGCTGACGCCGGATTGCTGCCATTTCAGCCAGTTTGGCGCTTTGTGCGAGTGCTGGGCTGAGGAGGGGAGAGGTAAGAAGGGAGTCAAGTAAAGGAAAGGGAAGAGACGAGGAAGAGTGCTTATCGACCACTATTGCTCGGGGGGCGATTTTGGGAAATACGGCCCACCAGCCATCCCCAAAAAAACAAGAGGCCACCCAGTGGGGTGGCCTCTTTTATGGTTTAGGTGCCTCGATGGTGAGGGGGGACTCAGGCCGCCTTGGCCAGAGTTACCTCATCACTCTTTTTGACCCGCAGTTTTTTCAGGGCAACCGCCACCACGCCGGTGACGATGGCACCGCAGATCATGCAGAGCAGGGCCAGCAGCGGCTTGTTGACCGCACCCAGCAGGGCCACGATGGGGCCACCGTGGGCAACGCTGTTGGTGATGCCAAACAGGAAGGCCATCACTGCGGCGGTCATGCTGCCCAGCACGTTGGCCGGAATCACGGCCAGCGGGTCACGGGCGGCGAACGGAATCGCCCCTTCGGAGATACCCACCAGACCCATGGCACCGGCGGCTTTGCCCGCTTCGATTTCAGAGGCATCGAAGATACCGAGCTTGCGACCGAGTACGGTAGCCAGCGACATGCCAAGGGGCGCGGCCGGGATGGCGCAGGCCATGGCGCCCATAAACTGGGTCTGGCCGGAGGCAATCATGCCGACGGAGAAGAGGAAGGCCACCTTGTTGACCGGGCCACCCATATCAAAGCCCGCCATACCACCCAGCACGATGCCCAGCAGCACCAGACTGCCACCGCTCATGGAGAGCAGCATGGCGTTGAGGCCGGTCATCATGTCGGCAATCGGGGCGCCGATGATGAAGATAAAGACCGCAGCGATAAACAGGGAACCGACAATGGGGGCGATCAGGATCGGCACCAGCGGTTGCACCATCTTGTGGTACTGACGGGTGGCAATCCAGCGCACCAGATAACCGACCAGCAGGCCCGCAATGATGGCACCGATAAAGCCGGTACCGGCGTCAGCGCCGTAGAAACTGCCGTTGTTGGCGATCCAGCCACCGATAAAGCCCGGTGCCAGCGCCGGACGATCACCGATGGCGTAGGCGATATAGCCTGCCAGAATGGGGATCATCAGGGTGAAGGCGGCCACGCCGACGTTGAGGATCTGGTTCCACATGCTCCCTTCCGGGATCTGCATGCCGCTTGGGGTCGGGTTGCCGCCGATGGCCAGTGCCAGCGCAATCAACAGACCACCGGTCACCACGAACGGGATCATGTGCGATACGCCGTTCATCAGGTAGCGGTAGAGATCCGAGCTGCCGCCGCTGGCGCGCTTCTCGTCACCCTTCTTCTCATCCTTGTCCGCTACATAGGCGGGGGCTTTCAGCGCCTGCTCAATCAGACCCTTGCCATCCTTGATGGGAGCTTTCACGCCGGTCTTGATGAGGGGCTTGCCAGCGAAGCGGGCCATGTCCACCTGCTTGTCACAGGCCACCACGATGGCGGTGGCGCGGGCAATCTCGTCTGCGGTCGGGCTGTTCTTGACGCCGATGGAGCCGTTGGTCTCCACCTTCACCTCATAACCCAGCTCCTTGGCGGCGCGCTCCAGCGACTCGGCCGCCAGATAGGTGTGGGCGATACCGGCCGGGCAGCCGGTGACACCGATGATAAAGCCCTTGCTGGTGGCCGGGGCCGCGCTCTGCTCCTCTTTCTTGGTCAGCAGCAGCGCCAGCGCATCGGCCGGGGTTTTTGCCGCCAGCAGTTTGGCGATAAAGCCCTCCTCGATCAGCTTGCCGGAGAGCTCGGCCAGCACTTCGATATGGTGGTTGGCGCCGCCATCGGGGGAGGCGATCATAAAGAAAATGTGGGACGGCTTGCCATCTTCGGCGCCGTACTCGATGCCGTTGCGGCTGATGCCGATGGCGACCGCTGGATTGCACACAGCCGCACTCTTGGCGTGGGGCAGGGCCACGCCCTCTTCAAAGCCGGTGTTACCCAGCTCTTCGCGGGCCCACAGATCCTTGATAAAGGCCTGCTCGTTGCTGACTTTGCCTTGCGACGCCAGCAGGCGGGCCATTTCGGTGAAGACCTCTTCCTTACGCGTCGCTTTCAAATCGAGGTTGATCAGATGTTCATTGATCAAGGTGGTGATCATGGCGCTCTCCCCGCTTCCGGTGACGGAAGCTATGCGTGAGTACGTATCGACGTACTGGATAAAAATGACCTGTTCATTATCGTGGCTCGCTCGCCCCCTCCCTATCGGACAAATGTGCTAATCACTGGATTTTTGTGCGCAGTAAAACGCGATGTGATGAAGATCCCGTTTTCAGGCAGGAATCACCATTTTCAGGTTATTGCTAATTTTGTCTTTAAAAACAAATAAATGGATTGTGACTGGTCTCGTAACCAGGTTTGTAATGCATCATGTCAATAAATTAATCACCAGCGGGGTCTGGATTTATATGTGGTTTTAAGGCGTTATAAGATGTGACCTTTCTCACAAAAAGTCGCAGTTTCGTCGGGCGGATTAGGATTTTTATGCGCCTGATGGCGGAGGCCAATCGCATTGGCTGGGCGAGCGCAGAGGGGCGTTGTTTGGGAAGAAAGTGTGGTGGCAAGAGAGGGATGGCTGAAAAGAGAGAGGTGATAACGCGAACGTCCGAATACGCTGCGCTATTCGAACCTACGGACTACACAATATGCGCCACCGACTCCAGCCAGTTGGGAACTTGTTGCCGATACCACTCCAGATATTGCTGTGCCTGCGGCTTCTCCCTTCTGGTCAGCAGATTGGTGACTTCAATAATCAGCCAGCACTTGGCCATGACGAGATGGCGCAGCAACCGGTCGCCAGAGAGCAGCGAACTGTGGCACAGATAGCGTTCAATGATGGTTTCATATTCAGCCAGCGAACCCATCCGCGGCACCAGCGGGGCCAGATCGATGGCCGGACTGCCATAACCAAATCGCTCCCAGTCAAACAACACCAGCTCACCATTGTTGCGGGTGCCCCAGTTGCCCTCATTGCTGTCTCCCGAAATCAGGCATGACTCCTCGAATAGTTCGTGACCAAGTTGCTGGATATGGCGGATCTTCTCGTTTACCGCTTCCGGCAGGCAGAGTACAGAGAGCGCCTCGTTGGTGTCGACGAGCGACCAGCCGTGAGTTTTCACCGCAAAGTCGGGCTGATAGTTGGCGTTATGCAGGCTGGCCAGCTGAGCAAAGGTCTGTTCGTTGTGGTGCAGCTGCGTGAGCGTGACCGGATGAGGGATCTGCTCAAGGAACAGGGTCTCCCCTTCGACCTTGAGCAGGGTAGGAGTGTTGAGCCCGCTCAAATGAAGTGCGGCGCGTTGGTAGAAATGGCGCTCGACAGGCGATGCGCCGCTTTTTCTGATACAGGGTTTGCCATCCAGCAGCTGGATACTTACCGAAGCGCCCCCCATTTTCGCCAGCTCCTGTTGCGTCATCCTCTACCCCGTTAGCTATGAGTGGTCAGTTGCGTGAGATAGCTATGTACCTCTGTGCGAGTCGTGAAACGGTGCTTGTCGTTTGGGAATCGATCAAACAGCTCGTGATGGAATTGGCGGGAGCTTTTGCCGGCTCGCTGCCCATATTCCGATGCCCACACCAGCAGTTGTTGAAAGCTCTCTTCGGCTGCTACGGCATCCCGTTGCCTGGCACTTTGTGATCCGCGCGATAGCAGTGAATCACGGCATACTGACCAGTCGAGATCCAGAAAAAGCAGGGTATCGGCGGCATCAAGCAGTTGCTCGGCCAGGGCACCATATACCCCTTCGACCACCCATGATGGCTCTTGAGCAAGTGTTTGAATGGCATGATCAATCTCATGCTGGGGCCGTTTTTGGTTAAACCCGCCCGGTTGCCAGACGATGGTGTCCAGATTGACCTCGCGGATAGTTAACCCCTCAGCCAATCGAGCTGCCAACCAGCTCTTGCCCGATCCAGAGTTGCCAATAATCAGAATTCGTTTCATCTATGAGCGCTCTTTTCTGGAACAGATATCTGGAGGCTGGAAAGTAGGGGGCAATGCGCAGCTCTGCGGGATCGGCCTCCAGCAGCAGCGCTAGCGGCAGTTGGTCGGGGTTCGTCTCGACAAACGTCATCTTTATTTCTCTTTTATCCCGCTCTGACGGTCCGTGGTGCGCCGTCCTCTGGGCCTGATGGTCACTCAATATTCCAGAAACTTCTCGCCGCAGCGCTCGCAGATCAGGTGCTTTACATGGGTGGCCTGGTAAGCCAGCGTTTCGCCAAACGCCCAGTTGGTAATGCTGCTGGAAGTAAAGGCTTGCCAGAAGGCTTTGCGCGGATCCTTGGGCATGATGTCCTGGCTGTGATCGCGGGCGACCAGCACCACGAGATGGCGGGTACGCTCGCCGCATTTGTCACAGCGGTGGATTTCAGTTGGCGGATTCTGGTCGTGCGGGTTGCTCATAAAGGGGCTCGTGAAGAGAGTGGACGCCCATCATATTCCTCTCCACTTGGCTCTCAATCTCTCCTTGCCAGCGCAGTGAGCAGACTCACATTTTGCGCCCCCTCTTTGTTATTTGCCCGCGCGCCGCAGCCGTGTGCTTCTGGTCGATGCCCGCTTTTGCGGTTTGCTGGTGAGTGGTGATGATATGGCGGCAGCAGGCTTGCCCAGCCAGTTCAGGCTGATTCTCGCTTCTGCAGATTGGGGGTGATGATATGGCGGTTGGGGGCGAGTTCGGGTTGCTGCATCCGGGTCAGCAGGCGCCTTGCCGCCTGACGGCCGATTTCGCGGGCCGGTGAGCTGACGAAAGTGAGAGCGGGGGAGGTGAGTTCTGCCTCCGCCACATCGTCAAAACCGAGCAGGGCCACCTGCTGGCCGATGTAGTTGTCCTTGCCTACGGTGCGGCCGCTCGCCTCGACGCCATAGACGGCGCCGAGCGCCACCTCGGGGTAGTGGCAGAGCACGGCGGTCACCTTGGGGTGCTGGTGCAGCAGCTGGGCGATGGTGTCGGCGGCGCTGCGCTGGGTGCGCTCGCACTCCAGTACCCACTCCGGTTTGAAGGGCAGGCCATATTGCAGCAGGCTGGCGCAGTAGCCGCCGATCCGCTCGGCGCGGGTGAGGGAGTCGGCCCGCCCGCCGACATAGGCGATATGGCGGTGCCCCTGCTCGATAAGGTAGGTGGTGGCCTGCTTGGCGGCGTGGGTGTTGTCGGGGCCGATAAAGTCCACGTCATCCCGATAGTAGGAGCGGGCGGCGCACACCACCGGCAGCTCGGAGTCGAGCAGGGTCTCCAGGGTTTTGGCTGCCGCGCCGCGTACCGGATTGAAGATGATGCCCGCCACCCCCTGTCGCGACAGGGAGTGGATGCTCTGCTGCAGCCGCTCCGGGCTGTGACCGCACTGGGTCAGAAACAGCAGATAGCCCTGCTGCTCCAGCACCTCGCTCACCCCGGCGGTCACCTCGGTATAGAAGGGGTCGGTGATGTCGCGCAGGATCAGCCCCACCAGATTGGACTGCTGGCTGCGCAGGTTGGCGGCGGCGCTGTTGGGCACATAGTCGAGTTCTTTTATCGCCTGCTGCACCCGCTCGGCGGTGGCCGGCGAGATACGCCCCTTGCCGTTGAGCACCATGGAGACGGTGGTGACCGACACTCCCGCCCGCTGGGCGACATCGGTGATCTTGGTGGCTTTGGCAAAGAGGGATTTGGGCGACATAGGGCGAATGGACGACGGGCAGTTGAGAGCGAGGCCCCAGCATACCTGCTTGGGTTGCCAAGTGAAACGTTACATCACCATCTGGCCGATCCGGCTCACAAATTTGGATCCTCCTGCCAGCCAGCCCCCTGATTCTGTGATCCTATCGGCACTTGTAAATTGATAAAACGTTTTATCATTCGGCAAAACCTGATGCTGACCCGCGCCTCTGCGTCGAAATTGCCACGAGCAGCCACGGGGAAAGCCGCAGATATTGCTGTCTATTCACAAGGAGCCGTTTCATGGCCAAGCCTCAAGCCAAATCCACCATATGGGAGTTCCTGCAGAGCCTCGGCAAGACCTTTATGTTGCCGGTCGCCCTGCTGGCCTTCTCGGGCATCCTGCTCGGTGTCGGCAGCTCGCTCACCAGCGATGCGGTCAAGCAGAGCATGCCCTTCCTCGACAATACCGTGCTGCAACTGCTGTTCCTCTGGATGACCAAGGTGGGGCTGGTGGCCTTTATCTACCTGCCGGTGATGTTCGCAGTGGCCATTCCGCTCGGGCTGGCGCGGGAAGAGAAGGGGGTTGCGGCCTTTGCCGGTTTCGTCGGCTATGCGGCGCTCAACCTCTCCATCAACTTCTACCTCACCGTGGCCAACGTCATCGGTGACGCGGCGGCGGAGAAGGCCTACGGGGTGAAATCGATCCTCGGCATCAGCTCCATCGACACCGGTATTCTGGGGGCCATCATCGTCGGGGTGATCGTCGCCAAGTTGCACGCCCGTTTCTACACCTACAAGATGCCCGATGCGCTCGCTTTCTTCGGCGGTGCCCGCTTCGTGCCCATCATCACCGCGCTGGTGCTGGGTGTAGTCGGTTTGGTCGTGCCGTTCGTCTGGCCCTGGTTTGCTGCCGGTATCAACGGTATCGGGGCGCTCATCTCCCACGCCGGTCCCTTCGGCCCCTTCCTGTTCGGTACCGGTGAGCGTCTGCTGCTGCCGCTCGGCCTGCACCACATTCTGGTGGCGCTGATCCGCTTTACCGAAGCGGGCGGCACCCAGCTGGTGTGCGGTCACGAGGTGAGCGGCGCTCTCAATATCTTCTACGCCGAACTCTCCTGCGCCGACACTTCCGGCTTCTCGGTCTCTGCCACCTCCTTCCTCTCTCAGGGCAAGATGCCTGCCTTCCTCGGCGGCCTGCCGGGTGCGGCGCTCGCCATGTATCACTGCGCCCGTCCGGAAAATCGCGGCAAGATCAAGGCGCTGCTGGTCTCTGGCGTGGTGGCCTGCGTCATCGGCGGTATCACAGAGCCGCTGGAGTTCCTGTTCCTGTTCGTGGCACCGGTACTCTACGTCATTCACGCCATCCTGACCGGTCTGGGCTTTATGACCATGGGGCTGCTCGGCGTCACCATCGGCAACACCGACGGCAACCTGATCGATTTTCTGGTGTTCGGCGTGCTGCAAGGCACCGCCACCAAGTGGTATCTGGTGCCGGTCGCGGCCGCCATCTGGTTTGCCATCTACTACAGCGTGTTCCGCTTCGCCATCGTGCGCTTTAACCTGAAAACCCCGGGCCGCGAGATTGAAACCAGCGAGACTGCCCAGCCCGCAGGCAAGAAGGCCGGCAACAGCGGTTACAACGGTGAAATCATCCTCAACGCCCTGGGCGGTGCCGATAACATTCTGGCGCTCGATAACTGCATCACCCGCCTGCGGATGTCGGTGCAAGACATGAGCCGGGTTGATGACAAGGTATTGAAGGCAAACGGCGCCATCGGGGTGATCAAGCTCGACGAGCACAACCTGCAGGTGGTGATCGGCCCGCAGGTGCATCTGGTGAAAAACCAGCTGCAGAGTCTGATGGGGGCCTGAACCGGCCAATAAGATCCGAACGGGGGGCGCAAGCCCCCCTTGTTTGCCTCTCTCAATATGTCTCCTGTTTATGGAGGGAGAAACTTCATGCACGATATTTATGACTTCGACCATGTGGTCGACCGCCACGGCACCTACTGCACTCAGTGGGACTATGTAGCCGACCGTTTTGGCCATGCCGATCTGCTCCCCTTTACCATCTCCGACATGGATTTCGAGACCGCCCCCTGCATTCGCCAGACCTTGGCAACTCGCCTGGAGCACGGGGTATTTGGCTACAGCCGCTGGAATCACGACGACTTCAAAGGGGCGGTGAGCGACTGGTTTGCCCACCGCCACGGGGCGAGCCTCGACCCCGAGACGCTGGTCTACGGCCCCTCGGTCATCTATGTGATTGCCCAGCTGGTGAGCCTCTGGTCGGCGCCGGGTGAGGGGGTGCTGGTGCATACCCCCGCCTACGACGCCTTCGGCAATATGCTGACTGCCAACGACAGGGTGCTGCTGCCCTGTCCGCTCAAAAAAACAGAGGGGAGCTACCAGATCGACTGGGCCTGCTTCGAGCAGCAAGCCGCTCGTCCCGATTGCCGGATTTTGCTGCTCTGCAGCCCCCACAACCCCACCGGCCGGGTCTGGACGCGGGATGAACTCGGCCGGATGGCCGCCATCTGTCAGCGCCACGGGGTCAAGGTGATCTCGGACGACATCCATATGGATGTGAGCTTTGCCCGCTACCTGCCGTGGAGCGAGGTGGCACCGGACGATCACTGGGCGCTGGTGAGCTCGGGCTCCAAATCCTTCAATATTCCCGCCCTTGGCGGCGCCTACGCCTTTATCGCCAACGCCGCGGCGCGGGCCTCCTATCTGCAGCGGCTCAAGGCGGCCCATGGCCTATCATCGCCGCCCATTCTCGGGGTGCTGGCCCATATCAGTGCCTATCGGGACGGCGCTGCCTGGCTCGATGCCCTGAAAAGCTATCTGCACGGCAACCTCACCCATGTGGCGGCGCGGCTCAACGCAGCCTTCCCCGCCATCGACTATCGGGTGCCCGAGGGAACCTATCTCGCCTGGATTGATCTGCGCGGCCTTGGCATCGACTCCCCCGAACGGATGGATGCGCTGCAAACCTTGCTGGTGGAGAAATACCGGGTCGCCATCATGCGCGGCGACACCTATGGCCCGGAAGGCACAGGCTATATCCGCCTCAATGTCGGCTGCCCGCGCTCGAAGGTTGACCAAGGGCTCGACGCCCTGATCGGCGCGCTGGGGGAGGTGGGGTAAGGATTGATCCTCTGGCTGGATGAGGCGTTGACTCATCCAGCCAGTAACCTTGATAGAGGCGTTCGGCTCGGTTATTGCGGGCTCAGAAGGTGGCGATCAAGGGGCTATTGCAAGTGACCTGAGCCTGAATGTCTTGGCACAACATCTGAATGTGGGGCTCATCGTTCTTCTCGCGAGGGATATAAATACCGATAGTCCCCTTGTTGTACTCTTCGCCCATATTCAGCTGGCTAATACCGAATCGGGAAAAATAACCGGCCATACTCACCGGATAAGGCATGACAGCATTGCTGTTATTGACAATATCAATGCTGGTGAGCAGGGAGTTGCTGCTATAAATGATTTTGTCATTCAATTTCATGGCGGCGCGTTCCTGCTTTTTTCTCGCCAAATCATCGACCAGATGCAGATATTTATCCTCGTCCGGGGTCACCAGCAGGCTCGGATAAT
This sequence comes from Aeromonas sp. 603607, assembly GCF_049171595.1. Taxonomy (NCBI): domain Bacteria; kingdom Pseudomonadati; phylum Pseudomonadota; class Gammaproteobacteria; order Aeromonadales; family Aeromonadaceae; genus Aeromonas; species Aeromonas sp. 603607. The sequence goes on from NZ_JAAKOV010000009.1 coordinate 145,089, forward strand.
CGACCAGATCCTGCTTGCTGCATATTTTCCCTGTGAGGGGATGGCCCGCTCTGACAAATACCCCATCGTGAGAAATAAATAGCGGGATAAATATCAGGCTGTAATTTTTGGCCAGCCCGTGAATTTCATGTCCGAGAAACAAGTCGATATGATTGCCCAACAGCAGATCGAGCAGACGCAGATGGTTGCCGACTTCAATATTGATGGCGCAGGATGGGTTGGCCTGTTGATAGCGGGCGGTGACAGGCTGCAATACCGGTTGCCACCACGCATGTCCGGTGCCCACGTTTAGCGGTCGTGCGGCTCGCTCGCGCAGGGTAGCAAGCTGCCTGAGTGTATCATCGTAGATCCGCTGCATCATGCGAGCCTGCTCCAGCAGCAGCTCTCCGGCAGCGGTGAGCGTCACGCCGCCCGCGTGCCTGACCAGCAAGGTCGTTCCCAGACTCTCCTCAAGTTTTCTCATGTTGTGTGTCAGCGTCGGTTGGCTGAGCCCCATTTGCCTGGCTGCCAGACTGACATTTTTGTGGGTGGCCACTTCAATAAATTGTCTTAGATGCTTGTCCACGAACATGGCGTCCGGTCATGGGCGGGTGGTGCGCCAAGCTAGTGTAATCACCCGGGGCTGTCAATTATTCCCCTTTACTGACTGGCTATTTTTATGTGGCTCCCTTCACGTTGTATTCAAATCGTTTTTACCGCTTGATAGCCGGTTTGGTGCGGTGGATCACGTAATTTCATCTGGTTATAGATGTTATCTATGCCTATTGGGTTGCAGTCTATTTTTCTGGTGAATGTTGACCACGTAGACTGGCAAAAACAGTTTTACTCAATGCTGTTTCAATAACAAAACAAAAAAGTAACGAAGGGAATATATGAAAATTCGTCCATTGGCATTATCCGTGGCGTTATGCTGCGGCGGGGTTCTTTTGTCCGGTTGTAACGACAGCGCATCCAGCGGCAACGATGACGGGGCCAAACCCGAGGTGAAGGCGCCCTGGAATTTTGATCTCTATATGGTCGGTGAGTTTAGCGGCTGGGGTCGTGAGGAGAAGTTCAAACTGACCTTCAAGGATGGTGTCTATCGTCTGGACAACCTGAAAATGAACTCGGGTATGTCCCCGTTCAAAGTGGCCGGGCCCGAGTGGACCAAATATCCCGATTTCTCTGCGGATTCCCGCAAGGAGACCAGCATCTTCCCCGGTCAGGTCTATCCCATGTACTACCAGAACAACGGGCAGAACAACCGTCTGGTGGTGACGGAAAAGGGGTTGCTCGACATTCAGGTCAAGGTGACCAATGCCGATCTGGCTGCACCGGCCATCGAGTTTTCCATGGTGCGTGATGACCCCAATTACAGCGAGAGTCTCTATCTAAAAGGGATTGATGGCAATCTGGAGCCTGTCCTGCAGACGGTCTATCAGGGGGACAAGCAGTATGTGATGGTGGCCAAGCTGACTGTGGGTGAGCACAAGATAAAGATTGCCTCCGCTCAGGAGGGGATCGGCTTTGGGCTCAATGGCGTCATTGCATTGAACAACCCGGTCAAGATGCAGCGCTGCGATGCTCAGTGCCAGCTGGCAACCGTGCGGGTAGAGCAGGAGGGGTATTACAAGTTCCTGCTGGATGCCAGCCAGGATGAGAATGCTCCTCTGTTGCAGGTCAGCGTTGCAGGCGATAGTGATTTGGGCATGATCAATCCCCATGAAGGGCATGAGCTGATCGAGAAGCGCGAGTATGAGACCTATAAGCCCGGAGTGACGGAAACGGCCACCTTCTCGGTCAAGCGGGCCAGTGACGAGTATCGTAGCTATGCGCAGTCGACCACTCAGGAGTTGCGTGATCCGGGTGATAGCTTTACTACCTATCAGGAGCAAGCGGATCTGCCCCGCCTGCGCTCCGGCAACATGGTGTTTGATGCCCTGTTTGCGCTGGCTACCCACGAGATGCGCCAGAACAGCGTGGCTCAGGTCAAGGATGGCAGTTACAACGGGGGTCAGGCGATCCCGTGCGACTGTTTTGAAACCGGCGCCAAGTGGCATTACGTATGGACGCGGGATCTCTCCTACGCCACCGATCTGGGGCTGGGGGCGCTTGATCCCATGCGTGCGCGCAACTCCCTGCGCTTCAAGCTCTCTGATTTCAGAGCCGAGCTGACAAGCGATCTGGACAGCTTGATCCCGCAAGGACGCCAGATCATTCAGGATACCGGTACCGGGGGCAGCTGGCCCATCAGTACCGATCGCATGAGCTGGGCCCTGGGGGCCGAGCGGGTGCTGGCTGCCCTGCCTGATGCCGAGCGCCGCGCGTTCTTGCCCGATGTCTTTGAAGGACTGAGCAACACCATAGAGAGTGATCGTCTGGCCGCCTTCGATAGCGCAGATGGTCTCTATGTCGGCGAGCAATCCTTCCTCGATTGGCGCGACCAGACCTATGCCAAGTGGATCACCGCCGATATCGCCCACATCGGCATGAGCAAATCTCTCTCCACCAACGTGACCCACTATCAGGGGTTGCTGCTGGCCGCGCGGGTGGCGGGCGAGCTGGGGCACGATGAGCTGGCGATCCGCTATAACCAGTGGGCGGGGGATCTGAAGCTGGCGATTAATCGCGCTTTCTGGCTGGCGGACGAGAAGATGTATGCCAGCCTGATCAACACCACTACCGATCAGAGCCCGGCCTACAAGTTCGATCTATTGGGGGAATCCCTCGCCATTCTGGCCGGTGTTGCCGATGAGGCGCAGGCCAAAGAGATCATCAGTCGCTATCCCATGGGCCCTTATGGCGCACCGGTCTACTTCCCGCAGCAACCCGATATGCCGGTTTACCATAACCGCGCCATCTGGCCCTTTGTCTCCGCCTACGGGCTGAAGGCGGCGGCCATGGTGCAGAACGTTGCCGTGGTCGATCACCATATCGACTCCCTGATGCGCGGTGCCGCGCTGAACCTCTCCAACATGGAGAACCTCGAGTGGCTCTCCGGCCAGCCCTCCCTGATGGATCTGGCCCATCCCGATTTGACGGGACCGGTGATCAACTCCCAGCGCCAGCTCTGGTCTGTCGGGGGCTACCTTGGCATGGTGACCGACACCACCTTCGGCTACAAGGTGGAAGAGGGGGGGATCCGGATCAAGCCGTTTGTCACCGCTCACTTGCACAAGCTGATGGGGGCCAAGCCCGAGGCTGCACTCAAGGGATTGAACTATCGTGGCAAGCAGATTGACATAGTGCTGCAACTGCCGGAGCTGGGCGGGGAGGGCAGTTACTATCCGGTGCAGAGCGTGACGCTCAATGGCGTTCCGGTGGGGGAGCAGATCAGTGAAAATATGCTGTCCCCTGGCAACCGGATTGAGGTGACGCTCGGTGCCGCCGTGGCTGATGATCAGGGGATCCGCCTGATCAAGGATGTGGCGCCGCTGGATGTCGAGAACCGGCAGGTGTTTGCACCGACCGAGCCGACCCTGCTCGGGGTTAGCGAGCAGAGTGGCAAGCTGGTTGTTGCCCTGCAGGATAGTGTCAACAAGGGGGCGCTCAGCTACAACATCTATCGGGATGGCAAGCAGGTGGCCTCCGGGCTGGATCGTGCGACCAGCTGGGTCGACGACATGGTGCTACAGCCGGGCCAGGCCTATTGCTACAGTGCCGAGGCGGTCTATCCGGAGTCCGGCAACCGCTCCCATCATGCCAAGCCGGTTTGCTATCAGCCTGCGCTGCAACATATCGCCATCGATGCGGCCAACGTCTCCCATACCGGCAGCGTGAGCGCCGCCGATGGGGCCATTCCCGTCCCTTACCTCAAGGATTGGGGCCGCCCCGACGACAGCCTGCTGGTGCAGGGGGTCAAGCTGGATGGCAAGCACGCTATTCGTTTGCAATACAGCAATGCCCTGCATGCCATCAATCTGGGGGTGACCAACGGGGTGAAACGGATCTCGGTGCTTGGTGGTGGCAAGGTTGTTGCCAGCGGCATGGTGCAGATGCCCCATGTGATGAAAGAGGGCGACCTCAAACCGTTGCGTGACTCGACGCCGTTCGTGGTGGATCTGCCCGCCGGAGAGTATGACATTCGGGTGAGCGATTTTTACAACATGAGTTACCTGAAGGCGAACGACACCTACAACGATGCAGGCGGTCAAAAGGGGGCGGTCAATCTGATCGATCTCGCCAGCATCACCGTCTCGGCTCGCTAGGTAGCCAAACAAAACGGCCAAGCAAAACCGCCCCGGAGATCCGTGGCGGTTTTTTTATTTAGCGATACCGAGAGGAGCCGTGGGGGATACAAGGGCTCAGCGATAGCGGCCACGTACCGAGCTGCTGGCGCGGCCGGCCATCTTGATCAGGCTCTGGCGGGTGTGCAGGTGGCAGAGCGCGACGCCGAGGGCATCTGCTGCATCCGCCTGCGGGGTGGCGGAGAGTTTCAGCAGATGGGTCACCATATGCTGCACCTGCTCCTTGGCGGCACCGCCGGTGCCGACTACCGCCTGCTTGATCTGGGTGGCGGAGTATTCGCTCACCGGCAGGTAGGCATTGACTGCTGCGACGATGGCGCTGCCCCGGGCCTGCCCCAGTTTCAGGGCCGAGTCGGCGTTGCGGGCCATAAAGACCCGCTCGATGGCAAACTCGGTGGGTTTGAACTGGGTGATGATCTCGCATACCCCGTCATAGACCTGCTTGAGGCGCTCCGGCAGCTCGCCGCAATCGGTGCGGATGCAGCCAGAGCCCAAGTATTCGGCCTTGCCGCCCACGACCCGGATAACCCCGTATCCGGTGATCCGCGATCCCGGATCGATGCCCAAAATAATGCTCATGGGTGTTGATTGCTCTAAACGCGAGTGATGGCCGCCAAGATAGCAAACTGTGGCCCGTTTGGCTGTATGTCCCGGGCCAAGCGGGTAAAGATTGGCCAGCCTGCGTCGGGCGTGGTTAGCCCTTGAACAGCGCTATGGTGTCGCCATCCTGCAGGCTGCCGGCACCGCGTACCACCACCCGGTCCCCCTGCTTGAGGGCGCCGCTCACCGCCACCTGCTGGCTGTCGCCAAACAGCACGGTGACCGGCACCCGATTCACCTTGAGCGCCTTGCCGCTCTGCGCCACTTGATAGACCACACTGCCATCGGTGCCGAGCACCAGGGCGTCCCGGGGCAGCAGCATGCTCTGCTGATCCCCCAGTGGCAGGGCAACCCGCACCGGCGAGCCGATGATGAAGGTGCCCGCTTCCGGTTTGAGGCGCAGCTCGATGAGGCGCGACTTGGGATCGGCGCTGGCGGCTCGCTGGTAATAGACGCCGTGACCGCTCAGCTGCTCCCCCTCCACCCGCAGCCGGGTTTGCGGCGCCAGCTGTTGGGCCCAGAGGATGGGGGCCTGCAGGCGGATATCCGGCTGATCCGGGTTGACCAGCTCCAGCGCCTGCTCGCCCGCGTCCACATGCTCGCCGGGCTGGATGAAGTGGTTGTTCACCACCCCGTCGAACGGGGCATAGATGTGGCTGCGGCGCAGCTGTTCTTCAATCTGGTTCACCTGTATGGCGGCCAGCCGCTCGGCCAGCGCGGCCTGCTCCACATCATAACTGGCCTTGTCATACTGGCTCTGGGAGGCGCTCTTTTGCTGGTGCAGTCGGATGATCCGTTGGGATTCGGCGCGGGCGAAGCGCAAGTTGCTCTGCCATTTCGCCTGCTCGGCGCGAGCTTGCTCCAGCGAGAGGCGCAGTGCCGCGCTGTCGAGGCGCAGTAGCTCATCCCCTTTTTTGACCCGGCTGCCAAATTCGGCGATCCACTCCACCCGGCCGCTCACTTCGGCACTGAGCGCTGCCTGCTGACGGCTCGCCACCGTGCCGCTGACCCAGATATTGGCGGCCGCATCCCCTTGGGTCACATCCGCCAGGGTCACCATCTTGCCCTGATCGGCCAATACCGGTAGCGCACTGCCTGCAATCAGCGCAGCGCCAGCCAACATTCGGGTAATCATATGTGTCATCGATGAGCTCCTTGCTCAGGCCCGCTGGCGCAGGGGTTGTGGGATCGCCACCTGCTCCCCGAGACGCAGGAAGGCAGGCAACAGGATCAGGGTAAACAGGGTGCTGCAACTCATGCCGCCGACAATGACGGTGGCGAGCCCGCGGTAAATTTCGCTCCCCTCGCTCGGGCTCAGCATCAGCGGCAGCATGCCGAAGATGCTGGTGAGACTGGTTATGGCGATGGGACGCATCCGGCTTTGCAAGGCATCAGCTACCGCCAGTTGACGGCTCATACCGTCCCGCTCGGCGGTGCGGGTCTGATGCACCAGCAGGATGGCGTTGTTGACCACCAGTCCCAGCAGGATGACAAAGCCGATGATGGTGAGCAGGTCCATCGGCAGCGGCACCAGCAGCCCGCTCAGTTGCAGCGCCAGCACGCCGCCAACCGAGGCAAGGGGCAGGGTGAGCAGCACCAGCAGGGCATCCTTGATGGAGGCAAACACCCCCCACAGCAGCACCAGCAGGATCACCACAGCGAACAGGAAGATGGTCCCCAGATTGTCGAGCGCCTGTTGCAGGCTGTCGGCATTGCCGGCAATGCGTAGCTCGCCACCAGCGGGCAGCAGGGGGCGGATGGCGGCAAAACTGCGGTTTTTCAGGGTGTCGATCACCTGCTCCATGGTCATGCCCGCCGGGGGCGCTATCTGCAGGATGATGCTGCGCCGCCCATCGGCCCGGAAGATACTGGCCGGGCCCATGTCGTGCTCTACCCGCAACAGTTCGCCAAGGGGAACGATGCGCCCGGAGGGAGTGGCCAGCGGCACTGCCTTCAGTTCGTCCGGATTGGCGGAGCTCTGCCCCATCAGCATGATGTCGAGCCGATCCTCGCCATCGAAATACTCGCCGACCCGCAAGCCGTCGCCAAAGGTCTGGATGATGGTGGGCAGGGGCGTGCGATCCCAACCCACTTCGGCGAGACGCCGATCTTGCGGCACCAGTTTGAGCTCGGGGGCGGTGAAGTCGAGACTCGGCTCGGGCCGGATCTGTGCTCCCGGCAGGTCCTTGCTGAGGATCCCCATGCTGGCTCGGGCCGCCTGATAGAGCTCGGGCAGGTTGCCCCCCTGCAGCAGCAGGGAGACGCCGTTCTCGCTGTCAAAGCCGCCAAACAGCGACCCCTGACCGCCGAACACCCGGGTGTCGGGAATACCCACCAGCAGCTGCTTCATCAACAGGCTCTCCAGCTCCTTGATGCGGGTCTCGTCCTTGGGGCGCACGCCAATCTGGGCGCCCCCCGGGTAGCGCAAGATGTAGTAGTTCTTGAGGGCTGGCTCTTTCTCTCCCTTCATGTAGGGGGCGAGGCGGGCGATCAGGGTATCGATCACCTCTTCGCGCTGGGCCTTGAGGTTGACCCCAGGGGTGAAGTTCATCCAGACATCCACCGCGTCCCGTTTCACGTCCGGCAGATAGTCCATCTTGGGCAGCAGCACCCAGGTGGCCAGTGCCGGCAGACTCATCATCAGGGTGATGACCGTCCAGCGCTGGCGTGAGGTCGAGGTCCAGCGGATCACGTGACGGGTAGTGCGCTGCCACAGCGACTCATAGGGGTCTGTCAGCATTTCACGCCCCATCCAGCGCGCCGCCACCGCTGGCAGCACGATGACGGCGACCAGCATGGAGACCGTCACGGCGCAGGCGATGGTCAGCGCCAGATCGGCAAACAGCTGACCCTCCACATCGTTGAGCAGCAGCACCGGCAGGAAGATAGCAACCGTGGTGAGGGTGGAGGCGACCAGCGCCGTCCACACCTGACGGGTGCCTTCGAGCGCCGCCTCCGCCTTGCTCAAATCCCCCCGCTCGTGGCGCCGGTAGATGCTCTCCAGCACCACGATGGCGGCGTCGAGCACCATGCCGACGGCAAAGGCGATGCCCGCCAGCGAGATGATGTTGAGGGTGCGATCCATCACCTTGAGCAGGCAGAAGGTGAGCATGATGCTGATGGGGATGGCGAGGGCAATCATCAGGGTCGCCTTGAGCTGGCGCAGGAAGAGCCAGAGGATGGCGCAAGAGAGCAGCACCCCGAGCCCCAGGTTGGCGGTGACCATGCTGACGGCGCGATTGATGTAGAGGGAGGCATCGAACGACTGCTCCATGTGCAGCCCGACCGGCTCCAGCACCTCGCGGTTGAGCTCGTTCACCCGAGCCTTGATCGCCTCAAGGGATGCCAGGGCATTGGCACCACTCTCCTTGAAGATCTGGGCGGCGATGGCGGTATTGCCGTTCTGGATCCGCAGCACCGGGTTCTCTTCCCTGGCCACCCTTACTTCTGCTACATCCCGCAGATAGATGGGCAAGCCATCGCGCCAGTCCACCACCTTGTCCCCCAGCGTCTCGACATCATAGCGACCGGCGAAGCGCAGCTTGTACTCCCAGCGCCCGATGTCGAGGGTACCGGCCGACACGTCCCAGCCGGTGGTGGCCCGGCTGGCCAGCACCGGGATCTCCACTCCCAGCTCGGCGGCGCGATAGGGGTCGAAACGGATCTGGATCTGGCGCTCGTTGATCCCCTCGATCGAGACTGTCGAGACCCCTTCGATGCGCTCCAGCTCGGGTTTGACCCGCGCCTCGATCAACGCCTGATGATCATCGATCACCCCTTTGGCGCCGGGCAGTTGCTGGATGAAGAAGAAGGTGAGGGTGTCGTTGCTGCTGTAGTTGTTGACGTAGGGGCCGCCGATCTTGTCCGGCAATCCCGAGACCCGGTTCAGTCGCGAAATCACATCGAGTTGGGCCCGCTGCATGTCGGTGCCGAGGGCAAACTCCATGTCGATTTCGGTAAAGCCGGGATAGCTGTTGCTGACAAGGCTCTTGAGCCCTTGCACCCCCTGCATCTCCTGCTCGATGGGGTCGGTGATCTCCGACTCCATCTCCTGGGGAGAGGCTGAACGCCAGCTCACCGATATGTTGAGGTGTGGACGGTCGATGTCGGGGAACAGCTGGATCGGCAGTCCCCGGATGCTGAGCAGGCCCAGCAGGAAAATCAGCACGATCGAGACCGCCACCCAGATGGGGCGTTCGATCGCCGTTTTGGCGAGGTTCATTCACTCTTCCTGAGTTGTTGTTATCGGCCATTCCGCTGGCCTTGCTTCCAAAGCCCCTGCAAAGGGACTCAAGCATTTAACTGGAATTCGCCCAGATTGTAAATGCATGGTTAACAAACAAAAAAACCGGCCACGAGGGCCGGTTTGGGGCAGGTTTGCAAGGGGATCAGGCGGCGTGATCGACCTTGTTTGGCTGCTTGTTTGCTTGCTGGGAGAAGCCTTCCAGCTCGCCCGGGGCGAAGTTGTCTACCTGAATCGCTTCGTAGCGCAGGGCATCGGCGGCCAGCAGTTTGTCCGCTTCGTCCTTGCTCAGGATGGAACCGGCCAGTGCGGCGGCAACCAGCTCCGGCAGCGCCAGTTTGCGGGGCAGTTTGCCCTCTTTCTGGGCCTGCACCAGCTTCTTCTCGTAGGGCTGCACGGCGACCATGGCCTGGAAGGCACGCTCCATCAGACCGACCGGATCCGCCTCGTCTTTGCCCACATAGCAGAGGGCGGTCAGACGGTCGCGGAACTCGCCCGGCTTCATCATGGCCAGACAGATGGCGTGGCAGCGATCGTCGGCCGGCATCTTGTAACCGACGCCGAACGGGAATACCACACGCTTGAGTACGGCACCCACCACCTTGTTCGGGAAGTTCTGGAAGAAGCCCTCGAACGCCTTGCCAATCAGGTAGAGGTTGCGCTCCACCGCGTACTGCACGAACGGCAGGTCGGAGACCATACGGCCCTGATCCTCGTAATGCTTGAGGGTGGCGGAGGCCAGATAGAGGTGGCTTAGCACGTCACCCAGACGGGCGGAGATCATCTCCTTGCGCTTGAGATCGCCACCCAGCATCAGCATGGAGACGTCGGCGCACAGGGCCAGCCCTTTACTCATGCGGGAGAGCTGCTTGTAGTAGCGAGCGGTTTCGCCTGCTACCGGTGCGCTGTTGAACTGACCCAGAGTCAGCCCCTGGAACAGGGAACCGAAGAAGTTGCCGGCGCCGAAGGCGATGTGTTTCATCAGCAGGGCGTCAAACTTCTCGAGACCGCGTTCCACGTCGGTATCGGCCGCCGCTTCCAGCTCGGCAAACACGTACGGGTGGCAGCGGGTAGCCCCTTGCCCGAAGATCATCAGGTTGCGGGTCAGGATGTTGGCCCCTTCCACCGTGATGGCGACCGGAATACCCATGTAGGCGTAGCCGGTGTAGTTTTTCGGGCCCAGCTGGATGGCACGACCGGCGTGGATGTCCATGGAGTCATCCATGATCTGACGCGCCATTTCGGTCATGTGGTACTTGGAAATCGCGGTGACGATGGCCGGTGCCTGACCCAAGTCCAGGGAGCCTGCGGTCATGCGACGGGCCCCTTCCAGCTGATAGGTGAGGCCACCGATGCGTGCCAGCGCCTCTTGCACCCCTTCAAACTTGCCGATGGACATGCCGAACTGCTTGCGTACATAGGAGTAGGCGCCCACGGTGCGGCTCGCCATGTGACCGCAAGCGGTGCCCAGGGCAGGCAGCGAGATGCCGCGACCGGCGGAGAGGCATTCGACCAGCATGCGCCAGCCGCGACCGGCGTAATCCGGGCCGCCGATGATCCAGTCGAGCGGAATGAACACATCCTTGCCGAAAGTCGGGCCGTTCATGAACGCCAGACCCATGGGGTAGTGGCGATCGCCGACGCGCACGCCGGGGTGGCTGGTGGGGATGAGGGCACAGGTGATGCCGAGCTCTTCCTTGTCACCCAGCAGTTTTTCCGGGTCATAGAGTTTGAACGCCAGCCCCAGCACGGTGGCGCGCGGCGCCAGGGTGATGTAACGCTTGTTCCAGTTGAGGCGAATACCCAGCACCTCTTCACCCTTGTGCATCCCTTTGCAGACGATCCCCTTGTCAGGAATGGCACCTGCATCGGAGCCCGCTTCCGGCCCGGTCAGGGCGAAGCAGGGCACCTCTTTGCCATTGGCCAGCCCCGGCAGCCAGAAATCTTTCTGGGCCTGGGTGCCGTAGTGCATCAGCAGCTCGCCTGGGCCTAGGGAGTTCGGCACCATGACGGTGACCGCCACGCTCAGGCTCTTGGTGGCAATGCGGGTGACGATGGTGGAGTTGGCAATCGCCGAGAATTCGCGGCCGCCGTAGGATTTCGGGATGATCAGGGAGAAGAAGCCTTCCTTCTTCAGATAGTCCCACACCGGCTCTGGCAGGTCTTTGGTTTCGTTGACGATCTTGAAGTCATCAACCATGGCGAGCAGGGTTTCGACCTGATTGTCGATAAAGGCCTGCTCCTCTGCGGTCAGCTCGGCCTTGCCGTAGCCGTGCAGTTTTTTCCAGTCGGGGTTGCCGCGAAACAACTCGCCATCCCACCAGACGGAGCCAGCTTCCATGGCCTCCCGCTCGGTAGCTGACAAGGGCGGCAGTATCTTTTTGAAGATGCCGAACACCGGACGGGTTACCACCTTTTTACGGATGGAGGGTACGCCGAGCACAACGGCTATCGCCAGCACCAGCAGGACAAGCAATGTGATCATACCGAAGTTCCTTCTATTTCACTGTTTCCGTTGATTTATTGTTGGTTGTTACACGGCCAGGGAGAGCCTGGTCGACTCCACGGGCGCCCCGACTCCGGACGCCAGATAAGGAATAACGTTGCGCACCAGCCCTTCCACATCGAGCTGCTGGCCAAAGTCGGCCAGGGCGATGTCGCGCAGGGCATCGGCAGAGGCCATGGTGAATACGACGGTGCCCAGGGTGAAGTGCAGGCGCCAGAAGAGATCCGCTGGCGACAGGGCCGGATTGGCCTTGGAGATGGCCTGGGTGATCCGCATCAGAATGGGGCCGTAGTGGGCGGTAATGAAGCGGCGCAGGTGGCCCTGGCTGTCGATATAGCCGCGCCCCAGCAACTGCATGAAGATGGCCGGGCCGTTGGCCCGCACCGCCGAGAGCTTCATCAGCGGCTCGACGAAGCTTTCAAAGAGTTGCAGCAGGGTCAGCTGCTCCTGCTCCATCAGTACCCGCAGGCGGGCATCAAGATCCGGCATGAACAGGCTCAGGTAACGGTCGAGTACTGCCTGGATCAGCTCCTTTTTGGAGCCGAAGTGATAGTTCACGGAAGCCAGATTGACGTCGGCCTCACTGGTGATCAGACGCAAAGAGGTATCGGCGAATCCCCGCTCGGCAAACAGCACTTCAGCGGCGTCGAGAATACGGTTTTTGGTATCGATTTTACTCACTGGACACCTCACTTAAACGAATGTTTAAAAAGTACGTTTCATAACGTGAAGTGTCAAGAGAATGTGAATGAGTGTTAGCGGAATGTTTTTCGATGAAAAAAGCAAAGTGGGCGGAACTTAGTCAAAAAGCAGGACTCTATATCTATGCCACTGCAATTAAACATTAAGTCTCGCCCAACCTGCACCATGCTAGTTGGGCCTTTTTTTGCGCGTTTGTTACCGGTTTGCGGCTTGCAGGCAAAAAAAAACCGCCGCAGGGCGCGACGGTGGGGAAAGTGAGTTCGCGTCATCCTGACGGCAAACTGTCGATGCGAGTTCAGGCATGTATCGACGGGGGCAGTATGCCAGCCAGAGCCCCTCAGACTATGTCAGCTTCGCGGTATTTTGTGACAAAGTGTGGCAAGCACTGGCGTGGCCCAAGCTGCCGCTCTTTGCTATGCTGCCCTTTCAAAATATGAGGGGAGAGAAGATGAAGTACCCGGTCGATACCCACACTCACACCATTGCCAGCACCCATGCCTACAGCACCATCCACGACTATCTGCCGATAGCCAGGGCCAAGGGGATCAAGCTGTTTGCCACCACGGATCACGGGCCCGAGATGGCCGATGCCCCTCATGTCTGGCACTTTGCCAACTTGCCGATATTGCCAAGAGTGGTGGATGGGGTAGGGATCCTGCGGGGTATCGAGGCCAACATCAAAAACCTGGAGGGGGAGATCGATTTTCCCGAGCGTTACGAGTCGCGTCTGGACATGATCATGGCGGGCTTTCATGAGCAGGTATTCCCTCCCTGCGATCAGGCTACCCATACCCAGGCGATGATCAACGCCATCAAGAGCGGTCGGGTCGACATGATCAGCCACCCGGGCAACCCCTCATTTCCCATCGACATTCAGGCTGTGGTCAAGGCGGCTGCGGACTATCGGGTGGCGCTGGAGATCAACAACTCCTCCTTCATTCACTCGCGCCCGGGTAGTGAAGGCAACTGCCGCGCCATCGTTGAAGCAGCGCGAGATCTGGGGGCCTATCTCACTTTCGGCTCCGATTCCCACGTGGCATTTACTCTTGGCGATTTTGACCACTGCCACCGTCTGGTGACCGAAGCGGGCTTCCCGCAAGAGCGGATCCTGGCGCGCTCCCCCCGCGCCCTGCTCGAATTTCTCGAAAGCCGCGGCCGTGCCCATATCCCCGAGTTTGCCGATCTGTAAATCGGGCTCTAACATCATGAGCCAACTCATAAAATCGAGCTGGCTCAATTGACTTGCCGGTTATTTTTTATGAATGTGGAGAGCAACAAGCCGGTATAGCTCAGTTGGTAGAGCAGCGCATTCGTAATGCGAAGGTCAGGAGTTCGATTCCCCTTATCGGCACCAGATCGTGAGGGCAGGTTTCATTTGTGAAACCTGCCCTTTTTTACATGGCTTTTGCCAAGGCTCGCTCCACATAGAGATAGCCAATCCCCATCACCTGCTGGGCGCGGCTGAGCTGGCCGAAACGGATATGGGTGGCGTTGACCGCATCGCTGCAGTCGAACGGGTTGGCGCCGGTCTGACTGACGATGGTTTGCAGCCAGGTTTCACCAAAGTGGCAGCTGCGGCCATAGAGCCAGATGCGGTTGATGTTGAGGATATTGAGGAAGTTGTAGAGACTCAGGCCAATGGCGCGGGCCCCTTCGTCCACCAGGGCGCGGATCATTGCATCCCCCTGATGGTAGAGCGTGAGCAGTTGGGCGGTATCCAGCTCTACACCAGTCTGCGCCGGGTTGTCGGCACTGGCTTGTTGTTTGAGAAAGACCCGGGCCCGTTTCTTGATGGCAAACAGCGAGGCGACTGTCTCCAGGCAGCCATAGCGGCCGCAGGAACAGGCGCTGCCGTCCGGATTGATGATGGTGTGGCCTATCTGGCCGCTTCCAAACAGGGCGCCCCGGTAGGTCTGGCCGTTGATGATAAAGGCCGACCCGATGCCGTAATCGACGTTGATGACGCAAAAATCCCCGTTTCCTTCCCGGCCCTGCCACTTCTGGGCCAACGCCAGCATGATGCAGTCGTTATCCACCATCACCTCGCAACCCAGTAGCTCCTCCAGCAGATACTTGAGCTCGACCGGCGCGTGCCAGGGGGCTTGCGGCATGGTTTGCGACACCCCGGTCGCCGGGTTGACCTGACCGTGTACCGACAGGGCCAGCCGGATCGCCAGTCCCTTGTGGCGGCGCTTGTGCTGGTAGTAGTGCGCTTCAATCAGGTGCAGCAGCTCATCGGGGGTTTGTGGGGCAATCTTCTGGTCGCTGAACTCATCCAGCGGGGTGATCAGGTTATCCACCAGGATGCTCTCCAGATGGGTGGGGCTGATATTGAGGCAAAGAATGGCCCCCTGGCCGCTGGCAATGCGGTAGCTGCCGCCATTGATGCCGCGCTGGGAGAGGTTCTGATCGCTGTGGCTGATGGCGCCATCGGCCACCAACTCGTCAAGGATCTTGCTGACCGCCGGAATGGAGAGCTCGCAGTGGCGCGCCAGGGTGGACTTGCTCGCCTCTTTTAACTGATAGAGCAGGGCAAGCAGCACCTGCTTGTTGTGGTGGCGGACCTTCTGGTTGTTCAACCCTATGCTCATCGCTTCACTAAACTCCGCTTACTGTATTGCGTGATCTTTCAGCAATTAATGCAGGTTTAACCATTCTAATCTGGTCTCATTGAAAACTTTACTAACAAATGTTGAGTGAGGCGAGATTAATGAGAGCTGATGTCAAGGTCTGGGTAGAGACCATCTCACTGCCGACCTACGAGGTAGGCGCCGAAGATACCAACCCCATGTTTCTCGAGAAGCGGGTCTATCAGGGCTCCTCGGGGGCTGTCTATCCCTATGGGGTGATCGACACCCTCACCGGCCAGAAGCAGATGAAGTCCTATCAGGCGGTCTGGCTGGAGAACGACTTTATCAAGGTGATGCTGCTGCCGGAGCTGGGGGGGCGTATCCACCGTGCTTACGACAAGGTGATGAATCGCGACTTCGTCTATTACAACGAGGTGATCAAACCGGCGCTGGTGGGGCTGGTGGGGCCCTGGATCTCCGGCGGCATCGAGTTCAACTGGCCCCAGCACCACAGGCCCACCACCTTTATGCCGGTGGATTTCACCATTACGGAGCGGGAGGGGGGCGCCAAGACCGTCTGGCTCGGCGAGGTGGAGCCGATGCGTGGTCTGCAGGTGATGGCGGGCTTTACCCTCTACCCCGACAAGGCGCTCATCGAGATCACTGGCAAGGTGTTCAACGGCAACGACACGCCGCGCCACTTCCTCTGGTGGTCCAACCCGGCGGTGAAAGGGGGCGATGCCCACCAGAGCGTCTTCCCGCCCGATGTGACCGCCGTCTACGACCACGGCAAGCGCGACGTCAGTGCCTTCCCCATCGCCCGCGGCACCTACTACAAGGTGGACTACTCCGCCGGGGTCGATATCTCCCGTTACCGCAATATTCCGGTACCCACCTCCTATATGGCGGACAAGTCTGACTACGACTTCGTCGGTGCCTACTGCCATGACGAGCAGGGCGGCCTGTTGCACGTGGCGGATCACCACGTTTCACCGGGCAAGAAGCAGTGGAGCTGGGGCAACTGTGACTTCGGTCTGGCCTGGGATCGCAACCTGACCGATGACAACGGCCCCTACATCGAGCTAATGACCGGGGTCTATACCGACAACCAGCCTGACTTTACCTGGCTGGATGCGGGGGAGGAGAAGGTGTTTGTGCAGAACTTCCTGCCCTACAACACCCTCGGCACCCTGCAAAATGCCAACACCCGCGCCGCCATCAAGCTGGAGCGCAGCGATGACGGCCTCGTCTGCGGAGTCTATGCGGTGGCGCCGCTTTGCGGGGCCCAGTTCGAGGTAAGTGACGAGAGTGGCGTGCTGTTCACCCAGATGCTGGATCTGCAACCGGGTCAGGCCTGGCTTGAGCCGTTCGCCATCACCAGCGAGGGACGTTTGCAGGTACGCCTGCTGGATGAGCAGGGCCAGCCGATCCTGAGTTATCTCGAACACCTGCCTGCGGGCGAAGCCCTGCCTGATCCGGCCACGGCACCGGAGCCGGCCGTCAATCTCGACTCAATCGATGAGCTCTATTTCATCGGTCAGCATCTTGAGCAGTATCTGCACGCAAGCCGCTCGCCTTTTGATTACTACCTGCGGGCGCTTGAGCTCGATGGTGGCGACTACCGCTGCAACCTGGCGCTGGCGACGCTGGAGTACAACCGCGCCAACTATGAGCCAGCGCTGGCCTACGTCAATCAGGCGCTGACCCGTGCCCATCGCCTCAACAAGAACCCCCAGTGTGGCAAGGCCAGCTTGCTGCGCGGCCACATTGAGGAGCGTCTGGGTCAGTTCGATGCTGCCTTCGATGACTTTTACAAGGCGACCTGGAGCGGTAACTGCCGCGACAGCGGCTTCCTCGGGCTGGCTCGCATTGCCATGGTACGCCGTGACCCCCTGCAGGCGCTGCCCTTTGTCGAGAAGAGCCTCGCGGTCAACGGTACCCACTATGGCGCCATCGCCCTCAAAGGGTTGGCGCTGCTGGAGTCCGGTCAGCGGGCGGCGGCCCTCACCTATATCGACGAGCAGCGTGTCCGTTATCCACTTCACTATCAGCTGGCCTTCCTGCGCTGGCTGGCAAGCGAGCAGCCGACCGATCTCAAGGCGCTGCGCACCCTGTGCAACGGGCGCGGAGTGAATCTCTGCTTCCTGGCAAGCGATCTGCTGGCATTGGGACGTCCCGAGCTGGCGCAGCAACTGCTCTCAACACTGCCGGTGGAGGAGACCCTGCCGCTGCTGTTCCAGGCTGCATTGTTGCCGGAAGGTGAGGCGCAGGATGCCCTGCTGGCGCGAGCCGAGCAGGCCTTTAGCCGCAAGGTGCGCTTCCCCAATACCCTTGGCGAGGTGGCCATGCTGGCGCAACTGCCACACAGCTGGTTTGCCAGCTACCTGCTGGGCTGCTTCCACTACAGCAAGCGCAGCTACCCGCAAGCCATTGCCCTGTGGCAGCAGGTGTGCGAGCTGGCGCCCGGGTTTGCCCCAGCATGGCGCAACCTTGGCATCTATCACTTCAACAAGAGCGGCGATCCGGTGGCGGCCGAGCAGTGTCTGAGCCGGGCCTTTTCCCTCAAGCCGGATGATGCCCGTTTGCTGTTTGAACTGGATCAACTGCACAAGCGCTGCGCCATGGCGCCAAGCGAGCGGTTGGCGCTGCTGGAGGCGCATCGTGAGGTGGTCCTCAAGCGCGACGACCTGACCGCTGAACTGCTCAGTCTCTATCACATCACCGGCCAGCTGGAGGCGGCGGCAGAGATCTTGCGGCTGCGCGAATTCCACCCCTGGGAGGGGGGCGAGGGTAAGGTGACCGGTCAGTACCTCATCAATCAGCAACGCCGGGCGTTGGCGTTGATGATTCAGGGACGCCACGAGCAGGCTATTCCGTTGCTGCAACAGGCGTTGCACTACCCCCTCAATCTGGGAGAGGGACGTCTGGTTGGGCAGACCGACAACGATATCCATTACCTGTTGGCGCTCTGCCATCTGGCCTGTGATAACCAGAGTCTGGCGGCCCAGTGCCTGCAACTGGCCTGTCTGGGTCAGGGGTCGCTGGGGGCCAGCCGCTACTACAACGATCAGCCGGTGGATTATCTCTTCTATCAGGGTATGGCGCTGGCACGTCTTGGTCGGGTTGCGGAGGCGCAGCGTCTCTTTGAAGGAATGGTCGGCTGGGCCGAGCAGGCGATGGGCGAGTCGATCGAGGCGGACTTCTTCGCCGTCTCACTGCCGGATCTCATCGTGCTGGATGACGACCCGCAGCACAAACATCGCCAGCACTGTCTGCTGGTCAGAGCACTCGGTCTGTTGGGGCTGGGTCAGCGGGATGGTTGTGAACAGACCTTGCGAGAGCTGCTCACCCTTAACCCGGCTCACGACAAGGGACACCTCTTTGCCCTGATCTGCCGCGAGCTGTCACTCCACTCATAACTCTCATAACAAAAACCGGCGCCCCGCCACGGTGAGGGGCGCCACTGCACCCTACAATCGACAAGATAGAAAGGATGAGTCATGGAACGCACGAAAAATCAATTGGATACGAATGGGCTCAATATGAGCTACATCTGGATGATCTGTTTGGTGGCCGCCTGCGGTGGCCTGCTGTTTGGTTATGACTGGGTCGTGATTGGCGGGGCCAAGCCCTTCTATGAGGCCTATTTTGCCATCACGGATCCGGCCCAGTCCGGCTGGGCCATGAGCTCGGCGCTGGTGGGCTGCGTGCTGGGGGCCGCCATCTCCGGCTGGTCAGCCGACCGCTTTGGTCGCAAGAAGCCGCTGATCCTGGCCGCCATCCTCTTCACCATCTCGGCGTGGGGCACGGCTGTGGCGAGCAACTTCGATCTCTTTGTGGTTTATCGCATCATCGGCGGGATCGGCATCGGCCTGGCCTCTGCGCTCTCGCCCATGTACATCGCCGAGATCAGCCCGGCCAACAAGCGCGGCAAGTTCGTGGCCATCAACCAGCTCACCATAGTCATCGGTGTGCTGGCGGCTCAGCTGGTGAATCTGATGATCGCCGATCCGGTGGCAAGCAATGCGACTCAGGCCGATATTCTGGCGACCTGGAATGGTCAGTCCGGCTGGCGCTGGATGTTCGGTGCCGAACTGGTACCTGCGTTGGCGTTTCTGGTGTTGATGTTCTTCGTGCCGGAGTCGCCGCGCTGGTTGGCCAAAGATGGTCAGTATGAGAAAGCCTCCCGCATGCTCGGCAAGATTGGCGGGGATGCCTATGCCAAGCAGACCCTGGCCGATATCCGCCAGACTCTGGTGGGCGAGACCCACAAGGTCTCGCTGGCGGAGCTGGGCAAACCCTCGGTGCGGCCGATCCTCATCATCGGGATTGTACTGGCAGTCTTCCAGCAGTGGTGCGGCATCAACGTGATCTTCAACTATGCGCAGGAGATCTTTGCCTCCGCCGGGTTTGACATCAACAGCACCCTCAAGTCCATCGTCGCCACCGGTCTTATCAACTTGCTGTTTACCCTGATCGCGCTGCCCATGGTGGACAAGATTGGCCGCCGCAAGCTGATGCTGATTGGCTCGGCGGGACTGACCATTATCTACGGCATGATGGCGGCGGCCTACGCCACAGGCGTACTGGGGCTGCCAGTGTTGCTGCTGGTATTGGCGGCCATCGCCATCTATGCCTTGACGCTGGCGCCGGTCACCTGGGTGCTGCTCTCGGAGATCTTCCCGAATCGGGTGCGTGGGCTGGCGATGTCGGCCGGTACGCTGGCGCTCTGGATCGCCTGCTTCGTGCTGACCTACACCTTCCCGCTGCTCAACGCCGGGTTGGGGGCTGCGGGCAGCTTCCTGCTCTATGGCCTTATCTGTTTTGCCGGTCTCATCTTTATTTATCGCAAGGTGCCTGAGACCAAAGGGGTGACGCTGGAGGCACTGGAAGCCCAACTGGCCCAGGGCAAGGTCGAACTGACGCCAACCAAGGCGAGCGCCTCGGCATGACGGTTTACACATTGGGCAACCCGCATCTTCGGATGCGGGTCTCTGCACAAGGGGCCTGCCTGCTGGGTCTGGAGGATGAGCAGGGGCGCCCGCTGTTGCGCGGCACTGACCCGGCGCAGCCCTGGCATCCCGGCCAGAGCGCGCTGTTTCCCATGTTGCCGCTGGCCAACCGGGTCGCAGGCAACCGTTTTGAGTTGTGGGGGGAGGAGCATCGCTTGCCAGAAAGTCCCGTCGATCCCGACTTCTTCCTGCATGGCGATGGCTGGTTGCAGTCATGGCAGTGGGTGGCGGGTTCTACCAGTTCGGTGACGTTGCAGTTGACCAGCCAATGCGGCCCTTTTCACTATCTTGCGGAGATAGACTATCGGCTGCATGGTGCGAGCCTGGTGGCGCGGATCAGCCTGACCCATCTCGGGGAGAGCCCCTGTCTCTACGGCGCGGGTTTTCACCCCTTCTTCTGGCGCGACGAGCAGACCCGCATCCGTTTTCTGGCGAGCGGCGTCTGGCAAGAGGGAGCAGATCATCTGCCGATCGACTGGTCGAGCAGGCTGGCGCCCCATCACGATTTTCGCCAGTGGCAGCGCCCGCAAGGGTGGCTCAACCACTGTTACGGCGGCTGGCGTGGTCAGGCCGAGCTTGACCATCCTGCCCGCCAGCAGCGGCTGCTGGTTTCAAGCGAGTGTGCCTTCCTGATGCTCTACCAGACCGATGAGGGGAGTGGCTTCGTTTGTCTGGAGCCCCAGAGTCATGCCGCCAATGCCCACCACCTGGCCGGTCACCCCGGTTTGCGGCTACTCGCCAGAGGTGACCGCATGAGTATCGGGATGACCCTGACAGTGGCGTCCGGGGGCTGATAATGATCTGGCTTGTGGTATTGGTGAACGCAAAGAGCCACCCGTCGGGTGGCTCTTTTTATTGCGGATTATCCTGCCTGTTACCTGATCTCCGGTCAGGCTATCTCCATCTCTGGCTGTGGTGTCGAGGTGTGTTGGCTGGTCAGCTTGTCGATGCGCACCGCAGCTACCTTGAACTCGGGGATCTTGGCGTGGGGGTCGGTGGCATTGATGGTGAGCCGGTTGGCCGGGGCTTCGGCAAAGTGGAACGGGATAAAGACCACGCCCGGTTGCATCCGCTTGGTGACGAAGGCGGGCAGTTCGATATGGCCGCGGCGGCTGGTGACCTTCACCCGCTCGCTGTTGCTGATCCCCAACCGCTGCGCATCCACCACGCTCATCATCACCCGTGGCCCAGCCAGCTTGTCGAGCCCCTTGGTCTTGCGGGTCATGGTGCCGGTGTGGAACTGCTCCAGCAGGCGGCCGGTGGTGAGCACGATGGGATAGGTCTCATCGGGCAGTTCGGCGGCATAGCGGAACGGGGTCGCGACCATCTCCCCCTTGCCACGGGTGAACTGCTTGCCGTGGAGCAGGCGAGTGCCTTCGGGCGCCGCGTCGTTGCAGGGCCACTGTAGCCCTTGTGCTCCCACCTTGTCCCACTGGATGCCGGCGTATTGCGGGGTGACTTGGCAGATCTCGGCGGTGATCTCCTGCGGGTGTTGATAGCGCCAGTCGCCGCCCATTGCATTGGCAATCTGCTGGATGATCCACCAATCCTCCCGTGCTTCCCCCGGCGCCTTGAGGGCGGGGGAGATGCGCTGTACCCGCCGCTCGGTATTGGTGAAGTGGCCGCTCTTCTCGGCAAAGGAGCAGGAGGGGAGCACCACATCGGCTAGCTGGGCAGTTTCGGAGAGGAAGATATCCTGCACCACCAGAAACTCCAGCTGCTTGAGCCCCTCGATGACGTGATGCTGATCCGGATCGCTCAGCACCGGGTTTTCACCCATCACATAGAGCCCCTTGATGCTGCCCGCGCAGGCGGCATCGATGGTCTCGGTGAGGGTAAGGCCGGGCGTGCGCGGCAAGTCTGGCTGCTGCCAGGCTGCCACGAAGCGGGCATGCACCTCGGGGCTGGCCACCTTCTGATAGCCGGGCAGGCAGTTGGGCAGCGCCCCCATGTCACAGGCGCCCTGCACGTTGGATTGGCCCCGCAGCGGGTTGATGCCACCCCCTTCGATGCCGATGTTGCCGCACAGCAGTTGCAGGTTGGCGATGGCCCGCACGTTGTCGTGGCCGGTAGTGTGCTGGGTGATCCCCATCGAGTAGTAGATGGCGGTGCGTTCGGCGGTGCCGATAAGGCGCGCGAGCTCGATCACCTGCTCGGCCGGTACGCCGGTGACGAGGGCGACCTTGTCCGGTGCATAGGCGGGGGAGAGCACCTCCGCTTGCAGCGCTTCGAACCCTTCTACTCGTGCGGCGATATAGGCCTTGTCGTGCCAGTCGTGCTGGATGATCTGCTGCATCAGGCCGTTGAGCAGCATCACGTCGGTGCCGGGTCGGTGAGCCAGATAGAGGCTGGCATGGTCCGCCATCTCGATCCGCTTGGGATCGGCCACCACTAGCCGCGCCTTGCCCGTGGTGACTGCCCGCTTGATATGGGAGCCGATGATGGGGTGGGCCGCCGAGGTGTCGGAGCCGATGATGAAGATGAGATCCGAGTGATCAATGCTCGGGATGTCGTTGGTCATGGCGCCGCTGCCGAGTGACGCCTCCAGCCCGGTGACGGTGGAGGCGTGGCAGAGCCGCGCGCAGTGATCCACGTTGTTGGTGCCCAGCTCCCGGCGCATGAACTTCTGGAACAGGTAGTTCTCTTCGTTGGTGGTTTTGGCCGACGAAAAACCCGCCAGTGCATCGCTGCCATAGCGTTTTCGCAGGGCTGTGAAGCGCTCGGCCACCAGAGCGATGGCCTCCTGCCAGCTGGCGGGCACCAGCTTGCCATCCTTGCGGACAAGCGGTGTGGTGAGGCGCTCCTCGCTCTGGATAAAGTCAAAGCCGAAGCGTCCCTTGACGCAGAGCAGCCCCTGGTTGACCGGCGAGTTGCGATTTCCCTCCACATAGCGGATGCGGTTGCGCGCCTCATCGACATAGAGGGTGACGCCGCAGCCGACCCCACAGTAGGTGCAGATGGTATTGACCGGCGTGAGCAGTTCGGTGCGCCCCTGTGATTTGTCGCGGGCATCCACCAGGGCGCCGGTGGGGCAGACCTGTACGCAGGCGCCGCACAGCACGCAGTGGGAGTCGCCCATCGAGAGTCCCGTGTCGAACTGCGGCCGGTTCGAGAGGGTACCATCGCTGTTCTTGGCAAAGCGCAGCACACCCTGTACCGCCTGCTCACCACAGGTCTGCACGCACTGGCCGCAGCCGATGCAGCGGTTGGCATCAAAGACGATAAATTCGCTGCTGTTATCCACTGCAAACTTCTGGCATTGACTGGTATCGAGAGCGCTCTGATCGACCTTGTATTCGGTGGCGTAGTCGCGCAGTGCACACTTGGTGTTGGCCTGACAGCCACACTCGAGGCAGCGGCTGGCCTCGCTGCGGGCATGCTGGTCACTGAGGCCGCGCTCCACCTCGGCAAAGCTGCCCTCGCGATCCTTCTCTGCCAGATGGGGCATGATGGTGCGGGCGACTTTTTTCAGGTGAGCAAACTGGGCGAGATCGACCTGCTTGAGTGTGGGAGCCTTGCAGGCGTTGAAGGGCCGCACCGGGTCGATCATGTCACCGTGGAGGAACTGATCGATGGCCAGCGCCGCCTTGCGGCCATCGGCGACCGCCTCGATGGCGGTGGCGGGCCCGCGGCGCAGATCGCCGATGGCGAACAGGTTGCCGTGGCCGCTGTGCATGGTCTCGGGGTGGGACTCCAGCGTCTGCCAGCGAGTGAAGGGGAGGGTGAGGGGCTCCCCTTCCATAAAGCTCAGATCCGGCTGCTGCGACACTGCCGCAATCACGGTATCGAACTCTTCGATGAGGAATTCGCCGGTGGGCTCGGGGCGGCGGCGACCGGAGGCGTCCGGCTCGCCGAGGGCCATCTTCTCGAGACGCACCTGACAGACGCGACCACCCTCATCGGCCAGATTCTCCACCGGATTGGTGAGCATCATGAAGCGCACCCCTTCGTGCTCCGCCTCGTCGATCTCGTAGGCTTCGGCGGGCATCTCGGCGCGGGTGCGGCGATAGATAAGGGTGGTTTCTGCTCCCAGCCTGACAGCCGTACGGGCGCAGTCGATGGCCGTGTTGCCGCCGCCGATCACCGCCACCTTCTTGCCGGTGGTGAGCCGCTTGGCCAGCATCCGATCTTTGAGGTAATCGACCCCGAGATAGCAACCGGCCAGGGTGCTGCCCGGGTAATCCATCGGCACCGCCTTGGATGCGCCGACGGCCAGACAGACCGCATCGTAGTCGCGGCACAGTGCCGAGAGGGTGATCTGGTTGCCCAGTCGCTGTTGGGTGTGGATCCGCATGCCACTTTGGCACATCAGGCCGATCTCCTGATCGAGGATCGCCTTGGGCAGCCGGTATTCGGGGATACCGTAGCGCAGCCAGCCACCCGCTTCGGGCATCGCCTCGAACAGATCGACCTCGAACCCTTCGTAACCCAGATAATAACCGCAGGTGAGACCGCCCGGGCCGCTGCCGATAATGGCCACCCGCTTGCCCTTGGCGGGCTTCTTGGCTGGTTGATAGGGGGCAATCTCGGCCAGATCGAGATCGGCGGCGTGGCGCTTGAGATGGCGAATGGCCAGTGGCTCATCCACCAACGCGCGGCGGCACTCCGCCTCACAAAAAGCGGGGCAAACCCGGCCGATGGAGAGAGGCATCGGCAGGGTCTGCTTGATGACTGCCATTGCCGCCTGGTGATCCCCCATGGCGATGTGGTGCAGATAGGATTGAATGTCCACCCCGGCCGGACAGGCGCGCTGGCAGGGGGCTTCGCAATCGGCGTAGTGATCCGAAAGGATGCGGCCGAGCGCCTGCTGGCGGTGGGCGCGCAGGGTATCGCTTTGGCTGGTGATCACCATCCCTGCCTCGGGGCGCGTCTCGCAGGCGCGGCGGATGCCGAGACCGGCAATCTCGACCACGCAGAGGTCGCAGGGGGTCTTGGGGCCGCTGGTGTTGTCACCGCACAGGGAGGGGATGTCGATCTGGTGCTGTTTGGCTATCTGGAGCAGGGTTCTGGTCGGGTCAACCGTCAACTGAGCCCCATCGAGGGTGATGGTGATCATGGCGTCATAAACTCGCTTTCAAGGCGCAGAAAATGCTGCATCTGGCGGAGCCAGCAGGGGAAGCGACAGGGAGGATCGCTTGGTATCTTCTCACCATACCAAAGACAGTATGCAACTTTATTTGATTTAACTCAGGTTCTTTGCCTAAAAAGAAAACGATTTCAATGGTGGTGATATCCGTGGAGGACGCTCTGGACTTTGACTACCTATGTTGAGTTAAAACATCGCATTTCCTGCACTTTTATGGCCATTAAAGCAACCGTAAGCTGTATGTGATATGGAGATTACTCATGATGGCACGATGAGGGATATCCTAAAATATGCAACTTTTGTTTCGGTTTGTGGCGCAGGGCAAGCGACATTGGAAATAGCCGAACTGGCTGCACCTTGCGATCGGAAAAATGAATACAGATATGGCTCTGGATGGGCCATCTGATGAAAATTGCCGCTGGTCACCGTTTTGCTGTACTGAGACCTGATGTTACAACTCCAACTCAATGATTGGGATCTCCCAGCGCTCGATGCATATCTGGGGTTGATACTCTTCTTTCTCCTGTTCTTTACGTCGTTCCACCAGAGCAATCACTCGGGCTTCACGGATGCTATTCATGTCGAATTTCCAGGTCTCTTCGCCGAGCAGGGAGAGGCGAGCTATTTCGTGATTCTGGTGATACACATGAAGCTTGTTGTTTTTATCGGGAGCGATACGCACGGCATCGCCAACCTTTATCTGACTGAGCAGGCGGTGGATAGGATGAGTCTCGCTATTGCGTCCGGCATAGCCCAACACCAGTTGCGACATACCCATCATGGCGAAGCGGCGTAGTCTGTCCGGTCGGGTTGCGTTAGGTCTCTGCACGTAGCAGTGGGAGGCGATCAGTGGAATATGGGGGTTACGTTGATCGTGGCGAGCCATGAGAACCAGCCTTTCGATAGCACGAGTCATCCCCAAACAGGGCCACGACATCAGTCGAGTTCATTAATAGCCATCTCCATCTGGCGTTGACCTCTCATGGCGATAATAAGTGCCAAGAGATCAGTGAGTTGGACAAATATTACCCGAAATGTTGAGCGGTGGCATCATTCAGAGCCCTCTGGCCGAGCTTCTTTTGGCTGGCATCCCGTTTTTGTAAATGCCTCTGCCCCCTTAATCGTTCATGTCTGTAAAGTGTCGTCCTTGTCATAGTCAACCCACTGATCTTGTGAGACTATTTCCCTTTATTTTCCGATTGGAACGCATTGTGTCCCTCGACTACTACCAGCGCCACGCCACCGAATTGGCGGCCCGTTACCAACAAGTATCTTCGCGCACTGTTCATTGCGACTGGCTCACTCTGCTGGAGCCTTGGCTCGTGGCGGCGCCGCGCCGGTTGCT